>JANXXI010000254.1 GCA_025350695.1 Acidobacteriota bacterium
GGCGGCCGCGAACTACGGTCTCGATGGTGCGGGCATCGGCATCCCGATCATCGATGGAGGGGTTAGCCGCGCCTAGGATCTTCAGAACCTAATCGGCTCACGTGTGGTCTACAGCCAGGACTTCACAGGTTCGGGCTTAACCAAGGACGTTTATGGTCATGGAACGCACGTCGCTGGAGTCGCGGCAGGGGCGCCGAAAAATGGGGACTGACGGAACAGACAGCCTTTTTTCGCAAATTACCCTTCGGAAAAATCAATCCCTCGCGGTGGCGAAAAAAGATGTCAGTTTCGTCAGTCCCCATTTTTCGGACACACGGTGTTCCGCTCCAACCAGTGAAGCCTCAGAGCTCTAACTTCCCTTCGTATTCCATGTCTTTCAACACGAATTTCGCCCGAACTTCCATTCCGGCTGCTTTGACATGAAAGGTTACTTCCTTATCGGGCGCCTCGATTGGTTGGGCTACTTTGGGAAACAAGAACAAAAAGAGCTCTCCATCAAGAGATTGCGCCTCCTCAACGACGGAGGGAGTGATTGGATCTCTGCCTTTTCGTTCCAATGCTGCTCCATCCTTCAGCATGGCCGCGATGCTGCCCTGCGGTAGCCCCGCTGAGTTCGGTCCATACGCCGGCCACCCAGTCAAGCTCAGAATGTAACTCTCCTTAGCCATTTTCGTTTTCTCTTTCTTGATGGCATCGAAAAATGGCTGAGCGCTGGCCCAACGCACCGTTGCTCTGACTACTAAATGCTCTGTTGGGTTGTTACTGGTGATTGGTGGTGGTGGTGCAGTGGCGCTCTTGCGAGGGTCACTTTTAGGAGGCGGAGCCGCGGCCTTGTGCCTTACCGTCCGGGTGGCGCCTCCAACAACAGCCTCTTTCGCCCATGGAGAATTTGTACGCAATTTCTGTCGATCGGCGCTCGACCATTCCGCTGCATCCTTAACTTTCCAGGGTTCAGCGGCCCGCACTCCTGGCAGCGGCGTAAGAAGGAATACCGCGGTTCTTCGCGTCATCGAGAAGCTCCTTCACCTAACCTTTTATCGGATGCCTGACTGGGGCATTATTTCAGGTATTTTCAAGGACCGCAAGGAGATTGTTGCCCATTGTGTGGCTAGCCTCAACATTGTTGACTTAGGGTCCTAGCGTGTCGGGGGTCCGCCCTACTTCACACCGCGATTTCCAAAGTCCTGAGAATGCTTCTTGAATTCTGAAATGTACAAACTCCAGTCTCCCGATTTTTCATCGGGGGCTTGATGCTTAGCCTAGATGGTGAAATGTCGGGGGGGCCGGCGGCCCGGCCCCCGCAGTGCGCAACTATCTAACTTGCGGCTGCTGCCGCCAACTCCTGCACCTCGGGCCCTTGCGGCAGACTCAACGCTGCGCGTAGATCGGCCTCCAGCCTCGCCATGGCCGCTTCGTTGTCCCGTAGGAATTGCCGGGCATTTTCACGGCCCTGCCCAATCCGTTCGCCGCGATAGCTATACCAGGAGCCGCTCTTTTCAACCAGCCCTTGCACCACACCAAAGTCCAGCATGTCGCCCTCGCGGGAAATGCCTTGGCCATAGAGAATGTCAAACTCAATCTCGCGGAATGGCGGGGCAACCTTATTCTTCACCACCTTCACTTTCGTGCGATTCCCGATGATTGTTTCGCCATCTTTGATCGCCGCCAAGCGCCGGATGTCCAAACGCACGGTTGAGAAGAACTTCAACGCACGGCCACCAGACGTCGTCTCCGGACTGCCGAACATCACTCCGATCTTTTCACGAATCTGGTTGATGAAGATCAGGCAAGTATTGGTCTTCGAGCAGACGCCGGTCAGTTTGCGCATGGCTTGCGACATCAACCGGGCCTGCAAGCCCATCGAAGCGTCGCCCATGTCCCCTTCCAGTTCTGACTTCGGCACCAGCGCCGCAACTGAATCCAGAACAAGTACGTCGATCGCGCCGGAGGCGATCAGGGTGTTGGCGATTTCGAGAGCCTGTTCGGCGTGGTCAGGTTGCGAGACCAACAGATTGTCAGTGTCCACGCCTAACTTACCAGCGTAGATTGGATCCAGGGCGTGTTCCACGTCGATGAATGCCGCGGCGCCGCCCATTTTTTGGGCCTGGGCGATGACCGTTAAAGCGACAGTGGTTTTGCCGCTGGATTCCGGTCCGAAAATCTCGATGATTCGCCCGCGTGGCAATCCGCCCACGCCAAGCGCGTTATCGAGCGAAATGGAGCCGGTGGGGATGACGGAAACGGGAATCAGCGCATCGCGCGCTCCCAAACGGACGATGGAGCCTTTGCCGAATGTTTTCTCGATCTGGCTCATCGTTGCAGTGATGGTCTTGGTTTTTTCTTTGAGGTCGATCATGACGATTAGTGGATGGAGATGGGGGGAACTCTCCGTGGCGCGGCAAGATCCCACGGGGTACACCAGTCGGCGGAATTTTCCGATGGGCAGCGGTTGTGGCGGCACGGAGGAGTGTACTGCATCTGGCACTGCGGTTCAGAAGTGATTGCGGCTGTTTTCTTATGTCGTGCGTTTTTGGCGGAGGGTTTCGCGGAGGATTTCGAGGGTCGCCTGGTCTTTTGGGTGGCCCACTTCTTCTTTGCTTTGGATTAATAGGGGGAGACTGACTACGGTGATCTGTGTGCCATCACCGATGTTCATTGGTTCGGAATGAACCAACAGATCGTCATAGGCGTGGTTGTTTCCGATGATTCCCAACACGTCCAGAGGGCCGAATTTTGTAATCAATAACTGATGGCCAGGAGATGCCAAATGCGATGGCCCCGGCCGGAGGTTCCGATCCGGAGAATGTCTGTAATGGGCCTCGAGCGATTCTAATGCTTGCATTAGCCGGACAATGTTCTCTTGCGTTCGGCGGTGGACAACATCAACGTCGAACGTCGTGACGGGAGCTCCATGGAGCGCTGACGCCACACCACCTACAAGTATGAACTCCACGCCGTTCTCAATCAGCACCTTGAGGATGTCAATAAATCGAATGTCGGGTGTTTGCGTCACGGATTGTGGAAATGGAGTCGACTGTGCCTTGAAGGGCTTGAAGACGCTGTGCGGGGGTAAGCGAAAGCATCCATCGGATGAGGGTCAGGTCCACTCCCGATGCGGAATGAGTCGGCTGATCTTCGGAACTATCCGAATGAGGATTCATGCTTCTATTATCCTGGAAACTGCAATTGGTTGCCGGACGTAGTGCATATTTCCGTGAAGAAAGTGGGGCCGATCCCCTGGCACGCGCAACAGGGAAAGGACTGGATGGTGGATACAGACATCGAAAGCTTTATGTCGTAGGTTTTTTGGCTCGGTCCCTCAAACGATACTCTTACGTCGCCAGAAAAGACGCCATCTGACCGCGCAAAGCCTGCGCTTCCTTAAGCGCCAAGCGTGCAGCCTCCACGGCTTGACCCGGTCGCTTGCCGGCTTCGTGCGTGGATTCGCCCAACCCCGAATCGCGGTATGCGCGAAGCCGCTCCACTAACAGTTCTCTGATTTCGTTCGCGTTCGAAACGTTTTCAAAACGCCCGATATGTCCGCCTCCGCCCCCAGAACCACCGCCTTTATCCGCGGTTTGTTGATTTGCGTGGGGTTCATGCACTCCGCGCATTCGCGAATAGAGGAAGTCCCGCATGCCCGTGTAGTCCTTTATCCCTTCCAGTGTCATGTCCGAATCCGTGCTCCCACTTGCTGTCTGGATTTGGATCCGAACCAGCCCAAACCAGCGCTCCACGAAATTCGACTGCAATTGAATATCTTGAATGCGGGAATAGTTCAGCATGATTTCGTGCCGCATCAAAATGCCCCAGCTCATATGAATGCCGTCCACATCAAAGCGATATTGCATCGTGTGGAAACGGAAGTAGAGAAGTATTAGCGTCAACGGCGCCGCAAAGGCAGTCGCAAGGCCTTTCAGGATGTAGTATTTCCACAACTCCGGACACGGACGCTCGATCGACGAAATGTTTTCCGGTATGGGGAGTAGAGACATCGGTTGCTAGTCTAGCAATAACCCTGGCTGCAAACCATCCTCTTATCGTGCTCTGAAGCAAGGAACAGGCGCCGGCACAAAGACTTAATTCGTCAGACCGTTACGGATCCCAAAACGGACAATATCCCCCGTATTATGGAGATTCAGCTTTTCCATCAAACTACCGCGGTGAGATTCAACTGTATATACGCTCAGGTTAAGCGCATTGGCTATGTCCTTATTGGATTTGCCTTCGGCAATCATCGCCAGAATTTCACGCTCTCTGCTGGTCAATAGGTCAATCGGATTCGAAACAAAGCGGCGGTAATCCACAAGGATGGCGTCGGAAATTGAAGGACTCAAGAAGGCTTCTCCCCGATGGACGGACCGAATGGCCCGCAATAAATCGTCGTCTTCTGAATCCTTCACGAGATACCCGCGAGCGCCGGCGCGCAGGATCTCACGTACATAAACGGAATCCTTATGCATACTTAGCGCCACGATTTTTGTCTGAGGCAATGAGTCGCAGATCTGGCGTGTGCCTTCAATTCCATTCAACTCGGGCATGGAGATGTCCATCACCACAATGTCTGGCTTCAGGCGCTGCGCTTCCTCAATTGCCTCGCGGCCGGTCTTTGCTTCACCCACCACTTCCATGTCCGCCTGCGAGTCGATCAGCATGCGGATGCCCTTGCGCAAGATCGCGTGATCGTCAGCCAACAAAACTTGGATTTTCTTGCTTTGCATCTTGTTCCATTTGCCGTAACGGCGCTTCCACTTGGATACGCAGTCCACCCTCTGGGATGTTCTCAACCCGCAGGTCGCCCTCCAACTGCCGCGCGCGCGCCCGCATCCCCACCATACCTAAGCTGGGGGACCTTTGCACGGAGTTTGATTTAAGCCCAACGCCATTATCGGTGATGGTCAAGTAAACCAGATCGTCCATCACGGAAAGCTTCACCGAAGCCGAAGTGGCGCCCGAATGCCGTGCGATGTTCGTCAGCGCTTCTTGTGTAATTCGAAAATAATGCGTCTCCAAGGCCTCGCCAAAGCGGACCGTCGAATTGCATGAGTACTCCACGGGAATCTGGGTCCTTTGCGTGAAGCGTTCACAAAGCCATCGCAGTCCGGAATCCAAACCAAAATCGTCCAGAATCACCGGACGCAACGCTTGGGACAATTTCCGCACATCCTGCAGCACTTCATCTACAATGCCGATTGACTCCTGCCGAATGGCGCCGAACCCCGCATCAGGGACAATGCTGAGCATGCGGCGTAAGCCACTTAATGACTGCCCCAGTTCATCGTGCATCTCGTGTGAAAAGCGCCGCGCCATTTTTTCGTGACCGTCGATCATGTGCCAGGAAACGTGCGCCAATTCCGCCGCTTGCCATTCCAGATTTTTAAACGCCCGATGAAGGATCCACGCCGTCAGCCCGGCAGTGCCAACCGCGAAAACAAAACAAAGCCCTAGAACCCAACCCAGGCGATCGATCATCAACTGGGTTTCATTCACGATTTTCGCTTCAAGCGCCGCGCCCCGGTCACTTTGAAGAACGTTCTCACGAACCAAAGCTTGCGCGGCGTCTTGAATCCGGTCTGATCCCGAGTATCCCAAATAACCCGCCAGTGAAACCAATCCCACCAACAATCCAAAACCAAGAAGGGATATGTATAAAACCCGCTTTCGTGGAATTGGTGGATCGACCACTAAGTCGAGGTGCGAATTGGCGGTGTTCCGCGGATCCATGGATGCCTCCTCCCTAGTCTTTAACTCATCCATCATCGCAGCACACGCAGCCTCTGGGCATCCCATGGCGGGGTGAGGAACAGCCACTCCAATCGGGGAGTAGGCTTGGCCGGCCCCATGCCGCAGCCCATTGCTATCCCTTCCGAAGGGGAAAAAACTCGCCCCTGCAGGGGAGGCCTGCTCCCTTAACTATGCCAAAAAAACCCATCAAGGGGTGAGGGCAATTCAAGCCAATTTCGGCCATCCTAAAAGCTGTGCTAACCAGGACAATTCTGACCGGTTTGATGATCGCAGCTTTTTTGGGAGCCCAAAGTTCGACAGATCAGGCCGCAATTACGCTCGATCAAGCCATCCAAGAAGCAGTCGCCAAGAACCTGGATCTGGTCGCCCAGCGCTTGAACGTAAGCGTCGCCGAAGCGCGCGAAATCACGGCGCGCCTACGGCCAAATCCCGTCCTCACCGTCGCCGGCCAAACCCTTAATTTACTGGGCGCCAACTACTCGCCCGATACCCCGCTGGGCCCCAACCAACTCAATATCCATACCGATCTACCCATGGAGCGCGGCCACAAACGCGAAGAACGAATCGCGCTGGCCAAAGAGCTGAAGTCTCTGGCGGAACTCGGCGTGAGGGAAGCCATGCGTCAGGTGATCTTCGCAGTGCAAACCGCCTTCGTTGATATTCAGCAGGCCAAGAACAATCTTGCTTTGGCGCAAGGGAATCTGCAGAGCCTGGAGCGTTTGGTTGGCATCAACGAATCCAGACTGAAGGCCGGCGACCTGGCGCAAGTGGAACTGGATCGTTCCCGAGTGGCCGCGTTTCAATACCGAGTCTCGGTGCAACAAGCGCAACTGCAGCTCGATCAAGCCCGCACACGTTTGCAATTATTGCTGGGACGCAAGTTAAGGTCCCCCGGTTTCGATGCGGTAGGTGAACTTCGCCGGGATGACATCACCGGTACGCCGGAGGAAATCGGCAAACGCGCTTTAACTCTCCGTCCCGATTACTTGGCGGGTCAACAAGCGCAAGTGCGCTCGCAAGCTGATTTGCGATTGCAGTTGGCCAACGGCAAGGTTGATTACAGCATTGGGGCCGAATTCACCCATCAAAGGGCATGGGGTGTTGGCGGCAGTTCCGTCGGCCTTTACTTCAGCATGCCGTTGCCCGTCTTCAACAAGAACCAGGGCGAGATTCTACGCGCGAAGCGGGAAATTAATCAGGCTGGCGCCCAGAAAGAAGCGCTGGAGGCGTCCATTGCGGCCGAAGTGGAACAAGCGCTGCGACAGTACACGGTATCGCGCCAACTGCTGACCAGTGTGGAGACCGACATTCTGGTGAAGGCGAAAAGCGTTCGCGATATTACCGAGTACTCATACCGGCTGGGCGAAGCAAGCCTGGTTGAATTCTTGGATGCCCAACGAGCTTTCAACGACGCGACACAAACGTTCAACGATGCGCGCGCCAGCTATGCTCGCAGCCTTTATCTGATCGACACGGTTTCCGGCGCAACCGTCAGCGGTAATTGATTTAAGGAGAAGTTAAATGCGGGGAAAAATGTTAAAACGTCAGGGGAATACAATTGCTCCAACCACATTGATTACTATCGCTCTGATCGGTTGCGTTGCCTTGACTGGTTGCGGTGAAAGGAAGCGAGAGGAAAAAAGTCAAATCGCGCCGAACTCCCCTCAAGCTTCGCCAGGCCAAGCAATTTTTCAAGCTGACTCTCCTAAGCTGGCGCAGATCCGTAGCGAAGCCGTCCAAGTATCGGTGGTGCCGGTGGGCGGCGTGACGGCGCCGGGAAAAGTGGAGGCCAACGCCAACCGGCTTTCTCACGTCGTACTCCCTGTCCCCGGGCATATCATGACGGTACTCGTCAAAATAGGGGATTTCGTCCGCGAAGGACAACCGCTATTCACGTTGGAAAGCGCCGATCTTGACGCCGCCGTCTCCGGTTATCAGCAGGCACAGGCCAGCGTCACCCAAGCAAAGTCCGCGGTGGCGAAAGCGCAGAGGGATCTGGACCGCGTGAAGGATCTTTACGAACACGGAGCGAACCCGCAAAAAGAGGTGTTCAATGCCGAGGCGATGCTTGTGCAAGCCCAAACTGCGGTGGAGCAAAATCAAGCCACAATCGAGCAAGCGCGGCGCCGGCTTCAGATCCTCGGAATTGAAGGGGGGAAGTACGGCCAACGGATGACGATTAATGCCCCAATTCCTGGGAAAGTCTTGGAACTATCCGTAGTGAATGGGGAATTCCGCAATGACTTGAGTGCCCCGTTGATGACCATAGCCGATCTCAGTTCAGTCTGGGTCACCTCCGATGTGCCAGAGACCTCGATCCGCTTCATCCGAACCGGCGAGCCCATGTCGATCGAACTTTCGGCATATCCAAGTGAGACCTTTCGCGGGCGGGTGGCGCTCATCGGCGACACGGTGGATCCTCAAACTCGCACAGTGCAAGTGCGGGCGGAATTATCGAATCCCAATAGTCGCCTCAAGCCGGAAATGTTCGGCAATGTGCAACTTGCCGAACGGTCTGAATCGCGGCCAACCGTGCCCGTGGTCGCGGTCATCGCTACCGCTGGCAAAAGTATGGTTTGGCGCGAGATTAAGAAAGGAGTTTTTGAGCGGGTCGCGGTCACAACTGGCGTACAAGTGGGCGATCGTATCGCCATCCTCGAAGGGTTGAACGCATCCGATCGCGTCGTGGTTGACGGTGTGATGCTTCTGGTGGCGAACTAGATGATTGCGCAACTCCTAAGATTCGCACTCCGACAGCGCTTCATTACGATTATTACCGCTCTAACTTTGATCGGCGCAGGGCTCTGGGCTTTTCTTCAGTTGAAAATTGAGGCGTATCCGGATATATCTGATACGCAGGTAGTGGTGATCACACAGTATCCTGGCCGCGCCGCTGAAGAAATTGAACAGCAAGTGACGGTTCCAATTGAGCGGGCGCTCAACAGTGCTCCCAACGTGATCGCCCGGCGTTCGCGCACAATTTTCGGGCTGTCGGTGGTGGAAATAACGTTCGATTACGGAACGGACGACTATTTTGCGCGTCAGGTGGTGCTTGAAAAACTTCGCGATGCAACGCTCCCTGACGGGGTCACTCCCGCGTTGGGGCCGTTGTCCACTCCGATAGGAGAGTTGTACCGCTACACGCTTTCAGGCGGCGGACTGGATTCGATGAAGCTTCGTGAGCTCGAGGATTGGGTTGTGGAACCGCGTTTTCTGCAGGTACCGGGAGTGGCCGACGTAACGCCTTTTGGTGGCTTGATCAAACAGTACGAGATTCAAGTCAATCCAATGTCCTTGTCCAAATATGGCCTGTCGATCGCACAAATTGCCGATGCGATAAAGGCAAACAACAGCAATGCGGGCGGCGCGATGCTCGACAATATGCAACAATCCATGGTCATTCGTGGCGTTGGCTTGATTCAGAATCCGGAAGATATCGGAAATATCGTGGTAACCGCCGTCAAAGGCGTGCCGGTCTTCGTGAAAGATATTGGAAGGGTGGCAATCACTCCTGAGCCGCGAACAGGTATCTTCGGCGTCGGAAATCAATCGGGGGGAGTTGAGGGCATCGTCTTAATGCGCCGAGGAGAGAACCCATCGGAAGTTTTGAAGTCCATCAAAGAGGCTGTGGATGACCTGAATGGAACCCGCCTTCCGAAGGGAGTCACGCTCGCGCCGATCTATGACCGTACTGACCTGGTGAACAACACGTTGCACACGGTATCCCATACGTTACTAGAAGGTCTGCTGATCGTCGTCGTGGTGCTGTTTCTGTTTTTGGGAAGCGTACGGGCCGCTTTGTTGACCGCGATTACCATTCCGCTCTCCCTGCTGTTCGCGTTCCTTTGTATGCATTTTTCGGGCATTCCCGCTAACCTGCTGAGTCTGGGCGCGCTTGACTTTGGAATCATCGTGGATGCTTCTCTGGTAATGGTCGAACACGTATTGCACACATTGCATGTGAGGGAACATCGCCCGGGATTTGCCGCCGAAGGTGGTGTCCTGGCGGCTGTCCGGGACGCTGCGATGGAAGTTGAACGCCCCATCTTCTTTTCGCTAATGATCATAATCTCCGCCTATATTCCGCTTTTCACCCTAGAGCGGGTAGAGCGGAAACTTTTCACTCCGATGGCATTTACCGTGAGTTACGCCTTGTTAGGCTCGATGTTATTGGCGCTAACAGTGATACCCGTGCTGGCAACCTACCTTTTCCGCAACGGTTCAAAGAGTTGGGAAAATCCAATCCTTCCCTGGTTGGCGAAACACTATGAAAGTGTTTTGAAAATCGTATTGCGCCGGCCAATGATTACCTTCGGAGCTTCGGCGGGTATTGTCATCAGCGCATTCGCGTTGGCTGGGGCATTGGGTATCGAATTTCTTCCGAATCTGGACGAAGGAGTAATCTGGATTCGCGCCGTATTGGCTCCTGGAATTTCACTGGATAAGTCGGCGGAAATTGCGAGCCAGATTCGAACGATTGCCGCTCAGTATCCGGAAGTGCATCTGGTCTCCTCGCAAAGCGGCCGCAACGATTCCGGCACTGATCCTTACGGACCGAATCGCAACGAATTCTTCCTGGCGCTTAATCCGTATGACACTTGGCCGGCAGGCATGGACAAGGCTAAATTGGTCGAGGAGCTAAGCCGAAAACTGAATGAACAAATCCCGGGCGCCGCGTTCAGCTTCACCCAACCCATTGTGGACAATGTCACTGAGGCCGTAACCGGTTCCGCGGCGGACTTAGCGGTGATTATCCGTGGGCCGAACCTTGGAGTGCTACGCGCACAAGCCGAGAAAATTCTATCCATGGTCGGCAATGTGCCCGGCGCGGCCGACTTCGCCATTGAACAGGAAGCCGAGCAAGCGCAACTTCGGATTCGCGTTGACCGGCAAGCCGTGGCAAGATATGGCATTAATGTCCGCGACGTGCAAGACGTAATAGAAATGGCCATTGGCGGCCGCTCCTCAGGAACCATGTTTGAAGGAGAGAGGCGGTTTAACATCACGGTGCGTTATCTTCCAGAAGCGAGAACCAGCATTGCAGCCATCGACAATATCCTCGTGCCTACTCGCGAAGGGGGCCGCGTGCCATTGGCTCAACTGGCTGAAATCAAAGTTGTCGACGGAGCGAGCATCATCGCCCGCCGCGAGAATCAACGGCAGATCACCGTCCGCACCAACATCCGCGGTCGCGATCAAGGTAGTTTCGTTTCCGACGCGCAGAAACGCTTTGAGGCGGAGATACGGCTGCCGGCTGGATACGAAGTTGCCTGGGGTGGCCAATTCGAAAATCTGCAACGGGCCAAGAAACGGCTTACGGTGATCCTGCCCATTACAATCGCCATCATCTTTGTCTTGCTCTTCTTCATGTTCGGATCCACGAAATATGCGGGACTTGTAATGATGAATGTACCCTTTTCGCTCGTAGGTGGAGTCCTTTTCCTGTACATAAGGCACATCAATTTAAGCGTCTCGGCCGCCGTGGGCTTCATCAGCCTTTTCGGAGTTGCTGTGATGAGCGGCGTGTTGGTGATCGCCGAGATCAATCGTGTGCGCACCGCGGAACCTGGCTTGCCCGTGCGCGATGCGATCATTCAGGGCGCACTGGGACAGTTGCGGCCAGTGCTGCTAATGGTCGTGGTGGCGCTACTCGGTATGGTGCCCGCCGCGCGGGCCAGCGGCATAGGTTCAGACGTGCAACGGCCTTTGGCAACCGTCGTTGTAGGGGGGCTGCTCTCCACGTTATTCCTCACACTACTGGCCTTGCCCAGCATGTATGCTCTAGCCGTGCCGGACAAATCACAGAAGGAGGAGATTACTCGATGAAAAAACTGCAGTTGACCATTTACCTGAACGAAGAGGATAGGATTGGTGATGTTAAACTTCATGAGGACATTGTTAGAAGATTATTCCACTTTGAGCTTGCGGGGGCGACAGTCACGCGCGCATTGATGGGATACGGTAGGCACGGAAAGATGCACAAGAAGCGCCTATTTGGGATCTCTGATGACAGGCCAATTGTAATCACCGCGATAGACGACGAAGCCCGAATCCGCCCTATCCTCAAAGAACTTCGGGCTCTGTTGCCGGAAGGCTTGATCACTCTGCAAGAAGTAGAAATCGTGTGAGGGCCGTCCTTGCCCGGCATGGCGGATTAGCTCAAATTTCAAAGGCAATCCCGAGGATCTATCGCCGGCGACGAATAGGAATGGGAGCAACAGTAGCTGTTTCATGCTTCCTCAGCATACGGCCAATTCCCTATTTTGCAACCTACTACCTAAAAAGTTACTGTCGTAACCGCAGCGCCAATATGGATGACGGAGAGCCGGCGGGGCGGTGATCACTGCCGAGGCTTACTTGGGGCGGGCCTTGGAGGAGCCACGTAATTCACAAGCTCATCCACCGGCTTCTTCCCCGCCCAGGCGATACCCCGCAACAGAGTCCGTTGAATTTGATAATTGGCGAAATTGGCGTAAGTGTGGCCTTGCATCCATACGAATGCGCGCGCCGATTGGCCACCGGCAACGGTGTGTTCGTAAGTCCAAAGCTGAGGCACCACTTCACCTTTATGTTCGCCGGCGCTTCGAGTGGGCGGCATCGCTGCGCTCGCCAATACCTTAATGCCCGGATCCTTCGCCCACGTCATGCCGTAGAAAGCTTCGTCGAAGAGGGTCATGTCTGACAAATCCTGCACAATCGGGTTTGATTTGTCCACGACGCTATATTGAATCGGCGCATCCAACGTATAGTTAACTTCGCCATGCTTCTTCGCGCCGCCTACCAGACCCGCAAAATAGGCGGGGTCAGGGCCGCATAACGAATCATGCAGACTAACCAATCCTCCACCGCGTTTCACATATGCTTCCAGCGCGGCTTTGGCCGAATCAGTAAGATAGCCGGCGTCGCCTTTGTAGATCACCACGACATCGGTCTGCTCAAGGTCGGCGGCTTTCGGGGGATGGAGAGCGCCGTTAACCACGGCGCCTTTCTCTGTCAGCAGCTTGCTCCAATCGGCGAGAAACTGCGGGTAGTCGTGCAGACCCACCGCATGGGACTTGAGCCCGGCCCAGATGTAGACGCGCATTCCATTGGGATTCTGACCCGGAGGCAGCGGAGCGCCTTGACGTCCCGGTTGCGCCAACGCATTGGGTTGCGAAATGGCTCCGAGAAAAATCAAGAATGCGGCCCCGGTTAGAATCTGCAGATGGTTGAGCTTCATGTTCCGTCAGCGTATCACAGCACGGTTTTTGCTGCTCAGGTAGTATCTTTGAGGAACAATGACGCTACTCGACGGTTTGCGGGCTCAAACGCGAGAGTCTTTCTCTATTGAGCTGGCTTAATACTCACCCGTACCGCAGGACTGCAAACTGCGCCGACACATATCGACAAGTCGGCCGTAGTCGCGCTGAATGTCGCCGGAATATCCAGGTTGACTTGCTGCAAGCCTGGAAAACCGGGAGCAGGTCCCGCGTAACGTGGCGAGGCAATGGTCTCCACGCCGATCTTCGCGGTTACGTTGCCGGTGCCAAGGCCCGTGCTATAAACCTGAATCACCGAACCGGCGGCGGCAGGATTAGCCACGGAATTCACCGTATTGTTCTGGTTCAGAACTCCCGGGTTGAAGATGCCGGGCGCGGCGGCGGCGATAGGCACATTGCGCACAGGGCTCTTGCGGCTATCGGTTGTGCTGATCACCAATTGGGTGGAAGTCTTCGATCCAAGATCGGGCACTCGGAGATTCAATTGCGTGGGGCTGGCGAAGAACACTGTCGCCGCCTGATCGTCAAACATCACCGTTGGCGGCATTGTGCCAAAGTTCGTTCCGAAAATGGTCACCAGAGAGCCGGAAACCAGAGGTCCCTCAACGAAGCTGGCCCCATTCACTACCGACGTGACAACCGGGAATGGTGCGGGAGGCGGCGCGAAATCAGTCAACTCCAGGCGAATGGGTACGCTCTTTGAACCGGCATTAGGCCCTGCGTCAATCGTAAGTGTTGCGTTGTAAATTCCCGCCGGTAGTTTGCCGGGCACAAAATCGATGCGAATCGTAGCGTTGTTCAATCCTGAAGTTGGATCGATCGTAAGCCAGCCACTGCCGTTTTGGTAGGTTATCGTTGCCGTCCAATTCAGCAGACTGCCGCCTTGATTGTTGACGCGCACAAATCGGGTTTGAGGACCTGAGTTTGTGAAGGCGCTGAGGTTCAAAGGGTCCGCATTGATGGAAAGTATCGGGAAGACGCCCGAATTGCAATCGCCTAAAGACTGGCAATCGGAGGGCGGTACGACGGCTTGGAAACGGGGTACGGGTGCGGAGGCCGAAGCTACGGAATCGGTCGAAATTGGCGCGAAGCTAACATCCACCCGACCGGAGGCGCTTGAACCATCTCCAGGCGATGTGTAGACCAGAAAGGTTGGGAACTGCGCGCTTTCGCGAATGGAGCTGTTGGAATCCAGCACCTCAAAAACCGCAATCCCGTTACCGTTTGTGAGGGTAACTTCGCTTGCTCCGTCAAAGCCTACGCTTGGCGACCCCATGGCGGAAGGCGTATAAAGAGGGACGCCCCCGGCGCCATTGGCGTCGTTACCGCGCACCCGCGCCAGTAACAATTGGCCCTGAGCTGTGGGCGTGTAGGAGCCGCCGCTTGTTGGTAGTCCCAAATCCCCACCGGCGGTTGGCGTGGTTGCGGTGGAACCCGCGATCACATCTGGGACATATAACTTCGCTCCCGCAGGGAAGCCGGTGTAGCGCACGGCAATGCGGGTGCCGGAATCGGTCCCAGCCGTCCGCTTTTCAAAGGAATTAGCAAGGCTCGCACCTTCCGTAACGCGGATCGACGCAAAGCGTGTGCCCTTATTGATCAGATTTGCGAACGTCACCGTGTCCGGACCCAGTGAGGTGTTGCAAACGAATGTGGATCCGTAACTGGCGAGCAAACCCCGTGATGGCAACCCGACGGTTATCTGGCTGTTGTCGATGCGAACAGCACTGGTTCCCGTAGATGCAATCTGTATGCGAATCGGCTGCTCCGCCGCCTGCCACGCGTTCACCCGCAGGTTGGTAATTCTAAGTGCCGCCACGCCGGATGCGGGCACGTTGAAGTTGATGCCGCTAATATTGACGCTGGAAGAACTCCCCAGCGTTGCGGTTGTGTTCAAAATTTGCGGAGCCCCCTGAGTTTCAAGCACCACCTGAACGTCTGTATTACCGCTGGAGCTGATGCGATTGGTTATTACGGTGGTGGTGGAAAATAGCGTAAGAGAAGCACTGATCGGTGTTCCTGCGGGAACACCGGAGCAATTGAGGATAATATCGCCAACGCGCTCGGCGATTCCTTCCGAACGGACAAGTGCTGGGACTGCGGATGTGGTGCAGCTTAGCTGCTGGGCATGGGCCGTGAAAGCTAGGGCGAACAAGGCCGAAATCTTCGAAATGTGTTGGAACAAGGTGGAAGCCTCCAAAGGATTTCTTTTCGCGAAGCGGGACTTTATAAAACACAAAGTGCGGGCAAGGCCGCACGTTTCGCTATTGGGGTGGACGCAGGAAAACGAAAGGGGGGGGTACAGCCATCCTTAGGATACAATGAAGTGAGATTCGGAACAAGATGCCTGTAGCCATTTCTGTCGAAGAAGAGATCTTAGAATTGAAGCGGGAGCGCAATGCCGTTCTGCTTGCCCATCATTACCAAGAGTCGGAAATTCAAGAGCTTGCGGACTTTATTGGAGACAGTTTGGAACTGGCTAGAAAAGCCCAGACCACCACTGCCGATGTAATTCTTTTCGCCGGCGTGTACTTCATGGCGGAGACCGCCAAGGTATTGAATCCGAATAAGATCGTAGTGGTTCCGGACGTCAACGCGGGCTGTTCTCTAGTCGATTCTTGCCCCGTGGAGCCAATTCGCGCATTTAAAAAAATTCACCCAGATCACATTATTGTCAGCTACATAAATACAAGCGTCGAAGTGAAGGCGGAATCGGACATTCTATGTACTTCGCGCAATGCCGTGGACGTAGTAAATTCAATCCCCGCGGACAAGCCTATATTGTTTCTGCCTGACGTAAACCTTGGGAATTGGGTGAAGAAAGAAACAGGCCGTCAAAACATGCGGATTTGGCAGGGAGCCTGTATCGTGCATGCTACTTTCCCTGCCAGACGATTAGCTGAGGCGAAGGCAAAATACCCGAGCGCGACGGTGGTGGCTCATCCGGAGTGCCCGGGCGCCGTGCTGGCAATGGCGGACTACATCGGCTCCACATCGGCGCTGATCAACTATTGCGCGGCGTCGGAAGCCAAGGAATTTATCGTTATGACCGAGAGCGGTGTGAAGCATTCGCTCTATAAAAATTCACCCGAAAAGATTTTCCATTTTGTTACGAATGAAAATTGTAACTGCAGCGAATGCCCTTACATGAAGTTGAACACGCTCGAAAAGGTTCGCGACGGGTTGTTGCACTTGGCGCCACGGCTGGAACTGTCGGCGGAGCTGATTGAACGCGCCAAATTGCCTCTGGAACGGATGTTAGCGATCAAATAATGAATACTGCGCCTCTATACGACACGTTTGGCCGCCTGCATGACAACCTGCGGATCAGCGTGACGGACCGGTGCAACATCCGCTGCTTCTACTGCATGCCGGAGCAAGACGCCGATTACATGCCTCGCGCGGAGATCCTCAGTTGGGAGGAGATGGCGCGTGTGGTGCGCGTGTCGGCAAAGCTCGGTGTGCGCAAGATTCGCATTACCGGTGGCGAGCCGCTGGTGCGCAAGAACCTATCTTTTCTGAT
>JANXXI010000298.1 GCA_025350695.1 Acidobacteriota bacterium
TTTTTCCAGATGTTGCAACGCTGGAAGCAGCGCGAAGGTTGGTCGTTTACTCAAGACGTGTATAGCTTGTCGGAAGCTTGCACCGGGAAGAACGCGCCGGCGAATTGCGCCATTCCTAACTTATTGTTTGATGATATGACCGAGTTCAACAGTCACATACCGCAATTCAAGCCTTTGTTCC
Source organism: Acidobacteriota bacterium (assembly GCA_025350695.1). GTDB lineage: Bacteria > Acidobacteriota > Terriglobia > Bryobacterales > Bryobacteraceae > JANXSF01. The sequence goes on from JANXXI010000298.1 coordinate 182, forward strand.
ATCGGTACTCTGAAGTTTTCACCCTTGCCTTGTGCGGGGAAGTCATGGACAAAAGAACTGCTATCCACTTGCCTGCCCGCGCTCTATCCTGGGTGCGCGCGATTGACAATTTGCTGATCCGCATTTCGCCGGACCTGTTTGCCTTGCGGCGCGGCGTCGCCCTGACGAAGCGATAAGGCATTCTGTAACTCATCCAAGCGCGTCTTGATTAAGAATTAGTAAAGACCCAAGCGCACTCACCCCTTCCGTGCCGTAAAAATTAGATGTATTATCGTTGCAGGGGATCAAGATGTATTTGCAACTCTTTACCATTTTCATGGTTTCGGCGACTCTTTTATTCGCCGGTGATAGTGAGGCAAACGGTGGCGAAACTTGTACTTTCAAGAATGCCCCGGACGATTTTCTCAACTCGCAGCAACGTGCGATTGAAACCATTAACGCCCGCCTGAAACAATACCAGCCTTCCCGCACCGGACTGCGCTCCGCTAGAACGGTTGACGCCGGGGAACTCCGTTGGAGTAATTTCATTGACGCCGAAATCCTGGGAAAGGCCACGCGCACTCACGTCCCAGTGGCGCCGCTCTCCACCGATACTGAATTCGTCCGCCGCATCTATCTCGATTTGATCGGCCGCGCTCCGAAGCCTGCCGACGTTCGAGCTTTCGTTGATGAACCAAGTTCCACCAAGCGCGATGAACTGATTGACCGGCTTCTTAACAGCCCCGACTTCACCTATCGTTGGGCCAACTGGCTGGGCGAACTTACGCAGAACAATCGAACGGCGACCAACGCCAACTTGAATAATGAAGGCCGCAACGCCTGGTACGAATACTTCCGCAAAACGGTCAACGAGAACCGCCCGCTCAAAGATATCGTCTATGAGATGATCGCCAGTTCCGGGAACAATCTCGACTCCGGTCAATTAAGCTGGCAAGTTAAAACCACCACGCCTGGAGGCCCCATTCAGGACCGGTACGATACGGGCATGTCTCGCGCCGCTACAATGTTCCTCGGCATGGGACATTACGATTGCTTGTTGTGCCATGACGGTCGCGGTCACCTGGATCAGCTAAGCGCTTGGGCGCGCAAGGCCACCCGGTATGAAGCTTACAAAATGGCGGCTTTCTTTTCGCGGGTCAACATTACTGGCCGCAATGTTCGCGCCGGTGATCCTTACTTTAACAGCTTCGATATTTCGGACCGCACCACCGGCACCTATGATCTGAACACCAACTACGGGAACCGGCCGAACCGGGTGAAGGTTGGAACGGCCATTAATCTCATGCCCGAATACCGCGATGGAACCACGTATGGCACCAATACAGTTTGGCGCGACGCCTTCGCTGACAAATTGGTTCACGACCCAATGTTCGCCCGCAATATGGTGAATCGCATGTGGAAGCAGTTGTTCACCATGGCCTTGGCTGAACCAGTGGATCAGTTGGATCCGGCGAGGCTCGACCCCAAGAATCCTCCGCCTGACCCCTGGACCTTCCAAGCCACTCACCCCGAATTGCTGGAACAGTTGGCCGGATATTTCCAGGAGACAAACTACAATTTGCGCGACACTGTGCGTTTGATGGTGACCTCAACCGCGTATCAATTAAGTTCGCGCTACGAAGGGGAATGGAAGATCGACTACGTCCCGATGTTCGCCCGCCACTACGCGCGCCGGCTTGAAGGGGAAGAGGTGCACGACACACTCGCCGACGCCTCCGGCTTGATGCAGGAATACCCGATCGGTGGTTATGGCGATATCACGGTTCGCTACGCCTGGCGCATGCCTGATGCAACGGAGCCGCAAGGCAATCAAGGCAACGCCCGCGTGTTCATGGACTACTTCATTCGCGGCAATCGCGACACACAGGTGCGCACGCAGCAGCTCAGCATCCAGCAGCGGCTTGCGTTAATGAACGATTCGTTTGTCTACAATCGCACCCGCGTAGCCACGGCCCCCAACTTGGCGGTGATTCTTAAGATCACCGACAACGCCAAAATGTTGGACGAACTCTACCTCACTTATCTGGCGCGGCTTCCCGCCGATGACGAAAAAACCAAGGCAATGGCGTTCTTAGCCAAAGCCACCACGGCCACCTTGCGATCGGCGGCGCTTGAGGATCTTGCCTGGTCCGTGGTCCAAAAAACGGATTTCCTGTTCAATTACTAAAAGGGGGGCTAACCATCATGAAAGATCGATTTGGAATTGATTGGAGCAAGACTCGCGGTTCCTGTTTTTGGAAGCGTCCCCATATGGGCAGGCGCGTCTTCTTTCGCCAAGCCGCAGCCGCGGTTGGTGGCTACTGCCTCATGCCGGGGCGTCCGCTGGAAGCCGTTGCCCAGGCCGAAACACCGCTGGGCAAAGCCAAGTTCTGTGTGTTCGTTTTGATGACCGGCGCACCCAGCCATGTGGATAGCTTCGATTTAAAAGTCGGCCCTTGGCTGCCCTCTACTTTCAATCCCACTACCTACGACGGCGTCATTTGGCCGCAAGGCCTGTTCCCCAAACTTGGTGAGAACTTCGACAACATTGCCCTCGTTCGGTCGGTAAAACCGTGGGCGGCGGTTCACGGCTTGGCGCAGAATTGGCTGCAGATCGGGCGCAATCCAACCTCGCAGCTTTCAAAGATCGCTCCGCACATTGGCTCCGTCGTGTCGCTTGAAATGGCTTCGCGCCCAGGTAACAAGACGTTGCCCGGTTTCATGGCGCTCAACACCAATACTGGTCCGGGGCAAGGCTACCTGTCGCCCGATCATGCGCCGTTTTTCGTCAATGCGGGCAGTCCGCTTCCCAATACCACCTTCGCCGGTGGCCAAGCCGTGTTTGAACGCCGCTTCGCTCTGACGGCGGATCTGGATGCGGAACTGCGGGGTGGCGCTCTAGGTGCGGCTACACTGGAAAACGAGCAGGTGAACCTCAACGCTCGGAAGTTGATGTACAACTCGGATATCACTAAAGCCTTTACGGTCGATGCCACCGACCGCGTTCGCTACGGCAACGGGACATTTGGCAACGCCTGCATCACGGCCCGCAATCTGATCCGCGCCGATTTGGGAACCCGCTTCATGCAGATCAATGTGGGCAGTTGGGATCTTCACGCCAACATTTATCAGACCGGCATGAACCCCACTAACGTGAATTCGCTGGGCCGGCAGTTCGATTCGGGACTCGGCAATCTGATCGAAGATCTTCGCAAAGAAAACCTGCTCGATCAAACTCTGATTGTGGCGATGGGCGAATTCGGACGCACTATCGGCGCGCTGAACACCACCGGCGGACGCGATCACTTCTTGCAGCAGTCAACCCTGTTCGCCGGCGCCGGAATCCGCGGACGCAGGGCTATCGGTTCAACCGACGACCGCGGAGCCGTTACCGCCGATCCAGGCTGGTCACGCCAACGCGACATCCGCGCCGAAGATATCGAGGCTACCATCTATTCCGCGCTTGGCATCGATTACACCACCATCCGCCGTGACGACCCCTTTGGACGCGGCTTTGAGTATGTACCGCAGTCGGGAGTGGCCGATGCATACGCCCCAATTCAGGAACTCTGGGGTTAAGCAGCAAAAGTGTTCACAGGTTTCTAGCGTGACTATCGCTGCTGTCCAAACGGGCATTCCGATTAACTCCCGATGGAAGAAGCTCAGAAAAGATCGAAAAAGCCCGGTTTCATTGGTCGCGGCGAAGGCAGGCAAAACCTATCTCCAGGCCAGATTGGCGGCACCGCAAACCCGAACGCCACCAGAAAGCCGTGTGCGGAACTCACCAGGTAACGAATCTGCCATCCAACCAACGGCCCGGTTTCCCGCGGATGTTGGTCAAACAGTTCGTTCCAGATGCGCATATGGGACTCCTACTCGACCAGGATCAACTCTTCAATGGCCTCCGGCCTCGACAGTGTGCTCTTAATCTGATTCGGTGTGTCCATGCTGAAAAGCAGGGGGTACGAGTCATTTTGTCCAGTCTAAATTAACGGGTAAAGGGTAGGGCTAGTCGACCTGTGTTGGAAGCCGGAAAAGACCGGTCGCTTACGCTCGCGGCTTCCATGAGAAGGTCGCCCCTGTCAACTGAAATCTTCCAATACCGTGCTGAGTTTTTCCTTCGCTTTCGTATTAGCACCTGTTGGATAGGAAAGCGAGGGATTGTATTCGTTACCTCATCGGTCACTCCTTGCAAGCAGCACATCCCAAGCTGTCATCCTCACCGGCTTCAAACCGTTTGTCCTTGGTAAAGGCTCTGCCATGTAACTCCACGAGAGCGTCCACTTGATTAGAGGAACTGGACCATGGATTATAGTGACTGTGACCTGTGGAAAAAATGAAATCGGGGGGATTGTTCGAAGTGCAACAGCACCCAGCCGTAGCACCTCGTTAGCTCCTTTAATTAATTGGCGCCCCCCCGAATGCTTGAATACGTAAAAATCATTTACACCATTCTTGGTACGTTCCAAGCTCTTACGTCTCACAAGGGGTCGTTTGCGCAACACGACATATACGGACGCGTTTGTTTCGGAATGGCGTTTAGCCCGGTCGCGACAATGTCCCTGATAAGCGAAAAATACGCGTGCTGCTTCTGCTCGAAGACAACCAAACAACGGTCTTACTTTTGAGACGAAGTGTGATTGTCGCCTTTCTCATAGGCCTCAAGGACCTCTTCATAATCTTCGTGACCCCTGACGAGGCCATCCAACACCACATCGGACGGTTGTCGACTCGGTGGATCATAGCTGCCTTCGCTGGCATCGCTTTGGCCGCGATTATAGGCATCGGTATAGTTTTCTCGACTGTTTACAGGAGAACCGTTCATCCATGAAGGAAATTGCTCCGTCTGGGCAATTGCGTTATCCAATCGTTCCCACGAACGCTGATCTGTAAGGTTTAGGTTGATGGCCATAGTGATGTACTTAAGTTAAGAGCGCTTCTTTGATAGTAGTTCTTTCAAGGTTCCATAGGCAAGAAGTTCTCTATTCAAATATGAGCTCGGCTGCATCTGCAAGCGAACTTCTGCTTTACTCCTTTCCCAATTAATCTTATTTCCGTCTCTCTTTCGCTCAAGTGGATAGCCTGTACCGAGCTTCATCGAAAAGAGATCTAGGTAGCGCCTCGGTCCCACGCCAACAAAGGGCACAAACGGGATTTTGGTTTTGCCACCTTCGTCTGCGGCGATAGCATCGTCGTGAAGCTCAAACGCCCGGCTCTTCGCGTACGGTTCGACATAAACAACCTTGCTTACACCAGCTGCAATTATATGCCTCGTGCAGTTGTGACATGGAAAGGTTGTCGTATAGAGTACTGCGCCGCGCGTGGATCGTCCGCCTCTAGCACACGTTAGCAAAGCATCCATCTCAGCGTGTACGCTTCTTCCGAACTCTGTGATGTCAAAAAATCCTGTACCAGCAAGCGCCTTTTTTGCACGCTCGCGGCGACTAGCGACTTCTTCCTCGGGATTTGTCAGTCCCAAAATCTTAACGGCCATTTCATACTTTTCTCGGTCGTTTGAATCCTCTCCTTTAACATGATCACGTTGATCATCCGAGCCCGGCCAATAGAGACCTCCGCCTGCTGTCGGTACGTCATTACAGCCAACCGCGATCAGATCTCCGCTCTCGCCCACGAGCGCCGCGCCCACTTGACGTGCGAGATCTCCTGATCGCAGAGAAGCTGCATAGGCCATGTGCATTGCGTGCTCGTCGAGCGTCGGCGTTTCAAATGGATGACCAAAGATCAAATCCAGGAATCGCGAAATCTGCTTTTTATATGCTTCATCCTTTAAAGAAATGAAGACATCAGAGAGATAGAAGGTATCCCTGGTCTTCTGGCCGTGTTCGGGCTTTTCCTCGGCGTCCGTTCGTATTAGGTCTGCTGCGTCCTCTTCAGGGAGCCCACGCTCCGCCGTGAGATGGAGCATTCGGGCCTCTTGTGTGGAGGCGATGCCTATCAGATAAAAGCCAGCTCCATAAATCCGCCGAAGACACTCCACTTCATCAGGGTGTTTTAGGCTGATGATGGCAAACAGTTCTTTTGGTTTCGGCTCGGGCTTGTTTTCTCCAATACCCTTTCTACCGCTTGCGATTTCAGATGCGGCGACAAGAGACATAACGTCATAACACTGGCCGCCGCCTGGTCGGTTCTTCGTCTCCGAACGGATCAGGTTTCCGGCTTCAATCTTCGCCTTCATCCGATTTAGCGTGGAATCACCGAAATATGGCATCTGCTTTTCGAGCTTCTCCAGCAAACCCTCGAATAGATCGCTCAGCTTGATTTCCCTGAGCTGATATCCAAACTGTTCCACATAGTTTCTGAGCGTTAAGATGACCGGTCCGTACTCGGTTCCTAGTGCGTAGGAAATTCCAAAAATGATTTCGGTATCGGGAAAGTATCCAAGGTAAGGACCGGCGCTATTTGGCATTAAGGGTTAGGAGCTACCTGCGCTACTGTTGTCGATTATAGTACACCTAATAACCTTCGCCAGTATCACCTTGCCGCGTTTCGCAAGAAGAACCGAACCCTGGATTCCAGCGGCCTTGATGTAAGCGTCAGCCTTAGCCGCAAGGTCGGGGTTATTCGGGCAGGTCGCCACACCCGCCATAGCTGTCAGAAACAAGAGTGCGTTGCGAGCCAGCATAAACCTTCAGTCTATGACAATCCGGGTGTTGGAACAGATTTTAGTAATGTGAAGTCGCAAATTGCGACAAGAGACTGGTACGCTAGGGCTCGATCGTAGCGAAGATCCCTGTGCAGGATGAAGTGGCAGGGTCGTAGGACGAGCTCAGGGTCTGAATTGCTATTCCTTCTGGACCGGTGAGGTTACTTATAGATCTCGGATCGATGGCAAACCGCGATAATTTCAAGCCCGTCCTCAATCCGCCGAAAAATAACACGATGATCGCCACAGCGCAGTCGAAAGCAGCCCAGCCATTTCGCCGTGGAGTGGTGACACGTCGCCGACGCCGGACTCGCCGAATCGAGTAAGCATTTCAAGGATGGGCAAAGCAACCGAGCGGTCAATTGTCCGCAAAGCATGCGTGCTTCGGTCGTGAAGGGGAAACGCAATGATGGACCTAGTCGAGCAGTTTCTCGACCATCTCCGAGTAATCACGGCACACGACGGTGTCGCCCGCGTCGGCTTGGGCAAGACCGCGGCGAATGGAGTCGGCAAACTCCGGACCGATGGGTTCTTTCGAGATTATCGTCAGGAACCGCTCCGCAGTGGCGATCTCCGCCTCAGGAAGCGAGTCGACGAGTTCGTGGAGGACATCGCGGCTGACCATTGTGATCCTAATCACAGTCTACTACGGTCATCCACTCGGAAGAGATCAGTAGATCGCTCCAGGCGCAGATAGAACCCGACAAGTCGCGCAGCGTTCCCTAAAACAGTACCCGTCCGATCAAGGTATCAACGGCGCCGACGAAACGTGCTAAATGCTATGGTGAAGGGAGAGCGTACGAACATGGCAAAGCTAGAAGTACATGCGGGCATCGATTGGACAGCTTGCGAACTGATTGAGCAAATTCCGGGGAAAGTGTCAGGACGGCCCATTGTGCGCGGTACGCGAATCATGCCCGAGGGGATTGTGAATAGCTTCGACATGGGCGAAAGTATTGAGGACATCCATGAGGACTGGCCTTCGCTTTCCATCGCCCAGATTAAGCGCTTGATCGACTTTGCCCACGCCCATCGTGGACAACCGACTCGATGAAGGTATTGCTTGACGAAAATCTTGCGCATCGGCTGCGAACGAACCTTGGCACACATGAAGTCTTCACTGTCAGTTATGGAGGATGGGCCGGACTTAAGAACGGCGAACTCTTGCGGACGGCAGAGAGCAATGGCATCGAAGTCTTTTTAACCGGTGATCAAACGCTCGCCTACGAGCAAAATCTTGCTGGGCGCACGATTGCTATCGTGGCGTTGTCCTCTGTTGAATGGGATCTCCTCAAGCATCATCTCCCCTTAATTATTGCCGCGATTGATAAGGCTCACCCCGGCAGTTTTCAGGCAGCGTGAAGCCCCAAGTCCGTGACAATGTCCTTCAATTCCTCTAATCTGGAAAGATAGACATAGAAGGAACTGGCTCATGAACATCGAAGTCACTGGTGAACTCGAAACTGCGATCAAGACGCACGCCGCCCGTCAGGGCATGAGCGCCGACGGTGCGGCGCGCCGTGTGCTGGCCGATGTGCTTCTGCCGCCGTCTTCAAAAGAAACTCAAAAGCGAACGGGCGCGGCGATTGTCGAAGCCATGCAAGCCTCGCCCTACAAAGAAATCAACCTTGAGCCCGGGCGTTTTCCCATGCCGGTACGCGATGTTGAATTCTAGGGAATGCGTTACCTTCTCGATACGAACGTTCTTTCGGAGTTGCGCCGCACGAGACCCAATCCGAAGGTCACCGCGTTTCTTTCCAGCCATCCCATTGAGGACTTGTATATCAGCGTTGTCACGGTGGCCGAAATCCGTTTTGGAATTGAGACCGTTGCTGATGTAGTCCGCCGCGCCAGCCTGAACGACTGGCTGACGCTGACCGTCCGGCCCACATTCGATCAACGCATTCTTCCTGTCACCGAAGATATCTTCCTGCGGTGGCGGATGCTTGTTGAAGATGGCCGCAAGACGGGACACACGTTTTCGCAGCCTGATCTTTTCATCGCAGCTACAGCCCTCCATCACGACATGACCATTGCCACACGAAACCTGCGCGATTTCGACAAGGCGGGCGTGGCCGTGGTCAATCCGTGGGAGTAAGGTCCGCATGGATGGATTACTCCGAAGATGTTGAAACTTTGCGCGGGCAAGGCATGGCGCACAAGCTCCTTTCATTATGGCGTGGGCAGCGGGCTCCCCAAGTGATGTCGAAGCCCTGCCTGATGATGGTGTATTCATCGGGGCGGTGTTCCTAAAAGGGTTCTTTTCGAGATCGCTCGGCTAATAAAGACGACCGGGAGAAAGGGTTCCCTTTGTCCCGATGACCCCACGTCATCTTGAAGATGTTAGTAGCCGTTTCGCGCATTTGATATTGTCACTTTGATCGCATCTCCAGAAACTTGGCTTTCAACTACTTGCTTGGACTAAGGCGCTCTTCGAGGCGACGGACGCCACTACGGCGACGTATGAAAATATCGTAAGGACCTTGAGACGTGGGTGTGCGACATAGAAATGGAAGATGGCTCGAAGGCGAGACAGGTGGGTTATATCTGAGTATAGTGTTATTCTCAGATAAGGAGCCTCCCCCTTTGCCAAATTCCCTTTCCACCTTAGAAGCCACTCGATCCAATCTTCTCCAACATCAACGGCCACTATTTCCACGATGACCGCGAAAAAGCGGAAGAACTTAAACGCTACATGCCGGATACGATCCTTCTCGTAAAACAAGAATTCATAAGCTTCGTAGCAGAAGCTACGCGGGTTATTGGAGGAACTGGCTTCACCATTAAGATGGCGCTTCGAGATGGGGCTATCCGGACTTGAAGAACGAACATTAAAAAGTGATCTTCTTTGCGATTTCTCTAACATGCTGCTGATGTGCTTCGTGCTCCCTCAGTGCTTTGTCGTTTGCAACCCGCTTTGCCGCCTCAAACTCCACATAATTTTTATTGGTCTCGTCCAGAGCAAGTTATGGGTTGTAGCTACTTCTTCTAAAGTCGTGCCTTTCAGCCAAATCTTGTCCCCGTGAACTTCACAAATGCCGCGCCGATGAGATGTTGTCCAGCTTGAGGGGTGATCCCAAGCGTGTGGGAAATATTGGGCCCATCCCGCCGGAGGACGCGCTGATAGTTGAAAGGGTACATTGTAAAGCGCTGATCCGGGTGTTCCGTCATTCTTTGGTTTGGACACCTCCGCTTCGATGATGTGAGTAATACGAATTGGTTCAAAGTCAGGCATATAAAAATAGTCTGGCTGATTGGAAATCTCTTAAAGGGTCCTTCCCTTTTTGACCACGCAAAAACCAGCCTTGGCCTTACTGTGTTTGGCTTAGGCGTATCTTCTGTAGCTGTTCGTTGAACGCGTGCGCTACTGAGCCCGATTCTGAGGCGTCAGCGCCGCGTGCGCTCTCGCTGAAAATTGTGTACCCACATCGCTTGCAAACAGTGGCTTCGCGAACTTCATGGAAGCTCGGTCCCGGAGCAAGGTGGGCTTCCCACTCATGTTGGCCTGATGTTTCCGAACAGAGATCATGTGTCATGTTGCTGCACCCTCTCCATTCAAGGATAGACCCTTTTGCTTAATTAAACGCAGCCGTGCTCTGTTGTCCCACAAAGGGTGAGTTTCGGGACAAAAAGCGGCCTCGGCCGCTCTCGAAACGGTGGGATTTACGCCTCACCATGTCGAACCTGCAAACGCTCTGCGCCAGTTGCAACTGGGGCAAGGGCGGACGGTAGGGCCTTAGCCGAAAAAGCCGTGACAGGCAGCGCAAATATCGGCTAGGTTAAAACGGTTACGATGAAGAGAAGGAGTACGTCGAATGCCAGCAGCCCTTGATTGGTCACAATGCCCCGCCGTCGAAAGCATCCCCGGCAAGGTGAGCGGCGCATGGGTGTTCAAAGATACCCGCATGCCCGTGTCAACGGTGTTTGAAAACCTTGAAGCCGGAGCGAGCATTGAGGAGATCATGGAGTGGTTCGATGTAACCCACGAACAGATCACCGCTGTGCTTGCATTTGCCGCGCGCAGTTTGGCCTCTCCGTATTTTCCACCCCCTGATGTGGAAGCCAGTCGGATCAATGCGCATTCTCTTTGATCACGGCACGCCCGCGCCGCTAATGCGGCACTTACCGGAGCATAATGTTACAAGGGCCAAGGATGCTGGCTGGGATCAACTTGTAAACGGTGATTTGCTCGCCGCCGCTGAGGCAGCTGGTTACGATATTTTGCTCACGACCGACAAGAACATGCGGTACCAGCAAAATTTGCAAGACCGTATGATTGCGATCATTGTTCTTGGCAATGCGCAATGGCCGCATATTGTCCCGTACGTCGATAGGATCGTCGCCGTTGTGGATGTGGCCACATCCGGCAGCTATGCCGAGGTTAATATTCCGCTTCCGCCCAAAAAGCCCTACACGTCTTAATCCCAGAAAGGGTCGTTTGTGCAATCCGTCCCGCGCGGGCGAAAGGTTGGCCTCGTGACAAAACTTGGCGGGGTTTAGACCTGATAGAATTCTGCAATGACTGAAAAACCCACGAATGGTTTCACGCGCAGGTATTACGAGC
>JANXXI010000306.1 GCA_025350695.1 Acidobacteriota bacterium
ACGGCGCCCATTTCATGCGACGGCATGGTTCCGCCTTCGGTACCCACTTGAAGCTCATAGCGCCCGCGCAGATAGATGCCGCTGTTGCCATGTTCGGGGCAGTTCACTTCAATGTGCAGTTTGAAATCCTGAAACTTCGCCATGGTTTTGAGGTTGGCGGCTCTGGAATTGCCCTGGCCTTCCACTTCCGGATTATCATTGACCAACTCACCATTGCGCGCCACCCACTTGTTGGGCGCCGGGCTCATGGGCTCCCAACCGGTGATGTCCTTGCCATTGAAAATAGCCTTCGGTTTGCCCCACGCTTTCGGCATGGGCCGCTTCAACTCCGGAGCGCGCACCCCTACCACGCGAGGCCCGGCCGCATCGCCTAATTTTTCAATGCCATTGATTTTGTCACCCGACGCAGTGAGATCCCAAGTGACGGCTGAACCGCGCGCCGCGGAGAGCGTCAAAATCAAGTGGTTCCCCTCCGCCTTCGTGGAAATGACCGGACGGGCCGCACCGCCGCGAGGCTGGTATCGCCCTTCAATGACGCCGTTTTTCTCCACAAGTTCCAACCACTGCGGGTAGGCAGAGCCCGTCTGCGGTTGCATCGTCAAGTCCCAGCGGCCGGCGAACGGGCTAGTTTGGGCGAAGCTAGAAGTCATAAAGGCGAGCGTGAGGCCCGCTGAAAGATAGAATTTGTTCATTGCTATTAGTTTAGCCTGCCTTATTCGACTCCTAAAAAATTGGTTGACAAAATGGTTCGATCTGGCGCATACTCCTAATTGTTTAGGACACGAATGGCGCGCAAGGCATCCACACAACTAACTCCACTAGAACTGGAGATCATGAAAATCCTCTGGGCCGACGGTGCGGCAACCGTGGAGGACGTGCGTCAACGCATGCCCGGCGAAGTGAAACCTGCTTACACGACGATTCAAACCATGCTCAACTTGCTTGAAAAAAAGGGCAAGGCAAAACGTAATCTCGTCGAGCGCGCCTACGTTTATCAAGCGACAGAATCGAAGACGCAGGCTCGCAGTCACACACTGACGGACCTTATCAACCGCATGTTTGGTGGTTCGGCGGAAGAGTTAGTGATGGGCCTACTTGAAACCAAGCATTTGACTCCGGAAAAACTTGCCAAGCTACAACGCGCGGTGCGAGAGGAGCATGATGGAACGAATTGACGCTGCGCTGCTGCGCTACCTTACAGACGCTATTTGGCAACCAATCTTGATCCTGATCGCGGCGGGAGTGGCCGATTTGTTGGTGCGCCGCGCGGGTCCGCATTATCGCTATATTTTGTGGGTCGCCGCGCTTTTGTTGTGCGTTGTGACACCAGCTATACCAGCGAAGTTTCCTGCTGTCCTAAAAGGCGCCGCGGTGATCAGCGTGGATGTCCAACGCGCGATCGGCGGTGGCAGTGCCCGCCGCGCCGCGGGTTGGATCAGCGCCGCTTACTGTTTCCACGTTTTCTACCTGTGGTTCCGCCTCTGGGCCAATTTGCGAAACGTGCGTCAATTGCGCAACACTGCTGAACCGTTCGCCCAGGGCGTGTCCGTTAGTGACTCCGTCTCCACCCCAGTAACTTTCGGTGTCCGCCATCCGTTCATCGTTCTACCGCGCCAGTTCGCCGACACTGCAAACAAGGAGACGCTCGATGCGGTGATCGCTCACGAACAAGGGCATTGGCAACGTAATGATTATGCCTGGAACGTGGCGCTGCTTATCGTCACCGCGCCCGTGCGTTTCCATCCAGCGGTACGCGCCGCCTACAGGCAAATGGCTGCGATGCGCGAACTAGCAACCGATGAACTGGCATCCGCCACCACGCCTGGGTACGCCTTGCGGCTAGTCGACGCCGCCCGTTTGCTGACACAGAGGCCGGATGCGAATGCCGTGGTTGGTCTCGGACTTTTTGATTGTGATCGTTTAGAGGAACGTGTAATGAAACTAACTAACCCAAAACCCGTGCTGCCCACTTGGGCGGCTCGCATTCTCACCGCCGCGATGAGCGTTGCACTTACAGTGGGCGCGGTATACATGACTAACTATACGGCCTTCGCGCAACAAGCGGAAAAAGTTGGCCCTAACGTTACAGCCCCAAAGCTGATTTACAAGGTTGAGCCGTCCTATGAGCCGTCAGCGAAGGAAGATAAAATTGAAGGACCGGTGACCCTAACCCTGATCGTAACCAAAGAAGGGATAGCGGATCAGATCGTGGTGAAGAAAAGCCTCGATCCACGCTTGGACGAAAAGGCTATTGAAGCAGTGAAGCAGTGGCGTTTCAAGCCGGGCCAAAAGAATGGCGAGGACGTGAACGTGATGGCAAGTATCCAAATCAATTTCCGTTTGTTATAGAGGGATCGCCGGTGGGCATTGGGAATGATATGCTCTCAAGGAGCAACGTGACCACTCGCCGAACCATTCTTGCCGCCACCCTGGCCCCAGCCATCCTTCGCGCAGCGCCCGCGCCGCCAATCCGAATTGCGTTCCTTGGAGGCGCTCATCCTCATGGGCTCGGCAAAGCCCAGGTGCTGCTGAAGAATGCAAGTTTCCAACTCACCGGCATTTACGAACCGGATCCAGCGGTACTCGCCCGCTTCACGCGCCTCGGCATCGTTTCAAGAACCAAAGAGGCCATCCTCGGTGATTCAACCATTCAAGCAATTGCCGTCGAATCGCACGTTCGCGACCACCAAACGCTAACAATTGATGCGCTCAGGGCAGGGAAGCACACGCATGTCGACAAGCCGCCGTCCCATGACATGGCCGGCATTCGCACGATGGTCGAACTGGCGCGCGCAAAAAAACTAATCCTGCAACAAGGGTATATGTGGCGCTATCATCCGGGCATGAATGCGGTAATTAACGCAGTGAAAGACGGCGTCATAGGCGATGTGTTTCTGGTGCGCGGCATCATCAATACTTACATTGAAGCGGCAGACCGGCAGGAACTCGCGCGCTTCGCCGGCGGCGAGATGTTTGAATTGGGCGCCCACTTGGTTGATGCAACCGTCCGGTTGATGGGTGCGCCAAGCAAGGTCGATTCCATCTTACGCAAGGATGGCGACTTCCCGGATGAACTGAAAGACAACACGCTAGCTGTTCTGCACTACAAGAAGGCGATGGCCATAATTCAGACGGCCGCCTTGCAACGCGGCGCGAGTGCCTATCGCATGTTTGAAGTTCAGGGCAGCAAGGGAACCATTACCCTCCAACCAATTGAGCCAGGCGTGCTTCGCGTGAACCTCGGCGGCAACGTCACCACGACCAAATACGAAGCCTACAAACGCTACATCGATGATTTCATCAACTTGGCTGAAGTTATAGAAGGCCGCGCCAATTTGCCAGTCCCCCTCGAAACAGAACTGCTGGTGGAAGAAACACTTCTCCGAGCAAGCAGCATGATCTAAAGTATGACAACCAAACCAATCGGACTGATAGGCGCGGGGTTGTTAGGCGGGGCCATCGCTGCAAGGCTTCTCGAAGCTGGCTTCCGCGTCATGGGGTATGATACCGACCAAGCGAAACGCACCGAACTCGAAGCCGCCGGGGCGCTGCTTACCGCCGGTCCGTCTGAGATCGCCGCCAAATGTGATCGCGTCATTCTAAGCCTGCCCAATTCCCACATCGCCTCCGAGGTCATTGGACAAATGGCGCCGGTGCTTGAGCCCGGTTCGCTCGTGATCGATACAACAACTGGCAGTCCACACGACGCCGAAGCCGCCGCCGCGACGCTTGAAGCGCGCGGGTGCGGGTACATGGATGCAAGCGTTGGCGGCTCCAGCAAGCAGACCCGTGCGGGCGAGGTTGTTGTTATGGTCGGCGCGCGCCCTGCCGATTTCGCCGACGCCGGGCCGATCTTCGCCACCTTCGCCCGCCGCACGTTCCACCTTGGCCCACCAGGAGCCGGCGCCCGCATGAAGCTGGTGTTCAACATGGTGCTCGGGTTGAACCGCGCGGTGCTCGGCGAGGCGCTGGCCTTTTCCGAACGCTACGAATTACCCGGCGCACAGGTGCTGGAAATATTGAAGGACGGCGCCACGTATTCAAAAGTGATGGACACGAAAGGAGCGAAGATGCTCAGCTGCGAATTCACGCCGCCAGAGGCGCGCTTGGCCCAGCATTTGAAAGATGTGCGTTTGATGTTGAAGGAATCGCAAGAAATTGGGGCGAATACGCCACTGACGGAGCTGCATGAGCGGCTGCTATCGGCGGCTGTCGAAATGGGATTCGAAGCCGCCGACAATAGCGCGGTTGTGGAAGTGTTCCGGAAAGAAAAGGCTACTGCTTAATCCGGATATTCTTGATCTCGATCTTCATTGGTGGGCCAACGTGGCACTGGATGCCAATCAGGCCTTCCAATTTTCGCCCAACCTTGTCGTCGTCGATGATCATGCTCATCACCTGCCCATTCAATATCTGAATCAGCTTGTTGCCATCGGCGATCAGATGCAGCGTGTTCCAATCATCAGAATGAATAAGGTTTTTAAGCGCCGCGTTATCCCCAAGCGACGCCATCACGGCCGATTTCTTGCCTTCGCCGATATAGCTCAGTTGACCGCGTAACGCTAGAAAGCCGCGCCCGCGTTCCTCATACCATTGGCCTGTGAATTGTTGCGCGCCATCCATGTCAGCCTGATAGCCTTTCATTACAAACTTTGGATCTTGCAATTCCTCGCTGCGAATCTGAATGCCGCTGTTGTTGCCGGTCAATTTATAATCCATCTTTAGTTCAAAGTTCCCCGGACGTCCGCCGCGCCATATCAGGAATGTATTCTGCTTCGGCTGTTTGTCGGTTAGTGTCTGGCCGATGATGGTCTCATTTTCCACGCGAAAGAAATTCAGGTCGCCTTCCCAACCCTTCAGGGTTTTGCCGTCAAACATGGAGACGAAGCCGGTTTCTTCAAGCGGCGGCACAATTTTGGACATGTCTCTGGGGCCGGCATTTTTGCGTTCCCCTTTCTTCTTCGCCTCTGCCTGAGGCTGCTGCGCCCGGGCAATTGTCGTCAAGGCGGCTGCGATAACAATAAGCCGACCGAGTTGGCGGCCGTTGAAGATAGTTCTATTCATTAATGATAAACTCCAGTTCGTTGGTGGGACCAAACAGGGACCCTAGGGAACTATACAATGAACCGGGGCCGCGCGTCTGCTTACAGTTGCGGGTAACTTTTCATATCCCGCGTTTCGAAATCACGAATCCGCGGTCTGTTTGGGATGCGTTAATAACCGGGTTGGGGAATTGTAAGACAAAAGCAACGTGCGCCAGGTCGAACAATCTGCCACGGTGACCGCGTATGCAGAACTTCGACGTTGCTCTGAAAGAGATATTCCAGACTATCGGAACGAGCCTAACGGTTAAACTTGCTGGTGCTGATCCCGCCGAGTGGCTGAATGTGGAACTGCCGGAGACTCGAAATCCGCGTGCGGATTTTGTTTACCGTCTGGTGACCGGCCTTTTGTTCCACACGGAGTTCGCCAGCCACAACGATGCAGAGCTGATTTGGCGCATGCTGGATTATCTTTCCATGCTGCGCAAAAAGTATGGACAAGTTCCAAGGCAAGTGGTGCTCTACATGGGCCGGGATCCTTTACGGATGCCGAATCGGATTGAGGAAGTGGACCCCAATGGTAATCTGCTGGTCTATCAAGTGCAAATGTTGGACCTCGGCGATTTGGATGCTGAGGAACTACTGGCCAGTGAAACAATTGGGGATGTGATTCTGGCTGTGCTGAACCGGCGTGCGGATCCGAAGTGGACATTACGGCGAATTTTGGATCGAATTGTCCGCCTAGAACCGGAGCAAAGGATGAGAGCTTGCCGCTGCTGGTGATTCTTTCGGCGAAGCGGAATTTGGGCGATACTGTAATTGTAGGAGTGAAAGAGATGGGCCTGCTGATCGATCCGATGGAAGACACTTTTTTCCGTTTACGAGAAGGGTTTGAAGGAAGGCGAAGAGAAAGGCCGTGAGCAAGGGGAAGCCAGCTTGCTGTTGCGAATGTTGCGCCATAAGTTTGGATCTGTTCCCGCAGCGGTCGAAGACAAGATCAGGACCGCGACTCCGGCCCAGCTTGAACTATGAAGTGACCGCCTCCTTACCGCCACTGCCCTCGAGGACATTTTGGCGTGAGCTAAACGGATTTTAGACGTAGGTGAAGAAGTAATTCATTTAGCGGCGCGAGAGCGCTGGGTTTATCCGGCAGGTGTGTCGCTATGGCGGCTTGCTCTTCCGCTGACCGACGGTGAACACCGCCTTGTCCTCCAACTGTGAGAAAATTAGGCCGTACCCTATGAGATTAGTTTTTACCCTTGCGGGGCTTCTGTCGTTGTTGACAGCCTGCAGCGGGCCCTACTCCAACCCGACCACTGCTACCGCGGAC
>JANXXI010000006.1 GCA_025350695.1 Acidobacteriota bacterium
CTTCCGCACCCGAATTCGCCAACGATTACTTCAACGGAACCTACCGCCACAACGGCAAGCCCAAAAAGTTTGATGGCTACTGCACGGATTTCTGGTTCGGCGAGGCCATGAGTTGGATAACCAAACAGCAATCCGCGAACAAGCCCTTCTTCTGCTACCTGCCAACCAACGCCCCGCACGGCCCCGCATGGGTTGATGAAAAGTACGCCGCGCCCTACCGCAAGGATAAACTCCCTGCGGCCTTCTTCGGCATGATCGCGAACCTCGATGAAAACCTGGGCAAACTCGAAACCTTCCTCGAAGAAAAGGGACTTCGCGAAAACACGGTGGTTATCTTTATGACCGACAACGGCGCCACCGCCGGCTTCAGTGTCTTCAATGCCGGCATGCGCGGCCGCAAGCAAATGATCTACGAAGGCGGGCACCGCGTCCCCTGCTTCGTCAGTTGGCCCGCCGGCAAAATCCCAGCAGGAACCGACAACGATACGCCGGCCCAAATGCAAGACCTTCTCCCAACGTTGATCGATCTGCTGAACCTCCGCAACGAACCCAAAGCCACGTTCGACGGTCGCTCCCTCGCCAAGCTGATTCGCTCGCGGAAGGACGATTTCAGCCAACGCATGATGGTAGTGCAGTACGGCCAAATTCCCGTCAAGTGGGATGCCGCCGTGATTTGGGGCAAGTGGCGTCTGATCCGTGGCGAAGAACTATACAACCTCGCCACCGACCCCGCTCAAACTTCCGACGTCGCCAAAACCAACGAAGCCGTGCTCAAGAAGATGAAGGAACACTACGAGCGTTGGTGGACGCGCGTCGAACCCGGCTTGAAAAACTTCGCCCCAATCACGCTCGGCTCCGACGTCGAAAACCCCGTGCACCTTTGCAGCTCCGATTGGCAGGATATTTATTGCGACAACCCCGGGCATGTCTCCGACGCAGTGGGCGGACCGCGCGGCGGACCATGGAACGTTTTCATTGAAAAGGACGGAACCTACGAGATCCAACTGCATCGATGGATCCCGGAACTTGGCCTGCCCCTAACAGCCGGCCGCGAGCCGCAAAAAATGACCGTAGGCCAACTGCCCGCGGGCAAAGCTCTACCCATCGCCGGAGCGAAACTCATGATCGCCGGCCAACAACTTGAAGCCAAATCCAAACCAGGCGACAAGTTTATTCCCTTCAAAGTGAAACTAAAGGGAAGAATCAAAACCCAACTCCACGCTTGGTTTCAAGATGCGCAAGGCAACGACGTTTCCGGAGCTTTTTACGCCGTGGTCCGGCGAGTGTAACTCCTCACCGGTCCGAATTAACATGTCGCACACCCCCCCCTATCTTCCGGCCCTCCAACAGCATATAATCTGGTCATGCCCCGTCTTGCCGCGTGCATCGCCATTACCGCTATCGCCACAAGCGCGACGCTCGCTCAGCAACAAACCATCAACCAATATTGCACCGGCTGCCATAACACCAAAATCAAGTCCGGCGGCATTGCCCTCGACACGATAACCGTCGAAAAAGCTGGGGAAAAACCAGAAACCTGGGAAAAAGTCGTCCGCCGTCTCTCGGCGCGTAACATGCCTCCAGCCGGCCTTCCCCGCCCCACCGAAGCCGTCTACCAGTCACTACTCACCACCCTAGAAACCACGCTCGAGAAGGCCCACCAAGCTACCATCAATCCGGGCCGCACTGACACTTTCCGCCGCCTCAACCGCACCGAATACCAAAATGTTGTCCGCGACCTGCTCGCCATTGATGTCGACGTTACCAACCTGCTCCCCAGCGACGAAGCCAGCCATGGCTTCGACAACGTCACCGTCGGCGACCTCTCGCCCACCCTACTAGAACGTTACTTAAACGCCGCGCAAAAAATCAGCCGCCGCGTCATCGGCATCGCCCCCAAATCCCCCGGAGGCGATCTGATCCAACTCCCACCCGACCTCACACAGGAAGAGCACGTCGAAGGCCTGCCCTTCGGTACCCGAGGCGGCGTTCAAGTTCCCTACACTTTTCCTCTCGATGCCAAGTACGACATCCAAGTCCGCCTCGCCCGTGATCGAAACGAACACGTCGAAGGCCTGAAGGACACTCATGAAGTGGAGCTTATGCTGGATGGCGAACGCATCAAAGTGTTCACCGTCAAGCCCCCGCCCCCTGGCCAGGATCACAGCCAGGTTGACCAGCACCTGACCATTCGCATCCCAGTGAAAGCCGGCCCACACAACCTCGCCGTGGCCTTCATCAAGAAGCGTTCCGCAATTCCTGAAACGGAGCGGCAGCCCTATCAGGCGCACTTCAACATGGATCGACACCCGCGCATCCAACCCGCGGTTTATTCCATCTCAGTCAACGGCCCCTACCAAGTTGAAGGCGCCGGCGACACCCCCAGCCGCAAGCGCTTATTCGTCTGCGCTACAAAGGACGATGCCTGCGCCACAAAGATCGTTTCCGCGCTCGCCCGCCGAGCCTACCGCCGCCCGGTCAACGATGCCGACCTCCGCGCCCCCCTCCGCTTCTACAAACAGGGCCTCAAAGATGGTGGCTTCGACAACGGCATCGAAATGGCTCTGCGCGCCGTGCTTGTCAGTCCCGAATTTCTTTTCCGCGTTGAACACGACCCCAGCGGCATCGCCCCCAAAACCGCCTACCGTGTCAGCGATATCGAACTAGCGTCGCGACTCTCCTTCTTCTTGTGGAGCAGCATCCCAGATGACGAATTGCTTGACGCCGCCGCCAAAGGCCAACTCAAGAATCCCGCAGTCCTGGAAAAGCAAACCCGCCGCCTGTTGGCCGACCCCCGTTCACGCGTTCTAATCACCAACTTCGCCGAGCAATGGCTGCACCTCAAAAACCTCGCATCCTTCACGCCCGACATGCGAGTGTTCCCAGACTTCGACGATAACCTGCGCCAATCGTTCTTGAAGGAAACCGACCTGTTCTTTGAAAGCATCCTCCGCGAAGACCGCAGCGTGCTAGACCTGCTGCGCGCCAATTACACATACGTCAATGAACGCCTCGCTAAGCACTATGGCATCCCCAATGTGTATGGCAGCCGCTTCCGCAAAGTAACGTTCGACGAAAACGCAACGCGCGGCGGCTTGCTGCGCCAAGGCAGTGTGCTAACTGTCACCTCCTACGCCACACGGACCTCGCCGGTCATCCGCGGCAAGTGGGTCCTCGACAATATTCTCGGCGTGCCTCCACCCCCACCGCCGGCCGCCGTTCCGGCACTGAAAGAAAATGCCACCGGCCTCACCAAAGCCCTCACCATCCGCCAACGTCTGGCTCAACATCGAGACAATCCCGTGTGCTCGGGCTGTCATCAATTGATGGACCCCGTCGGTTTCTCCCTCGAAAATTACGACGCGGTGGGCCGCTATCGTACTCACGACGAAACCTTCACCCCCGTCGACTCGGCAGGCAGCCTTCCCGACGGTTCTAAATTCTCGGGCGTAGCCGGTATGCAAAAAGCATTGCTTGCTCACCCCGAATCTTTCGTCACCACATTGAGCGAAAAACTTCTGACCTACGGCCTCGGCCGAGGGGTCGGATTTAACGACGCCCCAGCCATCCGAAAAGTGGTCCGCGAATCCCGCGCCACAGACTACCAGTTTTCGTCTGTCATCCTAGGTATAGTAAATAGCGTTCCGTTTCAAATGAGGAGGTCCCAATGATCATCACCAAGCAGGCTCTAAACCGCCGTACGATTTTGCGTGGAGCCGGAGCCACACTGGCGCTGCCGTTGCTCGATGCCATGATGCCCGCAATGACCGCGCTCGCAGCATCGCCGGTCGCCCCCGTCCGTCGATTGGGATTCGTTTACGTTCCCATGGGCGCGCATATGCCGCAATGGACTCCCTCCGGAAGCAGCGGCATGCTGGGCGAACTTTCGCCAACATTGAAAGCGCTTGAGAAGGTGCGCGACCACTTAACGGTAGTCACCAACACGGAATTGCGCAACGCCTATCCCGGCACCCACGCAACCTCCAATGCCGCGTTCTTAAGCGCAGCCACGTCGAAGTGGACAGAAAGTTCCGATTACGAACTAGCCACCACGGTCGACCAAATCGCCGCCAAGCAACTCGGCCAGGAAACACGCCTGCCCTCCCTTGAAATGGCCATGGACCTTTTAACCACTGTCGGCCAATGCGACAACGGCTACGCCTGCGTCTACCAAAACAATCTCTCCTGGTCATCGCCCACAAGTCCCCTGCCCGCCGAAGCCCACCCCCGCGTGGTTTTCGAGCGCCTCTTTGGCGACGGTGGCGCCGCCGCCGACCGTATGTCGGAA
>JANXXI010000013.1 GCA_025350695.1 Acidobacteriota bacterium
TACCCCAAGGGACAAACCGTATCCGATGAAGCCCTGCAACGCGTTCGCCTCAAGCCAGACGCATTCCACGGCGAATGGAACTACTCCATCCTTCCGGGCGTGAAGGCATAACTGTCCATGTTATTGTTGCTAGCTGCCTAAGTGGGCCAAGAAGGCTCCTAAATCTCCATCCGCGCATCCAATATCGGCCACTGGTCCCTTTCTCCACTGCGCGGCAACTTCATCGTAGGCCGGAGCAAACAGGCGCGACAACAATGGCAAAACGGTCAGCGAATTGTAGGGATACCAGCCGTAGTCGGTCGGTGAAATTCGTTGCTTCACTTGCTGTAACAAGGCCTCAAACTGAAGCCCCTGCGCAAGAAAATCATCGTGTCCGCTCATTAGGGCAGCCCCTCAATCGCCGCCGATGCTTCTATCAATTGACCGACGGACCAAGCCTGCGCCGGAGCTCCGCCCGGCCGATGAGGCGCGTCCCCGTCAAACACCTCACCGATCGAACCGAAGCATTGCTCGCTTTCGCCGTCTGTTAACCGCTCGATCAACTTCCGGCAATATTCCAAGCACTCCGGCGTTCGACCGTAAGCTTTTAAGTACGCCTTAACGTAGGGTCCGAGCAACCACGGCCATACCGTACCCTGATGATAGGATGCGTCCCTCATATATGGGGACCCCTCGTACCGGCCCCGATACTGTTGATCAGTTGGAGCCAAGGTCCGCAAACCAAAAGGCGTAAGCAATTCCCGTTCCGCCACGGCCAATACACTTCTTGTTTGTTCAACAGTGAGTAATGCGAAGGGCAGTGAACAAGCGATGACCTGGTTGGGACGAACCGAAGCGTCGGGCCCTCCTGGGCCAATCACATCGTACAGACAGCCTAATTGCGGGCTCCAAAACTTCTCCGCAAAGCTGGATCGGCCTCGATCAGCAGCAACCATACACTTGGTGGCAAAATCGGAATCGCCAAGATCCCTCGCCCATCCCGCGGTCAAGTAAAGTGCGTTGATCCACAGTGCGTTGATCTCAACCGGCTTTCCATGGCGGGGCGTCACAACATAATCGTCTACCTTGGCGTCCATCCAAGTCAGTTGAACACCAGGCTCGCCGGAGACTAGCAGGCCATCGGACGGATCTGCTCGGATTCCAAAAAACGTTCCCCGCCAATGCCATTCAATAATCTGCTTTACCGCCGGATAAAGAATCTTGGACAGAAATATACCATCTCCCGAGGCCTTCAAATAGGCGTTTGCGGCAAGGAACATCCAAAGAGTGGCATCGACTGTGTTGTATTCCGGACTCCCGCCTCCATCGGGAAAGCGGTTGGGAATCAGCCCTTGCTTCAAGTAGCTCAGATAATTTTCCAGTATTTCCCGAGCTTTAAGCAACTGCCCACGGCAGATCAGCAAGCCGGGAAGTGCGATCATCGTGTCGCGCCCCCAATCTGTAAACCAAGGGTATCCCGCAATGATCGTCGGTCTAAGGAAGGAGTCTTCAACCAAAAACTGCTCTGCTGCCCGCTCAAGGCCGTTGTACCGTACACGCCGCAACGCTTCCGATTCCCGGGTTGCGTTAAGCCGGAATGCACTCCAATCCTCGTTCCCGGTGGTGGCCAGGAAAGAGGACCACTCCCCTGCCTTCAGCTCAAGGGTCAACACTCCGGGGCTGTAGAGGTCTTCCCTAAAATCCAAACCTCGATCCAATTCCCGTAAATATTCTACGTTGTAATACCAGATGGCATTTGCTTCAAAAGAAGAGCCAGGGGCAATCATTCTCAACCTTGGCATCTCCTCATACGGGGACATGGCGATTCCGTCTGAAAGCAACGAGACGTCTCGACAAAACTGTCCGTTTGCCTGCCCCAAGCTGTGATAATCCCGAAAGGCCAACATCGGCCGCACCCGTAGCTTCACGTCGTCACTGGCCCTGTATCGAACGATTACCGAATTCTGGCCGGAAACCAGAAACAACTCCTTTTGCACCGCAACAGAAGGCTCTTCCCCAATTGCCGGGACTCGAAAACGCCAATGTGGAAAAGGATCACAGTCAAAACCGGTCAGCAGCTTGAACCCGGCGGGAGCGATGGTTCCTGGATACTGGCAAGTGGACAGATCATAAATCCCAGTTCCGGTCTCAACCCGATCTTCGAGGCGTGCAAGCAGGAGTCTTCGATCGACTGGCGGCCGCAATGAGGCCACCAGCAACCCGTGATAGCGACGTGTGTTTACACCGGCGCAAGTTCCCATTGCAAACGAACCAAGCCCATTGGTTTCAAGCCATTCTAGGCGGCTTGCCAGCTCAAAATCTTGACACCCGGATTCAAGGATAGACATCGGCGCAACCTCTGCAAGTAATGCAACAAAAAGAGCTAGATCGATAAACTCTCCTCAAGAACATTTTCAGGGGAAATTGTAATTTCCGGCGTTTCATCTTAAAGAAACTTGCTATAACAGTGTAGTTGATGATGAGCGGTTCTAAACAAGAAAAGCAATGGCGGTCGCAACGGTTGGAAGTTGCGGGGATGCTTACCGGCAGCGTCGCACATGACTTTAACAACCTGCTGACGATGATCAATGCTCACGCCGAAGCAGCCCTCGAAGAGATTCCTGCCCAATCGGAAGCGGCGAAAGACCTGAATTCCATTCTGCGGATCACTGGCAAAGCGGGGGCCCTCACCAGCCAATTGTTGTCGTTTTTACGTCGCACTCCCACGGTGGACAAACCTCTTAATCTAAATCATTTAATTGAACAGTCCGCAAGCATGTACAAGCGGCTGTTGGGAGATAAGATCAAGCTGACACTGCGGCTTGGGTCCGAGGTGAAGCCAATCCTGGCGGACGTGGCCCGAATGGAACAGGTCCTAGTCAACTTGCTGGTAAACGCGAAGGAAGCCATGCCCAAGGGCGGATTGGTGCTCATAGCCACTACCGTTATCGACGCTTCCCTGTGCCTTGAAGTGGCCGACAACGGCCCGGGCATGGACGAAGAAACAAGGGCAAGAGTCTTCGAGCCCTTCTTTACTACCCGTGAGGCGGGAGGGGGTACCGGCATTGGATTGTCTACCGTCGCCACCATCGTTAACGAAGGTGGCGGACGCATTCACCTTCAAACCAGTCTGGGAAAAGGCGCCACATTCACGATTTATTGGCCAGTGTTGCAGAGCCTTTAGACAAGCGCCAAGCACGCCAAAAGGTACAATACAAATATGTACTACGTAGCCGCCGCCATTACTCTGGCGCTCTCGCTCTCCCTGGCCGCTCAAACCAAACCTCCCGCCGCCCCCCCAGGTAAACCGGCAGTGGGGCTCACAAAGCCGTCCGCGACCCCCGTGAAATCGGCGTTCGATAAAGCGACCCTCGAGCAGTATGTTCGCCATTTGATGCTGCTTCCGACTGAGGTCAGCATCGCGGTGGGAGATCCCAAACCATCCGGGTTAGCAGGCCTCAAAGAAGTGAAAGTGACCGGCACAATGGGCTCGCGCAGTCAAACCATGACGTTCTTCGTCTCCGACGACGGCAAGCGGATCATGCAGGGCACGATGTACGAAATTGCGCAGAATCCCTTCAAGAGCACCATCGACAAGTTGAATACGGCCTTCCAACCAGCCTTGGGCACTCCCGGAGCTCCAGTGTCTCTAGTCGTTTTCAGCGACTTCCAATGCCCCCATTGCAGAGAGGAAGCCAAGTCCCTGCGAGCAAATCTGATTAAGGCATTCCCCAAGGAAGTCCGCCTTTATTTCAAAGATTTCCCCATTGAACAGTCGCATCCCTGGGCCAAGACAGCCTCCATCGCCGGACGTTGCGTTTACCGGCAGAACATGGAAGCATTTTGGGATTTTCACGACTGGGCTTTTGAGAACCAGGAAAAGCTAACCGTGGAAAACTTCTCGGCGCAACTGACAACTTTCGCCACGTCGAAGAGTCTGGATAGTTTGGCGCTGAAGACCTGCGTTGATTCAAAAGCAACGCTTGAAATCGTCGAAAAGAACCAAGCTGACGGTCGCGAAGTTGGGGTCTCTGCTACCCCAACCATCTACATGAATGGCCGTCCCTTGCCCGGGAATGTACCGTGGGAGCAGTTGCAGCAACTGATCAAATTTGAACTCGACTACCAGAAGGTAGCGAAGAATGCGGGCGATGATTGCGGATGCGACGTGAAGCTGCCAACGCTTCTAGGAAAGTAAATGTTTCGATACTCCATTTTTCTAATGACCGGAACCTTGTTTGCGGCAACGCAACTGGATCCTGTCCACTATCTTGAAAACGTGAAAGTGCTTGCCTCGCCGCAGTTCAAAGGGCGAGGTACAGGCACCCCTGAGCTGGAAAAAGCGGCTAACTATATCGCCAAGCAGTATCATAAAGCCGGACTGCAACCCGTTGGCGGAAGCTACTTTCAACGCTATCCGGTTACGACCATGGCGCAGTTAGGGAAGCGCAACAAGCTGTCTTTTCACAATGGGTCCGGGAAAAACGAAGCTAAATTTGAAACTGATTTCACGCCTCTGAACTTTTCTTCGGCCGGTAGCGTTACAAGCCAGCTTGTCTTCGCCGGCTACGGAATAACCGCGCCTGAGTACAACTACGATGATTACGCGGGTCTGGACGTCAAGGGGAAAACAGTAATCCTGTTCCGCCGCGAACCGCAAGAGTTCGACGAAAAAAGCGTGTTCCAAGGCAAGAGCTATACCCGCCATTCCCAGTTCGACGCAAAAGCCACCAACGCCAAGATGCATGGAGCAAAAGCGGTGATCATGCTCACCGATCTGGGGAGCACGGACCTCGAGAAATTCGGGCGTACAGCGGGCCCCGCCAATGCAGGAATCCCCTTTCTGCAACTCAAAGCCGAAACCGCGCAACGATGGCTGGACGGGTTCAACAAGTCGTTGAAGGAAATCCATGACGACATCGACAAGGATTTAAAACCGCGACCCTTCGTGTTACCGGAAACTGCCACGATCGACCTTCAGGTGGATGTGGAGCGTCAAGTGAAGCAGGTTCGAAACGTATTGGGTTACCTGCCGGGCGAAACCGATGAATATGTGATCATTGGAGCTCACTACGACCATCTAGGAATGGGGGATCAATTTTCGCTCGACGCTAATCCGAAAGGCAAGATACATCCTGGAGCCGACGACAATGCGTCTGGTTCTTCGGGCGTAATTGAACTGGCTCGCTACTTCAGCTCACGAGCCAAAGCCAAACGCGGCATGCTGTTCATGGCGTTTTCCGGTGAAGAGTTGGGCCTGCTTGGCTCGGCGTTCTATGCCGAACATTCCATGCTGCCAAACGCAAAGGCCGTGGCAATGATCAATATGGATATGATTGGGCGCATTCGCGACGGTAAAGTTTTTGTGGGCGGATCGGGCACGGGATCCACTTTGAAAAAGATCCTGGACGACACCGAAAAGCCTGAAGGT
Organism: Acidobacteriota bacterium; assembly: GCA_025350695.1. Lineage (GTDB taxonomy): Bacteria > Acidobacteriota > Terriglobia > Bryobacterales > Bryobacteraceae > JANXSF01. Next base: position 5,411 of record JANXXI010000013.1, read on the forward strand.
ATGAAGTTCGACATGTCGGAGACGGCTGGCTATGGTTCAAGCGATCACACATCCTTCACCATCAAACAGATTCCCGTACTGTTTTTCTTTTCTGGTTTACATGGCGATTACCACCGCCCCAGCGATACGTGGGACAAGATCAACGCCCCGGAAGCCATTAAACTGCTCAGCTATGTGGCGGTGATCAGCGACAAGCTTCGAGGTGGCGAAGAAAGGCCCCAGTATGTTCGTGTGATGCCTCCCGCCGGATCGGTTCCTGGCGCAGCTGGGTCTTCTGGCGGATCCAGTGGTTACGGTCCTTACTTTGGAAGTATTCCCGATTTCGCCGAGCCGCCCAAAGGAGTCCGGTTCGCTGATGTAAGGGACGGATCCCCGGCTGGTAAAGCGGGTTTGAAGGCCGGCGACATCATGATTGCCTTCGACGGCAAGGATATTCAAAACCTATACGATTTCACATATGCGCTTAAAGCGAAAAAAGTGGGCGATGAGGTGGCGGTGAAAGTTCTCCGCGGAACAGAAACCCTGGAAGTGAAGGTTTTATTAACAGCGAGAAAATAACCGGCCATTTAGTCTAATGAAACCCTTTAATCTAGCCGATTAGTGAATAGGAAAGCATCATAGTGACCACCCTGCAAACCCATCAACTCTGGAAGTTACCGCCGCTGATTCTGCACCCATTTTCAGATTCAGCCGGCCCCAACAAATTGGTGGAAAGCTCCCGAGCCAGTATGATGATACAGGGCTTGCTGCCCAGCGAAAATCTTAGTAAAGAGCAGTTGGATCAAAAGCTACTGGACGGTCGATTTTGTGAAATTCGCATGTTGTTCTATGTGGGCCGCGATTTGATTCGTTGGACCGAGCAGTGCATGGACCTGGTGGCGCGTGATGAGACTTTGACCAAGTTGGGCATCAAGCCACAGAGTTTCGCGGATTTGCTGGTAACCGATCCTCCGGAAATCGTGAAGACGAAACTAAAGCGTTGGGGCGTGGCCGATTTTAAGGCCATCTTCTCCCGTGCGTTCGGATTGAATTCCGTGTTCCAAAATGTACCGGCGCGGGAAGATCTAAACGAAGATTTCGTCCGCAATTACTACCGTTTTGCCGACCATATGTACTCCTGCCGGCAACACATGTTCGATTTCCACCGCATCACTTTGCAGAACTTCGACTTTGAGCTGTACGCATCAGGCGAATACAGCCGCATGTTGGAACGGGAATGGGAGGCGCAGGAAGCAAGACTTAGCCTGCCATCCAAGGACATTCAACGCGACCCACCATCGAGCGATAGCCGCCTCGGTGTCTAAACGTTTGAAAATGGGGACTTGACGAAACTGACATCTTTTTTCGCCATCGCAAGCGATTGATTTTTCGACCGGTGACTTGCGAAAAAAGGCTGTCTGTTCCGTCAGTCCCCATTTTTCAAAAAGCTCCTATAAGTAGCAAATTCTGGTTGGTGCTTTCGCCCCTACAATTCCCCACCCGGGTCTCGAATCACAACCACTTCAAAAAACGCAGCCGCGCCTAACCCCCACAACCGCAACCGATTACAGCCCTAGCCCCAAACCCGCCAGGCTCAACTCAACATACCCGCAGTGTACTCTTAAAACCAAAGAGAAGCACAATGCCAAGCACCAAAAATCAACCGCCGCACCTGAAGTACCTCGATCTAGCCCATCGCACCAAACTCTTCCTAACGCCAGATCACCAAACCTGCGCCACGCTCCCCAACGGCACAGCCGTCCCACTCTACTCCGAGGATTTCTTCGCATGGCTACTCCAAGCGTCCGACCATAAACAGATCCCCTCCCCGTCATCGGCCCAGTTCTCCTACGTCCAGCGCCAACTGGATGCCGAAGTATACACAACCCGTAACTTTCAAAAAGCACACCTACGAGTCGCCCAAACCGGTCAAGCCGCCTTCGAAATCGACCTCGACAATTTCACCCAACCAACCATCAACCTCAACTATCACAATTGGACGCTAACCGCCGCCGCCCCAGAATCCAATTTCATCCGCCCCACCCAAAACCATCTTTTCCCTATCCCCGAACCGTCTCCCATTGATCTACCAACCACACTAGCCCGCGACTTCGCCCTAACCCCCGAAACCGCAACGCGACTGGCGGAGTGGCTAGCCCTAGCCATGCTCCCCGATCAACAGCCTCCAATCTTGGTCATCACCGGCAAAAAGCGCGACCAGGCCGCACGCAAGCTCCGCAACCTGCTCGATCCGGTAGTCCATCC
>JANXXI010000017.1 GCA_025350695.1 Acidobacteriota bacterium
TTTGTGGTAACAATTTCTATACCTTGGCGACGGTCGCTTGAATTGGCCAGCCCCTTTTCTGGGCTCAAAGAGTAACAAACCTCTGAAAAAAAATGACTTGGCTCCGTTGAAACAGGAGATCAGACATTGGCCGGCAAACGATCACGAACGATTCGCGCCCTTCAACTCCACATTTTTCAACAACTTCCCTCCCGGCACAACCAATGCCATTCCAGGACCTGTGCCACAATCGAAAGTGAAAAAGGGCGGCTATCCCCAACAGGAACCAGCCGCCCTTCCGCATTTCGAAACAGGGAGCACTAAACCATGTCATCCGCCGCGCAAATCGAAGCCAATCGGGCCAACGCCCAATTCTCAACTGGTCCTCGCACAACAGAAGGCAAAGCCGCCTCCGCCTCAAACTCAACCAAACTGGGCCTGTACGCAAAACAAGCGGTCCTGTTGAACGAAACGGACCAGGCCGAATACGCAGCCCTCGAATCCGCCTACGCTTACGAACTCCGTCCCTACACGCCAGTCGAACAAACCCTTTTCTCGCAAGTGGTGCTCGCCGCCTGGAATATCCAGCGCGCCAATCGACTCGAGGCCAATCTCGCCCTAACTCTCGGAGTCGATCCTCTTCTATCAGACGATTTAAATTTCAAACGTATAGCCAACGCCCGCAATCGCGCCGAACGCAATTTTCACAAATGTCTCAAAGAACTCCGGGCCTCCCAAGTTGCCCGCCCCAACCCTCCGGCAACATCGCAACACAAACCGTACACGCGGACCGAACCGAAAACAGGGCGGAACGAACCATGCCCTTGTCAATCGGGACGGAAGTACAAGCATTGTTGTTTGGAAAACGAACCCACTCCGTCAGCGATGGCGAATGATGATAACGAGGGGGAATGATTGATCATGCAGAAATTGCCAAAACTTGTGCATCTTTTTCAATACTTTGAGTGCAAAAAAGGTGGGCTGTCGAAACGTGGGGGCTACTCTCTCGAATAACCCCGGCAGAGTCTCCTCCGAATAACTTCGCTTTCGCGTCAGTTAAATTACGCTATCCTCTTCAGCTTGATCCAGGGCTTGAACTCTGTGATTCGCGGTTGATAGCGGCGGCGGCGACGTAAATGATGAAGCACGCCAGTGTCCAAACCTGGTTTGCCAACTCTCTCTCCTGCAAGTTGAGGTGGGCGGACGCCTGGCGGACGCCCTCGTCGGCGGCTGGCCCCCTGGCCAGCCTGCTCCAGTGTGGAGAAAACTTCGAAGGGATAGGCCATCAGGAAGCCCGATCAGGCAATAATGAACCACTTACGAAATTCAAGAACCTGCACCACAAAAAGCATCACCGTTAAAGATCTGATAATATTGTGGTGACGGGCGAAACTTCGGCCTTATGCTCTCTGTTTGTGCATTTTTATATGACCTATAGTAATCGTTACCTAAAACTAAAAACCGCTTTTGCCATCATACTGTCCTCCTTCATTGGAATGGCGCTGACAGAGCGTCTCTGGCGCGCCCAGGCTGCCGACATGAGCCCCAACAATTTGCAACCTGCTTTCGACCAGCATGTGAAACCGTTCTTGAAACAAAATTGTCTGCAATGTCACAACGCCGACAACTCAATGGCAGGGGTCCGAGTCGACCAGCTTGATGCAAATCTTACAGACGATAAGCAAATTCGTACCTGGGAAATTGTACGGCACAGAATCGCCAACGGCACCATGCCTCCAAAAGGCTTGCCACAACCAACTAACGCCGACCGCCAGGAGACTTCACGCTGGATCGCCCAAGCTCTCGAAATCGCCCGTTTGCGTCCAGCCCCAAAAAACGGTATCGTCCGCCGCCTCACCGTCGCTCAGTATCGCAATACCCTTCGGGAGTTGCTGCAACTTGAGGACGACCTCACGGTCAGCGTTCCTCCGGACGCCGTATCCGCCGATGGATTCGTCAACAACAAGGAAACGTTGCAACTGTCCCCGCTGCTGCTTGACGCCTACTTTGCAATCGCCGAAGAGGGCCTCAATCGCGCCATCGTCGATCCAAACTCAAAACCCAAAATCCAAAACTTCCGAGTCGACCTCGGCGCAGGCGTTAACCCATCGCCACTCGCCGAACAACTCATCCTCGGCGCCGGCAGTCAGCTGCTTGAAAATAAGGATGTCCTGGTTACTCAACTCATCCCTACCAAACCCTTCCCGTTTGAGCCGTTCTTCATGAAAACCAAATACCGTTTCATTGAAGGCTATCGTGGCAACGACACCGTTCGTGGTTGGAGAGATTACGACAGCATTTATCACGCCGTGTTTGCCGACATGCGCGGCAGCGCAGGCTATCCCAAGGGGAGCCCCTACGGGACGGTCCAGCAAGGCCTCTTGCTTCGACCCGCCATACCTAACGATGAGTTGTTCGGTACCGATGGCACCTATGGGCCAAAGGCAAACTTTAAGATCTCGCTCCGTGAACTGCCCGACACGGGCCGCTTTCGCATCAGCGTCATGGCCGCCAAATACAACGACGGGCTGTTACTCGATTCAGGCGCAACCGCTCAACCTTCCGTCGCCAACGCCATCGTGTATCAGGATCCCAGAACTCCAGGAACCATCACCGTTCCGAAGGCTGGAATTTACCAAGTCGATGTATACGAATCGGAAAGTAAATCGACAGCGGATACCTCGCGTCTCACCCTCGGGTTGGCGGGATCATGGCCTACCGAAACTGAAGTTCCAGATAGCTTGAAAGGGAAAGCTAAACTGGTCGATTCTCCGGTTGGCAAAGGCGTGGCCTTCGATGGAGGCGACGATTCGTTTGAGGTCCCGCGTAGCGCGTTACCCACCAACGATCTGTTAGGAATTGGCGAGGGCGACTTTACCGTTGCGGCATGGATTCATCCTAGCCAGTTGCAGAAATCAGGAATCGTTAGCCTCGGCGGCACAGCCCGCACCCTTGGTTGGTATCTTGAAACCGCCGACAATCAGGGAACCCTGCGGTTCCAGACCTACGGACAAAACGAACAGGCAAACGCCATGGTGTCGACCCCCCCAGGAATCATCCGCGCCAACGCCTGGCAACATGTTGCCGCAGTTGTCCAGCGCGGAAGAAATGAAACTCGCCTCTATGTCAACGGGTATCTTGTCGCCAAGGCCGCCATGGGCTCGGCGCAATTCGACGACCTAAAGGCAGACCTGCGTATCGGGCGCATTCCCGGAGCCGATACGTTTCACGGAGAAATGGCCCGCGTCAACCTTTATAACAGGCCTTTGGACGAAGCTGAGGTTCTTGGTTTAGTGCTACCCGGGCAGCAACTAGTACAAGCTCCAGCTGGGCGGCCCGCTCGCGGCCCAAGAAGGCAACGAAAGCCGGAGTTCAAAATGACGTTGGGCGACCGTGAATTCTCCGGTATATTGCAACAACCCGCCTTCCTCGCAGTGCGTCTCGAGGCGGGGCCGTTGAAGATCCATGCCGAACATGTCACCGGTGTTGAAGTGGGTCGCATTGTGTTGACACCACTCCCCGCCACGCACGAACTTTCGAAGCGCTTTCTAACATTTGAAAAACGCACACCGCGCATCGGCGCATATTTAGGATTGCGTCGCGATTGCGGCAGCACTCTCTCTCCGATTGGTCCGCCGCAAACGGTGGCCAGCGACAAGCTAAGCCGCTTCGTGTTTGAAGGGACCATTCGAAATTTCTCCGCGCCTGAAGTTGAGAAGGATAACGTCAATTATCTGGCGGGTGTCCGGGAAATCGGCATCCGCAGTGAGTACACCGATGGCCGCGACATGCCTCGATTAGTAGTCCGAGGCGTGGAATTCGAGGGACCGTTTTACGAAGCCTGGCCACCCACGTCCCATCACAACATCTTCGTCGATTCCATTCACAAGAACAATTTGCCGGTCTATGCGAAGGAAATTATCAGTAGCTTCGCCACTCGCGCCTATCGCCGTCCCATCTCGGCTGCGGAAGAATCCACTCTAACCGGCGTCTTTCAGAAATCATTCGCGACCAAGGGGGATTTCCAGCAAAGCGTAAAAGATACGTTGCTGGTGGTGCTAACTTCGCCGCAATTCTTGTTCCTGATCGAAAACAGCCACACGCCAGAACCAGAGCCGGTCGACAATTACGAACTCGCCTCCAAGCTGTCCTACTTTTTGTGGAACGGCCCTCCGGATCGTGCGACCTTGCAGTTGGCTTCAAACGGCGCGCTGCGAAAACAACTGGATGCCGAAGTCTCGCGCATGATCGACAACCCTCGCTTCTCGCAGTTCATTAACGAGTTCACGTCCCAATGGTTGAGCCTCGACAAGTTCAGTGTGCTTGAGCCCGATCGCAAGCAGTTTCCCAAGCTCGATCGTGACGTGCGCGCTCAGCTACGGCAAGAACCCATTCAGTTTGTGCAGCACCTGATCCGGAACAACTTGCCCGTCAAGAATTTGGTTTCGTCCGATTTTGTGTTGGTCAATGAGACCGTCGCAAGCTATTACGATATGGCTGACAAAACCGAAAGCGGCTTTCAGTTTGTCCCCATCACCCACGGCCGGAAGGAAATGGGAGGAGTGCTCACCCAGGCCGCCATCATGGCCGGATTATCCGATGGCCGCGAATCAAACCCAGTGAAGCGCGGTGCTTGGCTTGCCCGTAAAATCATCGCCGAACCACCCGCCCCGCCACCACCTAACGTCCCTACCCTTAAAGAAGAGCCGAAGCTAACTCTACGCGAACGGCTTGAACAACATCGCAATCAACCGGGCTGCATGCAATGCCACACGAAGATCGACCCTTGGGGTGTGCCCTTTGAGCAAATCGACGCCGGGGGACGGTTGAAACAGAAATCCGTGGACGCCCGGTCCACATTGCCTGACAAGACCGAAGTGGCTGGCGTGAACGATCTCAAGCGGTATCTGGCTGAAGATCGCATTGATCAGGTAGCCTTCAGCGTTCTAAAGCATTTGGCGACGTATGCCACGGGCCGGACGCTTACCTACAATGAATTGCATTTCTTGAAGCAGGACGGCCTAAAGTTGAAGGCTGGCGGCTACCGAATGAAAGACATGGTACGGTACGTCGTAAGTAGTAAAATGTTCTTGGAAAAATAGTAGAATATAATTGGCAACTCGGAGAAACACATGAGCACCCTTCAAATCGACCGCCGCGCTTTCCTCAAAGGAGTAGGGGGCGTTTCACTAGCCCTACCCGTTCTCGACGTCATGGGCGCCGAAGTAACCGAGAAGGCGCCGCGCCGCTTTTGCGCGATCTACACGGCAAATGGAATGTCGCTCCCCAAAACGGAGCATGGAATCAACGAGTGGAGTTGGTTTCCCACCGCCGAAAAGAACGGCGAATTCGTTTTTGGAAACTCCACCGAGCCGCTCTCGCCCTACCGCAAGCAGCTCAGCTTTTTGGGCGGATTGCTCCATCCAAGTGGTCCTAAGGCCGATCCGCATACCTGCTCCGATATGTGGCTAACCGGCGCCCCGCTGCACAATCCCAAGCCCGGCACGTACAACACCGCCGGCGTCGATCAAGTTATTGCCCTGCATACTAAGCAGCATTGCCGGCAGCCTTCACTCGTGCTTTCCATTGATGCCGGAACTGGCTACCTCTCTCGCACAGGCACAATCTCCTACAGCTTGGAAGGAAGGCCGATTCCGGCCGAAAACCATCCCCGCCGCATCTTCGACCGTTTGTTTAAGGGCGAGCGCTCGTCCCTCGAATCCCAACGCGAAGCCCTCAAACGCCGCATCAAGCTAGTGGACGCCGTGGCTCAGAGTGCCAGTTCGCTTAATCAGCAGCTAGGCAAATCCGACCGCGAAAAGATGGATCAATACCTGACGTCCCTAAATGAAGTGGAGTCACGGTTAGTGGCCTCTGAGCGTTGGATTGACGTTCCGCTCAAAAAACAGGACTACTCGCACATCAACCTCGACGCGACGTCCGCCAGTGAACCGGCCGAATTCTACCGTACGATGTTCGATCTGATCGCATTGGCCTTCGACGCCGACATCACCCGGTCCATCACCTTTATGCTCAATCGTGAAGATGGCATGGGCATTAGCGACACATTCCCGATCAAATTAGGATTGGGCAAAACGCACCATAACCTTTCGCACGCAACCGATAAGGAAGGACAACTGAATTTCGCCAAGTACGACCTGTTCCTGAGCCAGCAGATTGCGCATTTCCTCAAGCGGATGAATGGCTATCAAGATCGTCAGGGAACGGTGCTCGACAACACCATAGTCCTGTTCGGAAGCGGCGCCAGCACAACGCACAACAACCACAACATCCCGACGCTGATTGCCGGTGGAGCCAACATGGGCTTGAAGCACGGCGCCTACTGGAAGAAGGACGATACACGAATGTCCAACGTGTATCTCAGCATTATGCGGTCGCTAGGAATCGAAGAGGAATCCTTCGCCGACAGCACCAGCACCGTCAGCGGATCGATCTTCGGCCGAGTTTAAGGTTTGGTCTGAAGCTGGACCTGAACTGCTCTGAACCTGAGTTGGTCTAACCTGACCTTAGCTAAAGTGGGGCAGACCCCCTGGTCTGCGGCGGGCCCCCTTGGCCAGCCCGCGCGCGCCTAAGGCGAGCCAGTGGTATGACTAGCACCAACTAGACCATCAATCAATCAAACAAAGTCAATCTGGAATATCCAGCCGGCTGTGGGGCTATCGTTGTTCGGCCAACCGGGATGAATACCCGCATCACAAGCAAACAGCTTCCCGTCATGCATGGCGAGCCCGTGCGGGTCACAGGAATTGGGAAGAAAGTCCACAGTCTCCAGCACTTTGCCGGTCGCGGCGTCGTACCGCACCAACGCAGGTCGATACTCGCTATACCTCTTACAATCGTTGCCCACGACCTGCCAAATGCTGCCGTTGTCCCAGGCAATGCCGTGGTAACGAACCCTATCGGGCGCCTGGTAGAAAGGGATCATAAATTCCGGCTCCCACGTTTTGGGATCCACCCGTAGATTGCCGCGAAGCCGGAGCGCCGCGATCCATAACTTGCCGTCATGCCAGAGCGCCCCGTGGCAACCGCCTCCGTCGTTGGCCGGACCAAGCGGGATCTGCCGGTGGCTAACAAGCTTCGAGTTCATGTCCACTTGAAAAACACCTTCCGGATCCGCGTTCGCCACCATCCAAACAAACCCGCCGCCAACGGCCATGCCGCTCGTGTTCCGGGAAGGCGTAGTCACCGTCTTCAAAAGCTTGCCGGTCCAATCCACAAGCCAAGCTGCTTCGGTTAGAGATTTTGGCTCGGGGAGATGATAGGACGCCGCTTGCGCCCCGGACAACTTTTGCTCGCCAATCCACAGCCCCTCTGGCGTGGCAGCGATAGCATTCGGAAATCCTTGAGGGCTCTTGAACAACTTCGTTGTCTTGGCCATTCGCTTTTCAGCCCTTCGATTCCCGGGCAGTGCCGCCGAGACTTGCGCAAAGGCAGCGCTCCCTTTGGGCAGAGTCAGTCCTGCCCCGATGCTCGCTGCAAGAAACTCTCGTTTGTTCATTGGGTCACCTCGATTAGATCAATCAACGTCGTCAAAATTGTATAACATCTTTGCCTACTTTTGAGCGAAGCAATAAAGGGTCGTCGCCGTTCGAACATACAACCGGCCATCATCAGCTACGGGCGAAGCATAAACAGGCTCATTCAAATTGTTCGACGCGGTGACCTCCCACTCGCGGCCCGGTTTCAGCACCGTCACCGTTCCATTCTCACTGGCCAAATAAATGTGTCCTGAAGCGGCCATGGGCGAGGCATAGTAGGCATCAATGCCCTCCTTAATACGACCCTGTTTAGCCACGGTACCCGAAGCCGCGTCAATCGCCGTCAACACGCCACCGTCCTTAATCGTATACAACAATCCATCCACCAGCAATGGTGAGGAAACTTGCGGTACCGACCGATCGAACCGCCACAGAACGGCTGATTCGGTGATGTCTCCCGTTCGGCCATCAGGCTTAACCGCTATGGTCCAATTCTCGGCAGCCCTTCGCGATTTGTAGAAGGCCCACTCACGATCGTCTAATAATCCGTCGTGGTTCAAATCAATGGCGTCCCAACTTCCGGAGTGCTTCCACTTGGTAGGCACTTCGCTTTGAGACAGTTTGCCATCGTGATTTGAGTCGGCTTCTTTCAGCACTTCCGCAAACTCAGGGAGTTGGGCGCGTTGCCCGGAATCCGCTCCTGGAGCCCAGCCGGTGGCGTAAACGGTCTCACCGTCAACTATGGCCGAGGGCTTCACTTGCCAGGTCAATCCACGAACGGTCCATAGTAATTTGCCGCTGGCCAGGGCATAGGAATCCAGTCGATAGGAACCGGGCGCGAGAATCTGTACCGGCGCATCCTTGGGGCGGAAGATCGTAGGCGTGGCGAAACCGTGGACAACGTCCGGCCGTTCCGAACGCCACAACAGCTTGCCCGTATCCTTGTGCACCGCCATCAGAAATGAACGCTCGTCCTGGTCGCAAAGCAGGATTAACTTGTCGCCTTCGATTACCGGTGACGCACCCATGCCATGGAAGTTGGAAAATGGTCCCAACGGCATACGCCAACGTTCGGCTCCATCGGGTGTGTAGGAAATGAGGCCGAAATCGCCGAAGAATACGTAAACGTTTAGACCATCACTTGCAGGCGTTGGCACTGCGGGATGATTCAGATTGTGTAGCTTTTCCTGCCGGGGCCGGGCGATTTCCCGGCGCCAGACGATGCGGCCTGTGTCGCGCTGTAAAGCTATGGTTAGCAATTTGGAGCTATCCAACCCCGTTAGATAAATCAGTGGACCAGCAAGGATGGGTTGCGATTTCCCTTCGGGCAAAGCCGTCTTCCAGAGAACGTTTTGGGTAGTTGAAAACCGAATCGGCACGCCGCCAGCAGTGGAGACTCCCGAACCATCAGGTCCGCGAAACCCGAGCCAGTTTTCAGCAGCAGAAGCCGAGGCTAGTGTGAGGGCAATGGCGAGAAGCGGAAGCACCCAGTGATTCTATCACCGTGGCTCTTTCCACCGTAATGCTGACTACTGTGGCAAGGCGAACGCTACATACACGCCACCAGCTTTCTCCTCTGCCCGCGCCTTCCCTCCAGTCGCAAAAATCACCACATACTGACGCCCACCTACTTGATACGTCACGGGAGAAGCATTGCCGGCAGCGGGCAAAACGCTTTCCCACAGCAACTTTCCGTTCCGTTTGTCATAAGCGTGCATCTTCCGATCGAAGTTGGTTGCCGCGATAAACACCAACCCGCCGGCCGTCACGAGTGGGCCGCCATAATTCTCCGTCCCAGTGTTCATCCCCAGTTCCGGATATTCGCCAAACGGAATTCGCCAGGCATATTCGCCCGTATTCAAATTGATCGCGTTCAGCGTTCCCCAAGGGGGATTCACACCCGGATAGCCTTTCGGGTCGAGGAACCTGTGGTAGCCGGTGAAGCGGAATTTGGGGGAAGTGGGCGACTCGCTTGCGGCAAGAACCTTGTCCTCGCCGTTCAGCACAAAGCGCGTCAAAGCATCCATCTCTGCCGAAGACAGACTGGGAAATCCTGGCATGCGGCCCGCGCCTTGCCGGATGATCGCCGACAAACTTGCCACATCACGCTTCTCCGCAAGTCCAATCAGAGAAGGAATACTAGGCGGCGATCCGGCCATCTGCTCTCCATGACAAGTACCGCAACTAGTGAGGTAGATTTTGCGGCCTGAGCTTCCGGCCTTATTTTCCGCGAGTCCGGCAGTCCAAGGAATGTCGTTCGCGTTGACGTAGAGCAGCCCCGTCTGGGGATCAAAGGCCGACCCGCCCCATTCGGCCCCGCCATCGAAGCCGGGAAAGATCACAGTCTCCTTTTCAGTCCCAAACGGAACAAACTGCCCGCCGCTGCGAATCTTGGCAAACTGCGATTTAGCCCATTCGCCGCGCAGCATATCGGCAGTCAAAGTTTGCCGCGAGAATGGAGCGGGTTTCGAAGGCAAGACTTGCGTTGTCGCTGCAACTTCACCGGGAACGTCGCTTGCCGGATACCTCGCGCTCGCCAGAGGAAACAGGGGATCGCCATTCACTCGATCAAACAAATATACGAATCCTTGTTTTGAGGTCTGCGCCACTGCATCCACGCGCTTTCCGCCGCGCGTTACGGTAACTAAAGTTGGAGGCGAGGGGAAATCGCGGTCCCATATATCATGCTTCACCGCCTGAAAGTGCCACAGCCGCTTACCTGTGTTGGCGTCCAAAGCCAACAGCGTATTAGCGAACAGATTGTCGCCCAAACGATCCGCCCCATAAAAATCACTGGCGGCCGATCCGGTTGGCGCATAGACAATCCCGCGCCTTTCATCCACTGCCATGCCTGCCCAACAGTTCGCCGAACCAGTGTAGGTCCAAGCGTCTTTCGGCCATGTGTCGTAGCCAAATTCTCCTGGTCGCGGAATCGTGTGGAACTGCCAGCGCAAGCGTCCAGTGCGAACGTCGTAAGCTCGAATGTCACCGGGAGGCGACGGTAAGGATTCCGGCAATCGTCCGCCAACGATCAGCAGGTCCTTATAAATGATGCCTGGTGTGGTCAGCACGATGGACTGCTTCTCCGCCGGACGATCCAGGTTCTCTCTCACATCGATGCGCCCACCATTCCCGAACCCTTCCACCACCTTGCCAGTCTGGGCATCCACAGCGTAGATGAAACTTTGCATGGCTGTGAAAATGCGGCGGTCTTTGCCGTCAGCCCAGTAGACCAGTCCGCGATTCGGTCCGCGCCCGCCGACCCCTGAGTCAAACCGCCACAACTCTTTTCCGGTAGCCGCGTCCAATGCGAACAGGCGATACTTCGGCGTCAGCCCATACAGCACGTTACCGACGACGATCGGCTGGGTCTGCATATCGCCCCTGCCCTCGCCTGTGTCGAACGTCCAGGCTACCTGGAGCTTTGCTACATTCGATCGGTCGATCTGGGTAAGCAGCGAATAGCGCATGCCTTCAGGGCCGCCACCATAGGTGGGCCAATCGCGATCCGCCGCGGAAAGCAGGAAGGGAAACAGAAACAGAAACTTCATCATGAACCGATGAATATATCAAATACGCAAGGCGCCAAGTAACGGCGCTTTAAGTTAGTACTTGACCCGCACCCATCGGCCATGGCGCATGGATTGGTAGCCGGCATCTAGAACGCAGTTAACAATGTACCCGTCTTTGTACGTTTCCCTCGGTTCGGAGCTATGACGAACGCATTCAACGAAGTGCTTCATTTCACCCTGATATCCATAGGCGAAGGCCTCTTCGGGTAACGGGCGGGTCCATCCAAAATCTATGTCCGCTTTCTCCACAACATAGCCGGCGCTTTGGCTGGTGAACGCCGCGATTGGCGTTCCGCGCGTCACGTCAGTGAAGATGGACCCAGTTGTTCCGTGTATTTCATTGCGTAAATCGAGCCCACCTTTGGTAGTCCAAGAAAGCTCGCAGTGGCCCAAACCGCCTCCTTCAAATTTCATCATCAAGAGCGCATTGTCTTCGGCCTTCGTTTCCTTGGCATGCTCCAAGTTCGCGCCCCAGGCCATTACCTCCACGATCTTCTGTTCCTTGCCAAAGAAATAACGCGCCGCTTCAATGCAGTGTGAAGCCAGGTCATTCATTGCGCCGCCACCGGTTTTCGCCACATCCCAAAAGTGTGGACTATGGGGCCCACTGTGCGATTCACGGGAACGCACCCACAGCACCTTGCCGACTCCGCCTTGTTCGATCATGTCGCGAGCCTTTACAACTGCCGGCGCGAATACTTCCGTCTCGGCGTATCCGTTCATCATGCCGGATCGCTCCACAGCTTCGAGCATCTTCTTTGCTTCAGCCCGAGTTCTGCCCAAAGGTTTGGTACAGACTTGATTGCGGCGCGCTTTGGAAAGCGCAAGCGACACAGGCAAATGGACATCGTTCGGCAGCGCGATGATGAACAAGTCAATGTCGGCGCGGGCGATCACTTTATCAAGATTTGTTTCGGCTTCTGCGATCGCCCAGCGCTTGGCGAAAGTTGCGGCGTTTTTCTTATTTTGCGAAAACGCGCAGACTACTTCCTGACCGGGTACGTTGGCCAGACCTTGCATATAGAAGTCGGCCACAAAGCCGGAGCCCAACATCGCGATACGAACGTTATTCATATAAGATGACGCAAACCCCTATTCGCCCATCCCCATTCTACTTAGGTCCGCAAGCGCGCAGCCAAATCCGTCTTGCCTGCCACATCGGTCAATCGGAAGTCCCGCCCTTGAAAGTGATACGTAAGCTTTTCGTGATCCAACCCCATCAGCGACAGCATGGTGGCGTGGAGGTCGTGCACATGCAATGGATCCTGAACCGCGCGCAAACCAATCTCGTCGGTGGACCCGATCACTTGGCCACCGCGGACGCCACCACCGGCCATCCAAATGGTAAACCCATATGGGTTGTGATCGCGACCCTGACTATCCCCACCGCCATTTGCGCTGCCGTCCGATGTTGGAGTGCGGCCGAATTCCCCGCCCCACACCACCAATGTGGAATCGAGCAAACCACGGGACTCTAGATCCGCAAGTAAGCCGGCAATAGGTTTGTCCACCTTACCGGCCATGGTCACAATTCCCTTATCGCACTGTGCATGGCCGTCCCAATCCCCGCCACCTGTGGTGGAACCGGACCATAACTGCACAAACCTTACGCCACGCTCCACTAATCGGCGCGCCAAAAGGCACTTCCCACCGAATGCCGCCGTGCCTGTTTCATCCATGCCATACAGCTTACGCGTTGCGTCTGATTCTTTAGCGATATCAGCCAGCTCTGGTGCGGCCATTTGCATCTTGAACGCCAGCTCATAAGAAGCCATGCGCGCCGCCAGGTCAGTGTCATCGCCGCGAGCCGTCAAGTGTTGCTGATTTTGCCATTGAAGCAACTCGCGAAAATCCTTTTGATTCGCCGAGCCACGTGCTGCCGGCGGCTGTACATTCAAGATTGGCGCAGGGCCGTTGCGCAGCACCGTACCCTGATAAGCCGCCGGTAGAAATCCGGAACCATACACTGGCGGGCCAGACTTGATTCCGCCATCCAGCATTACGACGAACGCCGGCAGATTTTCGCTCTCACTGCCAAGCCCGTAGGTGACCCACGATCCAACGCTCGGCCGTCCTAATCGAGGCCAGCCATTGTTCAACCAATTCAGCGCGGCAGTGTGAGTGAAACCATCATGCTGACAGGATCGGATTACGGCCAGCTTATCGGCATGAGCCGCCACATGCGGAAATACGTCCGACACTTCTATCCCGGCTTGCCCATACTTCTTAAACTTGCGACGGCTGGCCAGAATGGGCACTGACTTAAATGTAGAAAACTGAAGCTGCACATCGCCGAAGCTATCGGGCACTGGTTGCCCATTCAGCCGCTCAAGCAGTGGCTTAGGATCAAACGTTTCCAGGTGACTGGGGCCGCCGTGCATGAACAGAAAGATGATGTTCTTGGCCGTTGCGGGCAGCATGGGCTTTCGAGCAGCCAATGGGTTAGTCACTTCAGCCGCATTCAGCAAGTAGCTGGCGGCAAGGGACCCAAAGCCCAGGCCAGAACGAGAAAGAAAATTGCGGCGATCTAAATCAATCGACATATAGGTACTCATTTGTGTTGAACCACAATAGACACAGCGCCGCCAAATCATTGCGCTCCAAGAACGCCGCGGCCCTCTTCGCCTCATCCACCTTTGGCGCGCGTCCAAATGCGATGCGCGAACCAGCCTCGATTAACTTGGCCGGATCGTTGCTGTTATCTTTCCGCAGCCGTTCCGCCAATTGGGCGGCCTGCTTAAGCATGAAGTCGCTATTCATCAAAGTTAATGCTTGCGGAGCCACTGTCGAAGATTCACGCCGCGCGCAACTAGCGACAGCATCAGGCTGGTCAAAGGCCTCAAACATCGGCAAACGGAACGACCGCTTCACATAGAGATACACACTGCGCCGGTTGTGCTCCGCCACGTCGGGATGCACCGGCCACTGCGTTGGATCGCGCATACCGGCCTTCTCTTCCTCGCTCAACGGAACGGCCACAGGGGGTCCTGTCATTTTCATATTCAAGGCGCCCGAAGAGGCCAACACCGAATCCCGCAACTCCTCGGCTTGCAAGCGTCTGCGGTTCATTCTCCACAGAAAGCGATTGTCGGCATCCACCATGCTATTGGCTTCGTTCGGTTCGCTCGACATTTGATAGGTGTTCGAGAGCATCATTAAGCGGTGGAGCGCTTTCATGCTGTAACCTTGCGCCGCGAATTCGACAGCCAGCCAATCCAGCAATTCGGGATGTGTCGGTGCGTCTCCTTGTCTTCCAAAATCGTTCGATGTCGCCACAATCCCTCGCCCAAAATGTCCCTGCCAAATTCGATTGACCATCACACGCGCCAGCAGAGGATGCTGGGGAGAAGTCAGCCACTCTGCCAAGGCCTTGCGCCGATGTGGTTCAGTGATTTTGGCGGTGACGCCCAGGGCGCCCGGAAAACCCGGACTCACTTGTTCCCCTTTCTGTTTGAACTCACCCCGAAGCAGCACGTGTGAATCCGGAACCATCTCACTGTGCGCTAAAACGCTGGCCTTCGGAAACATCACCGGAGCCTTCAGGTAGGCATCGCCCAACTGGCGCAGAAGCGTTTCTCTTTCGTCCTTACTTGCCGGTGTCGCAGGACGCTTCGCTCCTTTGCGACCATCGATCGCCATTAACCGTTCCTTGATCTGATCGGCGATCACCAACCGTGTTTGATAGCGTGTGTATTCGAACACGCCCATCTGACTGACAATTGGAATCTCACGATCCTCGCTACCGGCAAAGACGGCAGCCATCCGATAGTAGTCACGCTGCGAAAGCGGGTCAAATTTGTGATCGTGGCAGCGGGCGCAACCCATCGTTAGACCAAGGAAAGCGGAACTGGTCGTCTCAACGGCCTCGGCCTGCCATTCGGCCCGGTATTGATCGCCGAAAAAGGTGTACTCGACAGCCATGGGACCAACCGTATACAGTCCAGTGCCGAGCCTGCGATTCAAGTTCGCAAGCTTATCCTTAGGCAACTCGTAGCCGCCATTCAAATCTAAGTTGTCGGGCCAAATCTCGTCGGCTGCAATCTGTTCTTTAACGAACTCGGTGTAAGGCTTGTCTTCGTTGAAAGAACGAATCACATAATCGCGGTAGCGCCAGGCATTGGAATAAAGTACGTCGGTTTCGTAGCCGCCCGTATCGGCATATCGAACGACATCCAACCAATTGCGTCCCCAACGTTCGCCATATCGTGGAGAGGCAAGCAACTTGTCGAGAAGATTTTTATAGGCATCGGGCGACGTGTCATTTACGAACGCTTCCACTTCCCGCGGCGTTGGCGGCAGGCCGTGAAGATCAAAGTAGACGCGCCGCGCGAGCGACAATTTCGACGCGTTTGCGACAGGTTTCAAACCCTTGTCTTCGAGCTTCGCTATAACGAATTGGTCGATCGGGTTCCGCACCCATTTCATGTTGCGCGGCAACGGGACGGCTGGTAGCTTTGGCGTTTGAAAGGACCACCAAGTGGATTCGGTTTTGGCGGCGGTAGAGTCCCAAGGGGCGCCGACGCCAATCCACGCTTCGATGAGGGCAACTTCCTTTGAAGTTAGGGCACTTTTGCCGGGCGGCATTTTCAGATCGCCATCGCGTTTGATAGCTCGCAGCAGCAAGCTGTCGGCAGGTTTGCCTGGCGTGACCGCGGCGCCGCGCTTACCACCGCGCAGCAGAGCATCCCGTTCGCGCACATCGAAGCCGGACATTTGACTTGCGCCGTGGCAGGAGCCGCACTGTTTTTGGAGAATGGCGACCGCAGGCTGCTGCGCGGCCGACAGGGCTGCACCGAACATCGTGAACACAGCGAATTGCAATCCTCGGGACGGCGTAGTCTTCTTGGGCTCTTGCATGGAGGTATATAATTTCTATCAAATTCGGGTATAGATGTCCATGATCAACAGTGTACGGGCGAAACGCAAAACTACTCCGGACGATAATTTCGTGGAGGCGGCTGCGACATTCGCTATCCGCCAGTGTTGGGCGTTTTGCGCGCGCGCGGCGTCTCATTAAAGTAGTGGAGAGTTCGGTGTGCCGTTGACAACCCTCCCCATTCCGCGCAAGAGTAACTAGATCGCTATGTCACACCCTTCCGCCACTCCCAATGCCACGTTCACACGACCGATTAATAGTGCTTATTCCGAAATCCTGACACCAGAGGCCGTTCGCTTCCTGATAGAACTCTCCGAGCGCTTTGATGCGCGGCGCGAGCAGCTTCTGGAAAAACGGTTGCAACGCTGGGAGCAGTTGCGTCATGGCGCACTACCCTCCTTCCTACCTGAAACGAAGGACATTCGGGAAGGATCCTGGACGGTGGCCCCGATCCCTCAGCCATTACTGGATCGCCGTGTGGAAATTACCGGCCCAGTGGAACGCAAGATGACGATTAACGCGCTGAATTCAGGAGCATCCGTTTTCATGGCGGACTTTGAAGACTCGAATTCTCCCACGTGGGACAACGTCATGCAAGGTCAAATCAACATGCGGGACGCAACCAATGGAACCATCTCCTTTTCCAGTCCCGAAGGGAAACAATACAAACTGAATCCCGCAGTCGCTGTTCTAATGGTTCGTCCTCGCGGATGGCATCTGGTGGAAAAACATATGCTGGTTAACGGCAAGCCGGTATCTGGTTCGTTATTCGACTTTGGCTTGTATTTTTTCCATAACGCCGCGGTTTCCTTGCAGCGGGGAGGAGGGCCGTTTTTCTATCTTCCGAAGATGGAAAGTTACCTTGAGGCAAGGCTTTGGAATGATGTATTTGTGTTCGCCCAGGAATATTGCGGCATACCCCAAGGATCAATTCGGGCGACCGTGCTTGTGGAAACAATCCTGGCGGCCTTCGAGATGGATGAAATCCTGTATGAGTTGCGAGACCATTCGGCGGGTCTGAACTGCGGCCGCTGGGATTATATTTTTAGCTATATCAAGAAACTCGGCCACCGTAGCGACAAAATTTTACCGGACCGCGCTCAAGTGACAATGACCAAGGCGTTCCTCAAAGCTTATGTCGACTTGCTGATCCAGACCTGCCACAAGCGGAACATCCACGCCATGGGTGGCATGGCTGCCCAAATCCCGATCAAGAACGACCCTGCGGCCAATGAGCAGGCAATGGAGCGGGTGCGGCAGGACAAACTGCGAGAGGTTAAGGCCGGACACGATGGAACCTGGGTTGCCCACCCCGGCCTGATCCCAATCGCAAAAGCGGTTTTTGACGAGTTCATGCCGTCGCCAAATCAAATCGGCGTGAAACGCGACTATGTGGCCGTAACCGAAGCGGATCTGTTAGAGCCCGTGCCTGGCCAAGTTACAGCCGAAGGTCTACAAACAAACGTTGACGTGGGGATTCAGTACCTGGAGGCCTGGTTGAACGGAAATGGTTGCGTGCCCATTTACAACCTAATGGAAGACGCTGCCACGGCGGAGATTTCACGCTCGCAAGTATGGCAGTGGGTGAAGCATGCCGTTAAGATGACCGATGGCAGAACGATTACACCAGAACTGGTGCGCGCGGCAATCGATCAGGAACTAGTCTCAAAGCCTGGTACGCCTAACAAGCGCCGGGCTGCTGAAATCTTTGCCGATATGATGACGCGCGAAGACTTTCAGGAATTCCTGACGACAGCGGCTTACGAGGAAATAGACTGAGGCTAATACCCTCACCGCCGATCTGGTAGAATTCCGCAATGAGACTCATAACCCTTCTCATCCTGCTTGCCTCGCCCGCGACCGCCCAGCGGAAGACGGGAAATCCGTTGGAACACCTGCCATCAAATATCGAAATTCTAACCCACTTCGGGGAACGGGCTGACATTTCTCCGGATAACCGCCGCATCGCTTTTATGAATAAGAGCTTCGGTGATGCGTTCGTATTCGATCTGCAAACGCGCATAATCCGCTGCCTGACCTGCAATGTGCCCGGGGCGGCTTTTCTGCGCGTCATGCATCTAATGACAGGCGACTACATTCTTATCGGCCCCGATCACTTCGAGGACATCCATATCAGCCGCACGCGCGACAACCAACTGTGGTTTCTGGGTAAGGAGCCGGGGTCGAAGCCTGTGAAGATGAACATGAAAATGAGCGAAGGGATGGCGATTTCAAAGAAGAGCATGAAGGTTGCTTATTCGGTCCTTCCGCCGCAAGATCCCTCACTTGGCAAGGAAGCTTCGCGGATGGAGGTGGCCGAAGTAAGTGTTTCCGGCGGCCAAACGAAGTTGATTAATCGAAAAGTAGTCCACCAGAGCAAGGACGCCAATTGCCGGCTTGAGGCGCAGGACTTCTATGACAACGACACGAAGATGACATTCACATGTTACGAACCAAAGGGGCTGGGTTCGTCGATGGGAATTGACCTTGCGACGGGAACCGTCACCAACTTGTCAAAGGCGCCAGGATCGTATAACGAAACGGAAGGAATTTTCCCTGATGGAAAATACACGCTGGTGGAAGCGGACCGGCAGTGCGAAACGCTTGGTGGGAAACGAGGTTCGGGCAACATCGACCTCTGGAAGCTCCGTCTAGACGGTACGGGCAAGGATTTTACGCGCTTAACCTACTTCAATGACTATGAGGGTGGAAAGGCGTCTAACCCCGTGGTGGCAACCGATGGCCGTTTCATGGCATTTCAGTATGCCCGAACCACTGATCCTGCCGGCGTTGGATATGGCATCTTGATCTATTGGTTCACACCGAAGCACTAGACTGAACTACAACTGAGCCGTTTCAAAGATCCCCAATTTGCGATTCTTGCGCACATCGTTCCACGGAAAGTAGCGGCCATTCATGGCCACGTAAACGCCGGGAGAAAGTACTTGGACGAAGGCAAGCGCACAGCCGAGGTTGAACATTCCATCGGAACTACCGAACTTATAAGGAATCATCGCGCCGGTCAGGATGATGGTCTTGTTGAGCTTGGCTTTCCCCAAAACGACGGCAGTCTGTTGCATAGTATCGGTGCCGTGGGTAATCACGATATGCTTTGATTTTGCCTTCCGGCAGCGGGTAAGGATCGTCTCACGATCTGCGCCGGTCATCTCCAAACTGTCTATCATCATTAGGTTTTCTATTTCCGTATTGAGACGGCAGCGGCCTAACTGAAGCATGTCGCCGACGTGGGTGCTTTTGAAATAAAGGGCTCCAGTGAGCTCGTTGTATTCCTTATCGAAAGTGCCGCCTGTGACCAGCAGCAAGATTGGGCTTTTCGAACTCATTCTTCAAAACTTTACAACTATGTAACTCTTCGAGACAAGGCTTTGAGTTTTCCTCAACTGAAAACCTGATAGACTGGCTGCATCTCAGCCTCGCTGTAAAGGAGTTCTTATGCGCGCACCTTGTTCGATGCGGGTTGCTTTATTGCTATCCGCGGCAGCAACACTTGCTTGCCTTAGCCATGGCCAAGCTGTTTCCATCGCGGAGGTTTCCGGGATCATTGCTGATCCCAGTGGATCCGCCATTCCCAACGCAACAATCAAGATCACGGAGACGGAAAAGGAATTCTCACGCACGGCGGCGTCCGATGCCAATGGGCTCTACTTTTTCCCGAACCTACCTGTAGGGCCGTACCGGCTTGATGTCAGCTCCAGCGGCTTTAAGGGCTACGTGCAAACTGGCATTGTGCTGCAGGTTGGCAA
Organism: Acidobacteriota bacterium; assembly: GCA_025350695.1. Taxonomy (GTDB): domain Bacteria; phylum Acidobacteriota; class Terriglobia; order Bryobacterales; family Bryobacteraceae; genus JANXSF01. Next base: position 19,691 of record JANXXI010000017.1, read on the forward strand.
CAAGGTTACGGTGAACGTGACCATGCAGGTAGGAAACGTTTCCGAACATATTGAAGTTTCCGCGCAGGCCAACATGGTGGAGACGCAGAACAACACGATTTCGCAAGTGATCGACGCGCAACGTATTACCGAGTTGCCTCTGAATGGGCGTCAACCCACGCAGCTGATTCTGCTTTCGGGAGCGGCGGTTGCGGCTCCAGGCGGTGGGATGGTGGGCAGCAAGAACTACTTCAGCTCCGTCACAATTTCCGTAGCCGGCGGCCAAGCGAATGGCATCAACTACCTTTTAGATGGCGGCGATCACAACGATTCGATGACCAACGTAAACCTGCCGCTGCCCTTCCCGGACTCTTTGCAGGAATTCAGCGTACAGACCAGCGCCCTGCCGGCGCGCTATGGTTTGCACCCGGGCGCGGTGGTGAACGCCGTGACGAAATCGGGAACGAATGCATTTCATGGGAGCTTGTTTGAGTTTCTTCGCAACGGCAATCTAAACGCGCGCAACACGTTCGCCACAAGGCACGACACCTTGAAGCGCAACCAATTCGGTGGTACGGCGGGCAGCAAGATCATTCGGGACAAACTGTTTTTCTTCGGCGGATTCCAAGGCACGCGTCAGCGTAGCGACCCGCCGCAGACCACTAGTTACGTTCCGACTCCAGCCGTACTAGCAGGCAACTTCGCAGCCATCGATAGCGCCGCTTGCATCTCTGCTGGAAACCGCAATTTGCGCGACCCGTTATCGGGAGCGCTGTTCCCCGGCAATCAAATCCCGGTTTCACGCTTCAACGCACAAGCAGTTGGCTTGGCGACGAAGTATATACCCACATCCAACGATCCATGCGGCAAGGTTGTTTACGGCATCCCAACCACGGGCGACGAAGAACAAATGATCGGACGCATCGACTGGTTGCAGAACGAAAAACATACACTTTACGGCCGTTACTTTCTGGCGCAATACAAGAACCCACCCGTGTACGACGGTAAGAGCGCGTTGACCACGACGGCGCCTGGGAATTGGGAGCGCGCCCAAACAATTACCGTGGGCGATAACTATTCGTTCAGCTCGACAACTTTGAATGCGTTCCATGCGACCTTTAGCCGCCGACGTGACAATCGTGGCGTGGCTCCTGATTATTTCAGCCCCAAGGACATCGGCCTGAATGTCTTTTCTCCCATCAAGAACTTTACCCAGGTTGCGGTGAGTAATTATTGGAGCATAGGCTGCGGTACTTGCTCTCCGGGACACTTCAACACGAACTCTCTCCATTTGGCCGATGACATCGATATCATCCGAGGCAAGCATCAAATCTCGTTTGGTGTCGACTTCCTCCGCGATCAATTTAACTTCATCAACGGCTACATTCAAAACGGCTCCTTTACCTTTGCCGGTCAAGGCAGCGGCCCGTCTACTAGCGATTCGCTAGCCGACTTTATGTTGGGGCTGCCAAGCGGTTTCACCCAGTCGAACCAACTGGAATTCGCTACCCGCGCCCCGGTGTTCGCCGCTTACGTTCAGGATCAGATTCGTGTGTCGAAGCGATTGACGATTAATCTAGGATTGCGCTTTGAACCTTCGTTCGCGGCCTATGATTACTTTGGCCGTGGCACCAGCTTTAACGAGGCCAATTTCAAATCAGGCAAGCGCAGTGCCGTATTCCCGAACTCGCCCCCTGGCCTTTTGTTCTACGGCGATGAGGGCATTCCGAAAGCGTACTTCCATAACAAGATTGGCTTGTTTTCTCCTCGCTTCGGTAGTGTGTGGGATATAACCGGTAAAGGTAAGCAAACTCTTCGCGTCTCGGCTGCAATTCTTCGAGACACGGCCGAGCTTTTCTATTCCGAACGGTTGACGACAAATGCTCCATATGGATCGGCGATTGACATCCCCTTCCCCACCGGTGGCTTCACCAATCCTTATGCTGGTTACCCGGGCGGCAATCCTTTCCCTCTGCCGTCACCACCGCCTAAGACTCTAACCTTCCCGGCTTACAGCGTGCTGGTGGACATGCCGCTGGACACCAAGCCGACCTACACGATGCAATGGAATGTCAGCTACCAGAATGAATTCGCCAAGAACTGGTTGGGTTCCATAAGCTACCTGGGCAACAAGACCACGCATGTTTGGATTGGGGAAGAAATCAATCCGGCGGTGAATACCATTCCTGGCGCTTCAACCGGCAACACCAATCAGCGGCGGTTATTGTACTTGGCGAACCCGGTCACTGGATCGAACTATGCCAGCATCGTACGATCCGAACAAGGAGCAAATTCGCACTACAACGGCCTGCTAACTTCGGTGCAACATCGCATGGCGAACAACTTCACCGCGCTGTTTAACTTCACTTGGTCTCACTGCACAAGCGATGGTGACTTCGGCGGAGAACTGGCCGGAAACTATTATTCCGATCCAAATAATCGCGGCCTCGATCGTGGCAACTGCAACTTCGACGTACGCCGCGTGGCAAATACTTCGCTGGTGGCGCTAAGCCCATTCAAGAGCGGCGTGATTGGGAAAGTGTTGGGTGGCTGGCAGTTTGCTCCTATTGTGAGCATGGCTAGCGGTATCGCCATCAATGTCACCGCCGGGCGTGATAATACGTTGACGGGCATTGGCCTGGACCGGCCAAATCTAGTGTTGCCTGAGGCGAAGTCGATTGATCCTAATCCGCGAGTGTTTTTCAACGCCGCGGCTTTTGCACAAAACCCGAACGGAACGTTTGGCAACCTGGGGCGAACGGCTTTTCACGGACCGGGACGTATCAACTTCGACGCATCGGTCAGCCGGTCGTTCCGTTTCCATGAACGTTACCGATTGGAATCCCGCTTTGAAGCTTTCAACGCGATCAACCATACAAACTACAACAATCCGGCGACGGGACTAACGTCCTCAACATTTGGAAAAATCACTGGAGCAGCCGAACCACGGATCCTACAACTTAGTATGAAGTTCCATTATTGACGGTCGCTCTCGTGGATGAAGTTTACAACTATTGAGACAACCTTAAGCGTTTCGGTAAGAAAGACCGATTGACTTAAACATTTCCATTGCGTTATCTATATTAGAACCCTTTTTTTTTGCCAGGGAGGCAAACCTATGCAATCACGTCTCGCGGCCCTTGTTGGTGTGGCATTCCTTTTATTGCCGATTCACGCTCAAGATTCACGCGCGAAAGTTCAAGGTCTCGTCACTGACGCATCTAATGCCGTCATTGCCGGAGCCAACGTACAACTACTAAACGAAAATACGGGCGTTCATGTTACCGCCAATACCAACGGCTCGGGCCAATACCTTTTCGATTTTGTCATTCCTGGCACTTACTCGGTGACGGTGGAACTGCAAGGTTTCCGCAAGTATGTGCAGAAAACAATTCTGGTGCAGGCTCGCGGTGACGTTACGGTGAACGCGGCCCTGGAATTGGGCTCAACTAGAGAGTCAGTGACAGTGGAAGCCGCTCCCATTGCGGTGCAGTTCAACACATCGACTATGGGATTAACGTTGGACACGAAGATGACCAACCAATTGCCGATCATCCATCGGAATCCGTTCTTGCTGGCGACCTTGAACCCGGCAACGGTGCTGCGCTCGTCGACCGAACAGAGCCCGTTCCATCACTGGGCGGCTTCGCAGATCGACGTGGGGGGTAACACTTCCACTAAGAACGACATTGTCATGGACGGTTCCCCTTCCATGACCACGCAGAAATCATCCTATACGCCTCCCATGGATGCAGTGTCGGAAGTGAATTTGCAACAGAACGCGATTGACGCTGAATTTGGACATTCCGCCGGCGGCGTACTCAGCGTTTCGATGAAGTCGGGTACGAATGAATTTCACGGCAGCGCCTATTACTTTGGCCGGAACCCAGCCCTGAACGCAGCGGCGAATTCCTTGAATCATACTCCGAACTTGACCAAGCAGCATACTTGGGGCGGCGTAATTGGCGGCCCGATTAAGAAAAACAAACTGTTCACGTTTTTCTCCTATGAAGGTTGGCGGACTATTAACCCACTTACGGTGCAATCCTCCTTGCCCACCGCTGCTGAGCGCACTGGCGACTTCTCAAAGTCCGTCCTGCCCGACGGACGAACGTTGCGTCAAATCTGGGACCCATTCTCAACGATTACCAATGGAAACACAGTTACCCGAACGCCGTTTGCCAACAACATCATTCCAGCCAATCGGATTGACCCCACCTCGAAAATCATCATGGCGGATTTGTACCAAGCAAACAACCCTGGCCGTGATGCCTCCGGGTTGAACAATTTTGCTACCGATTACGCCAACCGTTTCAAGTACTGGAATTTTTCCGATCGCGTGGATTACAACGCATCGGACCGATTGAAGATTTTCGGCCGCTACAATCAGTTCCGTACCTTTACCCGTTCCGATGACTACACCGGCGGTTCTCCAGCATGGCAAGTTGACGGATCAAAGCGTCACGCCCGCAGCTTTTCGGGTGATGCCGTTTACACCCTGAATTCCACCACATTGGTAAATGTTCGAGGCGCCTACAACGGCATTGTGGATTCCTTCGGGGTTCCCGACAAGACCTTGAAAGAAAGTGATCTGACCCGCTTCTGGGGCAGCAACACTTTCTACAAACCCTACCTCAAAGAGACGCCGGACATCTACTACCCGGGTGTAAGCGTGAACCAATTGAACACAACCAGCCTTGGCAGAACTGGTTACTGGTTCCAGGAGCCGAACAGCTTCAATGTGGAAGCAAAAATGTCCAAGAACATCGGTCGGCACTTCACCAAATTTGGCGGAGAATATCGCAGGGAAAACGTGAACGCGGCCCGGCCAAAATTGTTTAACTTCAATTTCAATGCCGCGCTAACCGCTGACACCTATTTGAGCCCAACAACGGCAACAAAGGGGAACGGTTGGGCAACGTTCCTGTTGGGCGCCATCGACAATGGATCTAACTTCGCCTCTATTCCCATCCAACGGCCGCGGAACAATTTCTACGGTTTCTTCTTCCTGGACGATTACAAAGTCAACAGCCGCTTGACGTTGAACCTGGGCCTTCGTTGGGAATACTTTAGCCCACTTTATGATTCGGAACTTCGTCAATCTAGGTTTCTCGACCTGAACACTCCGATTGCAGAATTTCAAGGGGCCAAGGCGCCGGTACTACCTGCGGCGGTTACAGCGCTGCGCACGGCAGCCCCAATTTACAATGGAGCTTGGCAGTTCACCGATAGCAACAACCCCGGGTCATGGAATCCGCAAAAAAACTTGTTCATGCCTCGCGTTGGCTTGGCCTACAAGCTGAATAACGCTACAGCAATTCGCGCTGGTTGGGCTCGTTACATTGTCCCTTCTACCCTAACAGACGGGTTAGATATTTTAGGTAGTATTAGTCTTCCCGGTTTTGACGCCACCACTGCTGGCCTTGCCCCCTTACAGGGTGTTCCGCAATCAACTTTGGCGAATCCGTTTCCGAGCGGCTTGGTTCCAATAACTGGAAAGACGTTTGGGACCTATACCAATCTAGGGGGTCCGGCAAGCTGGTACACACAGAACATAAACTCCACAATAAACGACCGGTTCAACATCAGCGTGCAACGCCAATTGCCTTACAAGATGCTTGCTGACGTTACCTTTTTCATGAACCTTGGTAACAATGCGCCACTCACTTGGGATTATAACCAGGTAGATCCGCGCATTGGCTTCAAGGCGCAGAACGCAACAACGGCAACCGTGCCCAATCCGTTCTTCAACGCTCTGCCGCTTGAAAAAATGCCCGGACAGTTGCGGACACAGGCCAGCATTTCGGTGAGTGAATTGTTACGCCCGTATCCGCAGTATGGCGCTTTGACCGAAAGGCTTGTAGGTGGATTGGAGAATCGCTACAAAGCTCTGCAAATCCAGGTGCAGCGGCCTTTCACCAACGGCTTCAACTTTGTGTTGGGCTACAATTACAATTCTGAAAAGAATCTGGAGTTCTACGACAACGTGGATTATTACGATCTGAAGTCGTCGTATCAGCCAGGACGTAATCCGAAACAACGCTTAACTAGCGCGGCTATTTACGAATTACCGTTCGGCAAGGGCCGCAAGATGTTGAACAATGCAAACGGATTAGTTGACGGTGTGTTGGGCGGTTGGTCTCTCAGCGGCTTGTACCAGATCAACTCCGGCCAATTCCTTCGTTTTGGCGGAATGCTTGTGAGCGGCGATCCAACTATTTCGACGCCAACCAACGGTCAGTGGTTTGACACAACGAAGTTTGCACGGCTGCCTGCGTTCACCAGACGAGAGAATCCGCTGCAATATTCGGGACTGAAAGGTCCTCGCTATGCCAACACTGACTTAACACTTGGCAAGGTTTTCCCTATCCGCAAGATCAGCGAAAACTTCAAGTTCGAGTTTAAGCTGGAGGCATACAACGTGACCAACAGCTTCACCGGCGCCGATCCTGGCACCGACGTGAACGCTGCCTCCACGTTTGGCAAGATTACGGCGCAACGCGGCGGGATTCTTGGCAGACAGCTTCAATTTAGCGGGAAGTTCTCGTTCTAACTGTGCTTTATTCGAGCATTACGAAAAAAGGTGGGCGTCTAACGCTCACCCTTTTTTTATTGGGTTCGACATTTTTATTTGGGCAGTATGCGGGATCGGAAGCATGCAAGGCTTGCCATGCCCAGCAGTGGGATGGACAGGCAAAATCAGGGCATGCCAAGGCACTCTCGCGAAACGCAACGACTTGGAATTTCGGGGCTGGGATACAGGCCATCACGCCCGTCAGCCAGTTAGATGATCAGTTTTACCTGGAGCATGGGCAAAGCGATTTCAAGGGTGTGAAAGCCAAGACTCCAGGGCATGTGAACACTGACGGCGTGAAGTATCGAATCACCGATCCTGGGTCACAAATCATGAAGTGCTTCCAATGCCACTCCACCGGACCGCTGACGCTGACCGCGGATTTCGCCATTCAGCCGACCGAACTGGGCGTGCGTTGCGAATCGTGCCATGGACCTGGAGCGGAGCACATCGAACGCGGCGGAGCGAAGACCGCGATCTTCAACCCAGGCCAATTGAACGGCTCGGCGATGAATGATTACTGCGGCAGTTGCCACCGCAAGCCGGGCGAGGATACCGATTGGCGCGAAGCGTGGAACGTGCGTCACCAGCCGATCTATCTGAATCAGAGTAAGTGCTTCCAGAAATCAGAAGGCGCCTTAACGTGCATCAGTTGCCACAAACCACACGAAGCGTTGGCCAGAAGCGGGTACGATGCTGTTTGCTCTGGGTGCCATGCCAAGCCCGCACACAAGGCCGTGGCGGTGGCGGGTAAGACTTGTGTTGGCTGCCACATGCCAGTTGTAAAGCCGCAGCCCAACCTTGGATTCACGAATCACTGGATCGGTATTTACCGCAAAGGCCCATTACGGCCGTAGCGCTTGACGAACATCGCGAGTCCACGCGTGATCGGGACCCAGCTCCTTTTCAAAAATAACTAGCGCTTGCTTGTATCGCTTAAAGGCCTCGGCGTTGAGGCCGCGCGCCGACAGAACATCGGCAAGGTTGCTGGCTGCAATTCCGGTGCGGACGTGCGTCAAACCCAGCGTGCCTTCAAAGATTTCGATAGCGCGGCGAGCGTGCGGTTCGGCTTCGGCCGGACGTTTCAGATCGAGCAGCAGGCCAGATAGATTATTCAGCGTAGCACCAAGTTCGGGGCTCTTCGCGCCCATTCCTTTTTGCTGAATTCCAACAGCGCGCCGCAATAGTGGTTCCGCTTCCTTCAAACTACCCTTCCCTTTCAGAAATAGCGCAAGTTCATTCAAGCGAATGGCGAGTTTTTCTTCGTTGACGGAAGCGGCAACGGCGGCGCGGTAAGCCCTCTCAGCAAGTGGCGTAGCGTTCCTGCCCTCCGCCGAGTTGGCAAGCCGCGACCAACTGACGGCGGCCAGTTCTCCTTTGGCTTTCTCTCCAACTTCCTGGTGCAGCGCTTCCGCGCGCGGCCGGTCGGTCCGTTCCAATGAGAGCGCGAGCGCCTGTTTGTCATCCAAGCTTTCCCGAATAGTCAAAGCGCGACTGAGCCATTCGTGTGCCGCGGGGTCACTGATGCGGCTGAGGAAGCGACCGTAGTCGGCCATGGCCGCGGCAGCCTCCGCCGAAGCTTCGCCATGCCTTGACTTGCGGAGTTCAATTGCTTGTTCATAGAGCGGGCGCAGGCCGGTTGGGTCCGATGGCGAGAACACCTGCAGCGCGATGAGAAGAGGGATCACAGCCCCTCGCGAATAACACCGGTTAGGGCTTTAAGAAATTCAACCAAACCAGACTTTTCCTCGGCCGTCAGATGCAGTTCCTGCATTTCCGCATCGAGGCCCATGACCTTGTTGCCACCCTTGTCGTAATAGTCAATCACGTCTTCGAGAGTGGACAGGCTGCCATCGTGCATGTAGGGGCCTTGGCGGGCCACTTCGCGCAAGGTTGGCGTCTTGAACGAACCCATGCCCACCCCAGTATTGTGCAGCGCCTCGTCGGTAAGATTAGGGCCGACGTGGCATCTAATACAAGCTCCTTTCGTACGGAAGATTTTGAGGCCCAGCTTCGCTTTCTCGCCAAGCGCCGTTTTATCACCGGCAACGTGGTGGTCGTAGGGCGAAGCTCCGGCCAAGATCGTGCGCACATAGCTCGCCAGGGCGAGCTTCATGTCGTCGAGGGTGATGTTGGGGTAGTCAGAAGTGGCGGCGAGCCGGGAGACCGCCTGGGGCAGCGGCAGGTCCATCTCTAGCGGGTTGGCGATCGGTTGGGTAACCTGCTCCTCTAACGATTTCGCTCGACCGTCCCAGAAGAAGCTTTTGCCATAGACGCGGTTGATAATCCGCGGACTGCGGAATTCGCCTCGGCGGCTGGAAACGCCGATCGATTTGGGCCGGACATCAGTGTAGCCACGCGCGGGTTCGTGGCAAGTGGCGCAGGAGATGGTTTCGTCACGGGAGAGGCGCTTTTCAAAAAAGAGACGCCGGCCCAGGGTGACGCGTTCGGCGGTAAGCGGATTCGATTGCGGAGTAGGAAGATAGGCGTCAAGACCGAGCGGCGCTTCAATTCGAACCGCCGCGGCTAGAATGCCGAAATGCAAAATCGCCAGGCGCCTAACCACCATAGTTTCTATTTTATCGGTTGCTCTTTAGTTTGCGATTCGGGCAGGGGGATATCGTCAAACTTGATGCTGGTATCAGCCCCAAACTTACGATACAGCTTGAACTCCATTTCGTTCTTGGTAAGCAATCTGCTGGACCTGCTCTTGATTTCCGCGCGCAGGGGGAGCAGAAATTGTTGATCGCTGATGGTCTGGAAAGAATAGTCCAGCGTGAGATTTGTACCTTGGATCGGGAAAGACGGCGGGACATCCACAGCTTCGAGCGTTAAGCGGACAATCACCTGCGTTTCTTTATCGACATGAATTGTGCCCCGCAATGCGGGACGGTAATCTTGCTTATCCTCGTAGACCAACTGGTAGCTCGAGTCTGGTTGAGCGATGAAATAGGAATATACGTAGGTGAGTTGATCGCGAAGCTTCCCCAGTCGTTCAAACTGGAACCTAGCGTGCGATTTGTCCTCGAACACCATTTTCAAGAGTGAACCGAATTCACCGCTGGAGCGGCTTCCACCCACTTTATCCATGGACATATCCAGTTTAGGAGGCACTCCATTGATGCTCATCAACTGGTAGGTTTCCTTCTGCTCGAAGTAGCTAAGTTTGGCGTGCAAAACGTCGGATTGATGCCAGGCCTCCAAGCCCGATGGATCATAGTATCGCCGGGTGATTTGGACGCAAATGAAATTCGGCAACTGTTTGGTATAGTTGACCGCGAACTCTTTGGCTTGTTCAAACACCTTGTCCTGTTCGGCCTTTAAAGGTAGCGGGATTGGTGGCGGAGCGTTTACCTTCAGACCTGCGACGGCTGGCCGCGGACCGGGCAAATCCCTGCTGGCGTCACGCAAATCACGAAGAACGTCGACAGTCTTGGGGCCAGCCCCGTTGGCAAGCAGTTCATCAATGACAGAGTTATCTAATTTTTCCGTCATCTTCACTTTACGCAGATACTCAGCCACCTTCTTGTCGTCGTGCTTCATTTGCTTGGAAGAAGAAATGAAGCTTTTCAACTGCTCGATAGTCAACTTCATTTGCGCCGAAGCGGTGAACGAAAAGACGGTGAGGAAAAAAATCAGTCTTAACACAAAAGTACCCTTAGGGAGTTGGACGTTTCTTGCCGCCTTTCTGTTGCACGGAATTATCTGGCGCCAGGGCGCGTTCAATGGCCGCCTGGGCCAGTGGGGCCATAAGCTTATAACCTTCCGCGTTCGGGTGCAAACCATCGGGAGCCAATTCCGCCTTCAACTGGTTACTGGGATCAACCAGCGCGTCGTAGTAATTGCAATAGATGAACCCCTTTTGCTTGGCGTAATCAGCCATCCAAGAATTGATTTCGCGGATCTTGGCCGGAGGGCGAATCTTCGTCATTTCATAGCGAGGGTTCTTCTCCATATGATGATCGCTGACGGGCAAAACACTGGCTAGAATGACTTTGATCTTGTGAGCTTCGGCCAGTTCAGACATCATCGTGATGTTGTTCTTAATCGTTTCAACCGTAATATTGCGGGCAAGATCGTTGGTGCCCGCGAGCACAATCATGGCTTGGGGTTTGTTGACGATGACGTCTGCTTGCATGCGGCCCAGCATCTCACCGGTGATTTGGCCGCTGATGCCGCGATTGACGTAATCTTTGTCTGGAAAGTATTCCGCAAGACGCCAGGCGTCGGTGATAGAGTCTCCCATGAACAGAACCCTCGGCTTGGCGGGATCGGGAGGATTCAATTTTGCGTTGGCTGGCGCGTAACGGCGCAGGTTGTCGCGATCAACCGGCCGAATCTGCGCTTCGGTTCGGACCAACAGAGCGCGGAAATGCGTTTCAAGCATTTCGGTAGCGGTCCGCAAATCGGTGAACTGCTTGCGCGATTCATCCGGGAACGGGATTGGTTTGGGAAGCGCATCGGCCAAAGAGAGATAGGAACGAAGCGGCAGTAGATAGGCGTAGAGTTCCGAGGGCAACGGGCGGTTATTGAGTTTTAGCTTGGCTAGCGCTTGTTTGGCGTCCTCACTAATTGGTCCGGCTGACCGGGCGAGATTCGGAATTGTGGCTTGCGAGGACTCAAGCAATTGAGCGGAACGATCCAGTTGTTCCGTAGTCTGCGGTGGAGTAAGCAAGCCGTCGGCAGGTTGCGCGATCGCCACGGCGGAACCAATCATTGCAGCGAAAACTATCGGGAAGAACTTCATTCAAGACACCTCGTGTTATAGCATTACTTATCTAGCGTAAAGGTTATGTTACCAATGTGAAAGCGCATGCGGACTTGGAACATCACCGGTGTGCGCTTTTCGTCGTCGGTGATCCAAACAAAACATCTTGCGTTTCGTTCGTACATCACGCCATTAAACAGGAACGGTTCAATACGAACGGTTTTGAAGGTTCCGAGGGGAGTTGTGATCGTCTCTTTTTCCTGGATCTCAACGCGAACATCCACAAACTTCTTGCCGTCGGTAATTGGGAGCTGCGCGGTCGTGCCTGGCGTCAATTTCAAAGTACGAAGTTTTTGAAGACCGCCAAGGACATCCTCAACACACGCAGGGACAGGAACAGATTTTTGACTGGTGGTGTTCTTGACCAGATCTTTTTCGACATACTGAGTGGCGGGAGCGGCGAAAAGAATATTCGTGTCGCGGCGGCGGCTTCCTTCTTCAGCCAACATGTGGGCCGATTGCGCGCAATAGCCCGGACGCCAGGTCACTTCGTAAACGTCGTTAACGCGAAATAGCTTGGAGACCAATCCCTGCGATTGAATATCCAGGCGGCCTTGGACAGCGTTCTGTGCTTTGTCTAAGGAAATTCTGGCGATGCCGGCCTGGATCAGCCGCCACTCAACTTTATAGTTGAGAACTTCGGGTTGAGCATGAAGCGCGTTCGTTGCTGTACATAGCAACAGAAAACGGTGGAGCGCGGCAAGCCGACTTGGACGTGGGCGGATAGCTGACATTAAACATCCCCAGTTTGGCAAACATGGGGGACGGGTGCAACCCAAAAGACGCGTGCTATTGAGAACGCGGAGTCCTCTGTTTTGCCGTGCGTGAATGTGTCGGAACTATTTGTGATTATCCAGCCTGCGTTCGCGTCGATAGTCCGCAATTTCGGCGTCTATTTCTTCGCTAGTCAGTTGATCCAAACCAACACTCACCGCGTTCTGTTGAATGGCGCGAAAGGCTGCCAGCAGTTCGAGATTTACGGGCCGATTCTGTCGCTGTTGACAGTGCAACAGAGAGCTTTTCTAACAAGCGTACTCTTCGACCGCTTCTCGCTCTTAGCCAACCTGTCGATCTGGAAATGGGATTGGGATGTGGACTCGGAGAGGATCTTCCTGATTCTCACAAGTTTATCAAATCCCGTTCACCCACCCATGCAACAATAGGGATGCGTCAGTGCAACAGGCAACCGCGCGGTTCGCCGTGAGGAAAGTCCGGTCTCCGTAGGGCAGCGTGCCGGCTAACGGCCGGGGGGGCTCGCTCAAAGCGGGTTTTACGGAAAGTGCCACAGAAAATATACCGCCTTGGCTTCATCGCCAGGGTAAGGGTGAAATGGTGAGGTAAGAGCTCACCGCGCTTCATGCAAATGAAGTGGCAGGGCAAACCCCACGTGGAGCAAGACCAAATAGGGGAGGAGGAGCGGCCCGCTCCGTCACTACTTCCGGGTAGGTCGCACGAGCCAGTTCAGTAATGATTGGCCAAGATGAATGGTTGCCACCGGGTCTTACAAGATCCGGCACAAAAACCGGCTTATCGTTGCACTGGCGTAAAGTTTCTATCGATTAGCGATGGAGCAAGTCGATTTCCGCTAAAACATGCTTTAAAGCGGCGTTGACTAACTCACGATGCCGCGGATGTTTTGCCTTCCCCAACTCCGTCTCCAGCCGCTTCCGGTCCAGTTCCAAACTGTGCAATTGGGAACGTTTCTCCATTTCCTGAGGCGTTTCCTCGGGCTTACGTTCTTCATTCAGGGCTTCCTCCTGCCTGGAGGCGACATCTTTGCTTTCCCAACCACGGGCCATAAAAAGCTCTCCCTAAAACAACTTTGCCGCCTTGGCTCGAAACAAGGCGGCAAATATACAGCAAGTACTGCGTCAACGTTAGCTGTCTGACTTGGAGGTCTTTTCTTTGCCCTTACCGGCTAGTGCGGGCACTTTGGGGTCTTTCTTTCGCGCTTCAACAAGCCATGACGGAGGACGTCCTCGGCGTTTGCCTCGCCCCTCCGCCAATCGTTCCAATGTGATAATCGCCTCTTCTATCTGAACCCTCTCAGACTTTAAGTCCGCTAGGATTTTTGAAATGTCCATATTCTCTCCCAGATGCTATTCCCATGAGGTGTTCTATTCAAAACCAAAACAACCCCAAGGTTACTAACAGATGTAGTATTAGCGAATATTTGAAAAAAAATCAAGGGGTCATTTACATTTTCAAGTAGAAGTCAAAGTCATAAAGCTACTAGCTAGCCCCTGGATTTAACCTGTCTACTCCAGTGGGCGTAAAGAGGTAAGCCTAACAAAATGATCAACAAGCCAAGCATACTTTGTCCAGGTTTGTCGTAAAACGTTTGCCCAAGCAAGGCAATCGTCACGAGAACAAATAAAATGGGAACAACCGGATAGCCGATAGTCTTATAGGGTCTAGCCAAGTCTGGCCGTTTCCGCCGCAGCACAATAACGCTGGCCGTTGCCATTCCATAAAGAATCCAACTGGAGAAGATCACCAAGTTGAACAAAAAGTCGTAGCCACCGGTTAACACGATCACCATGGACCACAGGCTCAGCACAACAATCGAATTTGCAGGTGTGAAATAACGAGGGTGAATTTTCCCTAAAGAAGGCCACATCAGCCCATCGCGAGCCACCGCGAACGGAACCCTGGCACCGGTGAGGATAGATCCATTCAGCGCGGCGAATATGGAAATCATCGCGGCCACACTCACGGCCGCGGCTCCGGACGCTCCAAAGATGCGACGCATCATTTCACCGGCGACGCGGTCGCTGTTGGCTACTCCCTCGGCTGGTAGAACGTAAAAGTAGGCCAGGTTCGCAAGCATGTAAATCGCCATCACCGCCAGCGTTCCCAAAATAAGGGCTCGGGGAAGGTTCCGTTGTGGGTCCTTTACTTCGCTAGCCACCATGCTGACGTTGTTCCAGCCGTCATAAGCCCAAAGGGCCGCCACCAACGCCGCGAAAAATCCACTCACGCCGCCGACGGATTTCACGGATGTGGAAAAGTTGCTGACTTCGCCCACGCCGGCAAATAGGCCCACGAGGATAATCGCGGCGATCGCCGCAACTTTGACAATAGTCACGGCCACTTGCACATTGCCGCCGATTCGCACTCCGAAATAGTTCAGCATCCCTAATGAGGCAATCAGCACCATCGCGAACATCTGCCCGTTTCGGATCTCAACCAAGCCCACCAAAGGAAAAGTCGCCGAGGCAATTACATGTTCCAACACAGGGAAGAAATTTGCCAAATACAAATAAAATCCAGTCGCCAGAGTGGCTATCGACGCGCTTTTGGCCACCAGCAATTGCGTCCAGCCATAGATAAAGGCCCACATCGGCCCATATGCTTCCCGAAGGTAAACGTATTCGCCACCAGCCTCCGGCAGCATCGCCGCCAGTTCAGCATAGGTCAACGCCCCAGCCAGCGACAGCAGTCCCCCGAAAAGGAACACAAACAACACCATGCCCGGCGACCCGACGTTTAGCACCATACTCTTGGGCACGATGAAAATGCCGCTGCCAATTACCGTGCCAACCACGATAGCTGCTGCGCTCCACAACCCTAAGTCACGCTTAAGTTCGGACAAAATTGTCCTCCTTTATAACCAATGAGGCCAGCAACGCAGTAGACATCGTTACCGCCGTGCCGATCAGCACATACCAGGTGAAGGCGATTTTGGTATTCCCGTAAATATACAGCATCAGCACCAGTCCACACAGCATGCCCACCATGGCCGCCTTCTCTCCCACTCTGGTCGTTAGCCTGCCTAGCAGGAACACACCAAGTAACGACCCGTAAACGATGGAGGCGATCGACAGCCCACTTTCAAGGACAGATTTTACATTTTGCGCAACCAATGCGATGGCGAATAGTACACCTCCCCAGGCAACCGTCGTCCAACGGGCCAACTGAACGTACTGTTCTTCGGTGCGGACTTTCTTCGAGTAGGGCTTGAAGAAATCCATGATCGTGGTGGAAGCCAGGGCATTCAGCGCCGCACTCAAGTTGGACATAGCGGCGGCAAGGATGGCAGCCATGATCAACCCGGCAATTGGCGTTGGCAGTGAAGTCCAAATAAACTGCGGATAGACTCGGTCCAGCTTCGCCGGAACGGCTAAATGGTTGTCCTGATAATAGACCCAAAGGATGATGCCGATCGTGAGAAACAGCGTGAACTGGAACAGGATCACAAACCAACTGGCGAACAGCGCCTTGCGGCTATCGCTTTCTGAGCCCGCCGCCAACAGGCGCTGCACCATCAACTGTTCCGTACCGTGGCTGGCGGTAGTAAGGAAGGCTCCCCCCAATATCCCGGCCCAAAAACTGTAAGGCCTGGCAAAAAACTCCGGAGTAAGTTCAAACCGGAAATCAAAGATCTGCAATTTATTTGCCGCCGACGCTGCTTCCCAAACATGGGCGAATCCACCGGGTATGTGATTCAGGATGACGAACAAACTGATAATCGCGCCAGCCACGTAGAGGAACATCTGCACCACGTCGGTCCAGATTACGGCCGTCATTCCCCCTTCGAATGTGTAAAAAAGTGTTAAACAAACGATGAGGATGATCGACGGAATTTCCCCGGTTCCCAAAATGATGGTGATGACGATGGAGATCGCGAAAACGCGGACGCCCTCCGCCATGGCTCGTAAGACAAGAAAGCTGCCGGCCGTAAGTTTACGAATGTTATGGCCAAAGCGCCGTTGCATCAATTCGTAAGCAGTGAACATTTCACCCTTGAAGTAGAGCGGAAGGAATAAAGTGCTGATAACGATGCGGGCAATTAGGTAACCGAAGACAACTTGTAAAAAGCCTAAATTCCCTGCAAAAGCGATCCCTGGCGTCCCAATCACGGTAAGCGTGCTGGTTTCCGCGGAAACGATCGAGAAGGCAATAGCCCACCAGGGCGTATCGCGGCCGCCCAGGAAGTAGTCTTTCAGTGTCTTCTGTGAGCCCCGGAATTGGGCTCCAAACCAGGTAATTCCTACAAGATAGGCGGCTAAAACGGCAAGGTCAAAAGTTCGCATTTTTAAGGACGTGGCGATTCTAGCACATGCCTAGAAACTTATCGAATTAGTTTTTCGATTATTTCGGGAACATCTTTCCCGTTTGCGGAATCAAATGGGCTAGGAGTATAGCGAGTTGCGGCGGTACAGAAATATCAGCTATACTCCCCAATTGCACCTCTTGTCCGATCTTCGTGTGGATCGGCGAGGGCGCTAAAGTTAGCTGCAATACTGAAATAGAATGACGGGGGAGGCACGCGGTGCTGCTTAACAAATCGAAGTTTTTGTCGGGAGTTGCGATAGGGCTGTTGCTGTGCGGGATAGGGGCTGCCCAGCAAGCGGCGGCGCCCCAATGGAAGGACCGCGCCGAATATGACTTGGTTGAGGAAATCAAGAAGGCTACGGGCGAGAAAAAACTCGAGCTCTTGAATCAATGGAAACAAAAATACCCTGAAACAGATTTCAAGACCTCCCGGCTCGGGATGTACATTACCACCTATCAGCAGTTGAACAAGCCGAAGGAAATGTATCAGGCAAGCCAGGATTACAACGCAATCGACCCTAAAGATTTTCTCGTGACGACATTTTTGGTCCAGTTAGCGCTCGGGCAGAACGATACCGAGGGGGCCATTAAGGCTGCAAATCAACTGGAGGGGCTACTGGACGATCCCAAAATCACCCCCGTGCAAAAGACCGGAGCCCAGACGCTCATCCGCAACACTCGATACGCGATCGTTAAAAGCAAGAAAAACCCCGCCGAGTTCGAACCATTCCTGCGGGAGGGACTGGAGAAGGACCCGTCACTGGCGGCCTATTCCTACGACTTGGGTACACTCATCATTACCAAGAAAAATCCGGGCCTTTACCCGGAAGCTTTCTGGCAGTTCGCCAGGGCTGCGGGCGTAACAGGCCCAAACGCCCTGCCGGCAGCAAGTCAAAAGGCTGCGCTCGATTATCTCACCAGAATTTACACGGGATACAAGGGCTCGAAGAAAGGCCTCGACAAGCTAATGACTGACGCCCTTGCCAGCACATTCGCCCCCAAGGACTTTGCGATTAAGACGGACCAGCAGGAAATCGCCGAACAGGAAGAAGAGTTGAAGAAGACAAACCCGCAGCTCGCCTTGTGGATTGCCGTGAAAAAAGCCTTAATCGACACCGGCGGCGAAGAATACTTCAACGCCTCAGTGAAGGACGCAGCCGTGCCACCCATGAAGGGTAAGGTTCTCTCCATGAAACCGGCTACCAAACCGAAGGAAATCGTGGTCGCCGTTGCTGACGATACAACGCCTGAAATTACGATTGTCATCGCTGATGGTGGATCGCTGCCAGGGACGGCCGAACCGGGCACCGAAATCGAATTCGAGGCCGTCGCAAAGGCCTTTACTAAGGTTCCGTTCATGATGACGGTTGAAGTGGAGCCCAGCAAGATCAAGGGCTGGCCCACCCCCATCCCAGCAGCCGGCGCGCCAAAGAAAGCTGCTCCTGCCGTGAAAAAGACCGTTCCGAAAAAGAAGTAGTTGTTAAACCTTCCAAACGCAAAATGGCGGCAAGCTCGAGGGCTCAGCCGCCATTTCCCGTTCAGTACCTCTATTTCTTGAGTTCTCTAATTCGCACGTCCTTAAACTCAACAGTGATCCCCGGTCCGCTATGCACTTGAAAAGCGATAAACCCAGTCTCCTCAATCCCCCGCTCCGGTTCTTCATAGTCAACCGTCCTGATTCCGTTAAGTTCGATGGTGATGTGCTTCCCGTTCGCCGTCACCACATATTCATTCCAGCCGCTTTCGTCTAGGCCCGCCAGTTGACCTTCCTTGGGCGAAGCCAGTATCTTCTTGCGGCGCGACTCATCGTACAAGCAGCCCCAGTACGTTTGTCCCATATCGGCTTGATAGCCAGAAACCTCGTGCGAGTCGGGAACAGGCTTGCTGCGAAACTGGATCCCACTGTTTCCCGCCCCGTCCTTCAACCGAAACTTTGCCTTCAGAATGAAATCGCCATAGTTTCGTCGGGTGCGCAGAAAATCGTTATACTTCAGTCCGGTATGGGTTCCCTTCAGGACACCTCTTTCAAAGGTCCAAATGCCAGGTGTGTCGACGATGAAGTCTTTCGACAATGGGTTTCCCCGCAACAGTGGGCGAAAACCCAGCTCCGTAGCTGAAGCAGTCAAGGCAAGAAGAATCAGAAATGGAAGAATAAGCATCAGAGAAATAGTAGCAAGGTAGTAGAGCTGTGGACCCGTGGGGTTTCGGAATGGACCCTTTGGCCTATAGATTGAGACTGTTTTGGGAGCCACTCTAATGCTATCTCCTAGGGAGCAACTTGGGGAAGTGCATGTTAGCCTAAGAAGTAACGTGAGTGAAACAGTTATCCGCACCGTCGGATTGTCTAAACGGTATCAATCGGGAGGAACTGTTTTAACCGTCTTTGACGATGTGAACCTTGAAGTTCGTCAAGGGGAGCGGTTGGCGTTGGTTGGAGAGTCGGGCGCCGGTAAGTCAACACTGTTGCACCTGTTGAGTGGTCTCGACAGGCCGACTGAGGGCAAGATATACTTTGGACAGAGCCCCAGCGAAAGCCCAGAGAGAGAGATCACGGCGATGAGTGAAGACGAGCTTGCCGGATTTCGCAATCGTGAGATCGGATTTGTTTGGCAGATTCATTATTTGCTGCCCGAGTTCACGGCGCTTGAAAACGTAATGATGCCCCTGTTACTGAGGCAGGGCGGACCAGGGACGGTCACGAGAGAGGAAGCAGAGTCACTTGGACGAAGCAGATTACAGGAAGTCGGTCTTGAGGCGCGCGGTCATCACCGCTCTGGAGAACTGTCCGGCGGTGAACAGCAACGTGTTGTGCTCGCCCGTGCTTTGGTCACCAATCCAAGATTGCTATTTGCCGACGAGCCTACCGGTAACCTGGACGAAAGGACGGGCCAGATGATCACCCGCCTGCTTTCCGACTTACATTTGGCTCACAACTTAACCTCGATCTACGTTACTCATAATCCTCGTTTTGCCGCCCAGTGCGATCGTGTGGTCCGCATGGAAGCCGGTCGTTTGCAACCTGAATTCATTGTCCCTGGCAACCACGGCCAGGGTACATCCATGGAGGCTGGCCTAACGTAAGTTGGCCACGAATCATTATGTTCGAGCGATACACAGAAAAAGCAAGACGCGTCATTTTCTTCGCCAGATATGAGGCCTCGCAGTTTGGAAGCCCCTACATTGAAACCGAGCATTTGCTTCTTGGGTTGTTGCGGGAAGACAAAGCTTTGGCCAACCGCTTCTTGCGGTCGCACGCCGCCATTGAATCGATTCGCAAGCAGATCGAATCGCACACCACGATTCGAGAAAAAGTTTCCACCTCAGTAGACCTGCCGCTCTCGCACGAGTGCAAGCGCGTTCTAGCCTATGGCGCTGAAGAGGCTGAACGGTTGAACCACAAGCACATTGGCACCGAGCACTTGTTGCTTGGTTTGCTCCGCGAGGAAAAATGTTTTGCCGCTGAAATTCTGCACGAGCGCAGCCTGCGGTTAAGCACGGTGCGCGACGAGATCGCCCGCTCCAGTTCGGAAAAGGTATCCTCTAACCGTCCCAAGGAAAGTTCCCTGCTCAGCGAGTTCAGCCGCGACCTGACCCAGTGCGCGATCGACGGCACGCTTGATCCGCTAATTGGCCGCGACTACGAAACCGAACGAGTCATCCAAATCCTTTGCCGCCGCACCAAGAACAACCCGGTGTTGATCGGCGAACCTGGCGTGGGCAAGACGGCCATCGTCGAAGGGCTGGCCCAACATATTGCCGATGGCGACGTACCTAGTTTCCTCGCCGACAAGCGCATCCTGGCTCTCGATCTTTCCTTGATTGTCGCCGGTACAAAGTACCGCGGCCAATTTGAAGAACGCTTGAAGACCATTATGAAAGAGCTGATGGAAAATCAAAACGCCATCATCTTCATCGACGAGTTGCATACCTTGGTTGGAGCAGGCTCGGCGGAAGGTTCTCTGGATGCCGCCAATATCCTGAAGCCGGCATTAAGCCGCGGAGAAATTCAATGCATCGGGGCAACCACTCCAGCGGAATTCCGCAAGTCCATTGAAAAAGACCGTTCCCTCGAACGCCGCTTCCAGGCCGTGAAGGTTCCGCCGCCAAATGAAAAAGACGCGATCAAAATCATGTATGGCATCAAGGAGCGTTACGAGAAATTCCACGCCGTAGCCTACATGGACGACGCCATTGAAAGCTCGGTTTATACTTCCAGCCGCTTTATCCCGGATCGTTTCCTGCCCGACAAGGCTATCGATCTGATCGACGAAGCCGGCGCGCGGGTCAAACTTCGCCAGACCACGCTGCCTTCGGAAGTCGCCGACATTCAGAAGCGGATTAAGTTCATTGTCCATCGCATGGAAAACGCCATCGCCAATCATGAATTTGAAAAGGCGCGTTTCTATTCCGATGAAGAACGCAAGGAGCGCGAAAACTTGCGCTTGCTGCGAGACAAATACAACCTTGACGACACCTCCACCGGCATCGTCACAAAGGATGACATTGAAGAGGTAGTGGCCCGCTGGACTGGCGTGCCCATGACGGCCATCAAGGAAGAGGAAGTCAAAAAGCTCCTGCGTATTGAAGAAGAACTTCACAAGCGCATCATTAGCCAGGATAAGGCCATCAACGCTCTATCCCGCGCTATCCGCCGCAGCAGAGCGGGCCTCAAATCGCCCAAGCGCCCGTCAGGCTCGTTCCTGTTCCTGGGCCCCACCGGCGTCGGCAAAACCGAAGTGGCTCGCGCTCTTGCCGAATTCCTCTTCGGCAGCGAAAAGTCTCTTATCCGCTTCGATATGTCGGAGTACATGGAGAAGCACTCGGTCTCGAAGTTGATCGGTTCGCCTCCCGGCTATGTCGGCTACGAAGAGGGCGGCCAGTTGACCGAACGCGTGAAGCGCTCGCCCTATTCCATTATCCTGCTCGACGAAATCGAAAAGGCGCATCCCGATATTTACAACATCCTCTTGCAGGTGTTTGAAGACGGCCAGTTAACCGACGGTTTGGGCAACACCGTCGACTTCAAGAACACGATCATCATCATGACGTCGAACTTAGGCGCCCGATTCCTCGACAAGAAGTCGCAGCTCGGCTTCCAGGGGCCGGCCTCCTCGGGTATGGGTCCCAAGCTGGAAGATCAGGTAATGGGCGAAGTAAAACGCGCTTTCAATCCGGAATTCCTGAACCGCTTGGATGAGATCATTCTGTTCACAGCCTTGAACGATGACGACCTGATCAAGATCATTGAACTGTTGGTGATCCAGGTCAACGTGAATCTTGCTGAAAAGCAGATCAAGATCTACCTTACGCCGGAAGCCTCGAAGTACATCCTCGAAAAAACTTGTGGCGATCGAAGCTACGGCGCCCGGCCGTTGCGCAGAGCATTGCAGAAATACATAGAAGATCCCCTGTCGGAGTTGTTGATCCAGGGCAACCTGGCGCGCCCCGGCGAGTTCGAGATTTTCCTCAGCGACACGGGCATCTACTGCCGTCAATTACACAAGGAAGAGGAAGAAGGAGCGGTTGTCGGCGCTGGGGGAGCAGCGGTTGCAGTCGAACCGATGACCCTATTCTCCTTCTAGTTTGCTGATCAGAATAGTCAAGGACGCCCTGCTCAGGTGTTGGGGAGATCACGAAGTTCAACGATTTCCCCTCCCAATTCGATTTTCAAATCCAGTTCCATGTAAGCGGTTCCGGCAATCGGGTTGCTGTAGTACGCGGCTATCGGCTTGAAGCCAAGCGCCCCATACAAGGCCTGTGCCGCGATCATAATGTCCAAAGTGTCCAAACGCATCAAACGATAGCCAGCCCCATATCAGCGTTAATCGATGCCGCATATTCGCGAAACATAGCAACCACGGTTTCGCGATCATCGGGCCAAGCCGCCTCAACAATTCTCATATCCAAATTCCATCATGAAAATAAAGCGGCCCGCAACACTGAGTGCCGCGGGCCAGATTACACAGGAGGAGAAAACTCTTACATTCTTACGCGACCATCTCAAACTTCTCAGCTACCGCCGGAAGCATTTCCGCCAGCACATCCTCAACTCGATCCGCGAAGATGAACGTCATCTCCTTGCGAATATAGTCAGGAATTTCCTTCGTATCGTTTTCATTGGCGCGAGGAAGAATCACACGCTTGATCCCCGTCCGCCGCGCCGCCAACACTTTTTCCTTCACGCCGCCAATAGGCAGCACCAAACCAGTCAGCGTAATTTCGCCGGTCATCGCCGTGTCCCTGCGGGCAGCCTGTTTCGTATAAGCGCTAGCTAGGGCCGTGGCCATTGTCACGCCGGCGGAAGGGCCGTCCTTCGGCACCGCGCCAGCCGGGACGTGCACATGCAATCCGTATTCTTTGAACATCGAAGCAGGAATGCCCAGGTTGTCGGAATGCGCCCAAATGTAACTTTGCGCGGCGCGCGCCGATTCCTGCATCACTTCGCCCAACTGGCCAGTGATGGTGAGCCCTTTGCCACCGGGCTGTAACGACGCTTCAATGTAAAGCACCTCGCCACCGGTCTCAGTCCAGGCCAAACCAGTTGCCACGCCGGGAGGCAGATCCTTGCGCATCTTTTCTTGCGACACTTGCTCTGGGCCCAGTAGATCGTAAAGATGTTCCGGCTGAACCACGAACAGTTCAGTCCTGCCTTCAACAAACTTCAAGGTTACTTTGCGCGCGACTTTTCCAATGGCCCGCTCCAGCCGGCGCAAACCAGCCTCGCGAGTGTATCCCGAAATAATCTTCTTCAGCGCCTCATCCGTGAATTCAACTTGCTCGGCGTTCAGGCCGGTTTCATTCATTTGACGAGGAATCAGGAAGCGCTTGGAAATCTCCACTTTTTCCTCTTCGCTGTATCCGGAGAGGCGAAGGATTTCCATCCGGTCCAGTAACGGACGCGGAATGGTATCCAGCGCATTGGCCGTTGTGATGAACATTACCTTTGAAAGATCAAAGGCCAGGTCCATATAGTTATCGCGGAACGTCTTGTTCTGTTCCGGGTCAAGAACCTCAAGCAAAGCATGCGACGGGTCGCCACGATAGTCGCGGCCAACCTTGTCCACCTCATCGAGTAGGATCACCGGATTGTTAGAACCCGCGCGGCGGATCGCCTGCATCAATCGGCCAGCCATTGCGCTAATATAGGTGCGGCGATGACCACGAAGCTCCGCCTCGTCATGCAAACCGCCCAGGCTCATCCTTTCAAACTTGCGGCCAAGGGTCTTGGCGATCGATTGTCCCAGCGAAGTCTTGCCCACGCCGGGAGGCCCGACGAAACACAAAATCGGAGCCTTGGCATTTGGATTCATCTTGAGCACACTGAGGTGTTCCAATATGCGTTCCTTCACTTCACGAATTTCGTAATGGTCCTCGTCCAAAATCTTACGCGCTTCTACAATGTCCAGCTTGTTCTCAGTTGACGAAGTCCACGGCAAGTCCAGCACGAACTCAAGCCAGCTGCGAGTAACATGGTGATCGGGCGAGGCGGCAGGCAACCTTTCCAGGCGACCTAACTCACGTTCCGCTTCTTTCCTCGCTTCTTCCGGCAGTTCGGCTTTTTCCAACCGTTCTCGAAGCATGTCGGAATCGGCCTTTTCAGGATTTTTTTCGCCCAATTCGTTTTGAATTGCCCGCAATTGCTGGCGCAGCATGTATTCGCGCTGCTCTTTGCCCATTTCTGAGCGCGCCTCATTTTGAATCTTGCTGCGCAACTCCAGCACTTCCACTTCGTGGGTCAGGTAGCCGTGCAGAATGCGCATCGCATCGGCGCGCGTCATCGCCTCAAGCAGCGCCTGCTCTTTCGGCAGGGATAGATTCATCATCGAAGACATGAGGTAAGTCATGCGCAACGGATCGTCCGTCGTGGCCATCATCCGATTCAGGTCCGGAGCCATTTCCGGCTGCGCCAGCGAAAAAGCTTTCTGCGCCAGTTCCAGCAAGGCGCGGCCAAGCGCTTCCACCTCGGTGCCCATTTCTTCCGGGACGTTAAACGGCCGCACACGAGCGTCCAGGTAACCCGCCAGGTTTTCCTCCATCTTCGCCATGGCCACGCGCTCTGCGCCCATCACCAACACTTCCATCGAACCATCGGGGTTCATGGACATGCGGCGCACCACAGCCTTTACGCCAACCCCGTACAGGGATTCCTGCGTGGGCGTGTCCTCAGAGGCATCACGCTGAGAGAAAACAACAATTTCTTTTCCTTCCTTGGCCAGCGCCGCTTCTATAGCAGACACAGTTTGCTTGCGGCCGATCGACAACGGCATCGCCAAGCCAGGAAACAGCACCGCGTTTTTGAGCGGCAGTACCGGCAAAGTGATCATTTTTTCGACTTCGTTCATTAGTTTTCTCCCTGCTACTGATTCAGATGCTGTGGTGAAGCGTCCGGTTGCAAATGCATGTTAAACCTCTACCGCTTCCTTTACTACATTGAAGGTCAGATCGTTTTTCGCACCGTCAAATTCAATAAACACGGTGCACCCTTCCCGCAATTCACCACCCACGATTCGTTTGGCTAAAGGTGTTTCCACTTCACGCTGTATGGCCCGCTTCAACGGACGCGCGCCGTACGTTGGATCGTAACCGGTTCTTACCAAATGGGCCAGAGCCGCGTCGCTTAACTCAATATGAATCTTGCGATCTTCGAGGCGCTTGCGAAGGCCACCCAATTGGATCAGCACAATCTGCTTCAAGTGTTCTTCACTCAAAGCATGGAATACGATGATTTCATCAATGCGGTTCAAAAACTCCGGACGGAAGCCGGCGCGCGTTTCTTCCATCACCGCCTTCTTCATCCGTTCGTAGCCATCGCCATCAAATGCCCCGTGATAGTCAAGGATGCGCTGACTGCCCAGGTTCGACGTCATCACCACAATGGTGTTCTTGAAATCCACCGTGCGGCCCTGGCCATCGGTAAGGCGGCCATCGTCAAGCACCTGCAGTAGAATGTTGAACACATCCGCGTGCGCCTTTTCAATTTCGTCGAACAAAATCACGCAGTACGGCTTGCGGCGCACCGCTTCAGTTAACTGGCCGCCCTCATCATAACCGACATACCCTGGAGGGGCCCCAACTAGGCGCGATACCGTATGCTTTTCCTGATACTCCGACATGTCAATGCGGATCATCGAACGTTCGTCGTCGAACAGATATTCGGCTAGCGCCCGCGCCAGTTCGGTTTTTCCGACACCGGTTGGACCCAGAAAAATAAAACTTCCAATGGGACGATTAGGATCCTTCAACCCCGACCGCGCACGCAGCACCGCTTCAGCCACCGCGTCTACCGCCTCCGATTGGCCCACCACGCGCCTGTGCAGTTCTTCGTCCAAGTGCAGTAGCTTCGCCATTTCGCCTTCCAACATCTTCGATAGTGGAACACCCGTCCAGCGGCTCACCACGCGGGCAATGTCTTCTTCGTCAACTTCTTCTTTTATCAGGCGCGAAGCGGTGGAGCTTTGGATCTTCAATTCCTCGGCCGCCAGTTTGCGCTCCAGATCCACCAGCGTTCCATACTTCAGTTCGGCGGCTTTGTTCAGGTCGTAGTTGCGCTCGGCTTGGGCAGCCAAGGCGCGGGTGTGTTCAATTTTCTCTCGCAGTTGACGCAGGCTATCCACGGCGTCTTTCTCGCCCTTCCATTGGGCTTGCAGCGTTGTCGCCTGGCCGCTAAGTTCCGCCAGCTCCTTCTCAAGCTTGGCCAAGCGATCCCGCGAGGCCGCATCGGATTCCTTCTTCAATGCTTCCCTTTCAATTTCCAACTGCATCTTGCGGCGCAGTATTTCATCCAGCTCAGAGGGAAGCGAATCGATCTCCGTCCGCAACTTCGCCGCCGATTCGTCAACCAAGTCGATTGCCTTATCCGGCAAGAAACGATCAGAAATATAGCGATTCGAAAGCACCGCCGCCGCCACCAGCGCCGCGTCCTTTATGCGCACGCCATGATGCACTTCGTAACGTTCGCGCAATCCGCGCAGGATGGAGATCGTGTCTTCCACCGACGGCTGGTCCACTAATACAGGCTGGAAGCGGCGCTCCAGTGCCGGATCTTTTTCAATGTGCTTGCGATATTCGTCAAGCGTTGTCGCGCCAATGCAATGCAGTTCGCCACGGGCCAGCATGGGCTTCAGTAAATTACCGGCGTCCATCGCCCCTTCAGCCTTCCCTGCCCCCACAACGGTATGCAGTTCGTCGATGAACAGAATGATCTCGCCTTCAGCCGACTGCACTTCCTTCAACACCGCCTTTAGCCGCTCTTCAAACTCCCCGCGGAATTTAGCGCCGGCAATCAATGCGCCCATGTCGAGCGATACGACACGCTTATTCTTCAAGCCCTCCGGCACGTCGCCGCGCACAATGCGCTGCGCCAGTCCTTCAGCAATGGCTGTCTTACCCACGCCGGGTTCGCCAATTAAGACGGGATTGTTTTTCGTGCGGCGGCTAAGAACCTGAATCACCCGCCGGATCTCTTCATCACGCCCAATCACTGGATCAAGCTTCGAGTCGGCAGCCATCTTCGTGAGATCGCGACCGTATTTCTCGAGCGCCTCGTAGGTTGCCTCAGGATTTTGCGATGTGACGCGTTGCGCCCCCCGAACATCCTTGATCGATTTGTCCAGAACCGTCTTGGTGATGCCGGATTCTTTCAAGATTCGGCCAGCCGCCCCTGTATCGGTGGCAATGGCGCCAAGCACGTGTTCAATACTCACGAACTCATCTTTCAGCCGCTTTGCTTCAGCCTCGGCGTCCGCTATGACTTTTGTAAGTCTAGGCGTTACGTAAATTTGATCCATGGCCGCCGTGGGGGACGATACTTTGGGAAGACGGTTGATTTCCAGATTCAACCGGGCAGCAATGGCTTGAGGATCGGCGCCGGCGCGCCGCACCAAGGAAGTGGCAAGCCCGTTTTCCTGTTCGAGCAGAGCCAGCAGGAGATGTTCAACATCCACCTGCTGATGAGAATTCTTCGAAGCAAGAGATTGCGCAGCGCGGAGACTGTCCTGAACCTTTTCGGTGAGTTTGTTGAAGTCCATATATGTGAGTCTTTATAGCTCAACTGTAGTGAGCATAGCATGATCACGTATTCAAATCAAGACGCTTCGGATTACGGGCCAACACAGATAGGGGGAAACGGTAACCTACCGTTTCCCCCTAACACTTCTAAACTCGTTTTAATTATCGCTTTGGCGTCAGCGGATCAGTCTTAGCCACTTGTTCCACGGACACAAGCGAAATACCCTGCCCCTAAACGGGAATTCATTGTCTTGATAAACAGGTTGGCCAGAATGGCGTGTCCCGTATTGGTTGGGTGGATCCCGTCCAGTGAAAAT
>JANXXI010000040.1 GCA_025350695.1 Acidobacteriota bacterium
GGGCTATGGGTTTTGTTCGTCGCGGATTTGGTGAGGGGATGAGGAAACAGGGCATGGAGCGTGGCGTATTGCGATAAACGGGAAGGGGCGAGAAGGGCAAACCAGTTTTGCAGCCGGCAAAAGGGCGGAAAAACGTTCAACCCCTCCGTGCCAACATAGTTGAGACAAATCTCCTGGCCTTAATTACTGAGTAGGGCGAGAATGGATATCAACTTGAATATACAGAAACAGCAGCATAATGGACTTCCCTCCATCCCTACGGTTTTGCCTGATGCGGAACGTAGGGAGGCCGAGCGGAGCGAGGCCGACCGAAGTACCGCACCAGGTAAAACCGTGGCGCCCCCGCCGCCGGTCGAACGCCCCAATCCCGAAGTGGTTGCCGACGCCAAACGGCGCACTTTCACCGCCGCATATAAGATCCGCATCATGGCTGAGGCCGATGCCGCCAAGACGACCGCCGGAGGCGTCGGCGCTTTGTTACGCCGCGAAGGATTGTACTCATCACACTTGGCTACCTGGCGGCGCGAACGTGAGGCGGGCATGCGGCAAGGGCTCACTCCGCAAAAGCGTGGCCCTAAGTCCAAGCTCAATCCACAAGAGGAGGAGATGCGCAAACTGCGGCGTGAGAACGGGCGTTTAAACGAAGAGTTGCGCAAAGCCCAGATCGTCATCGACGTTCAAAAAAAAGTGGGCTTGCTCTTGGGGTGGGATCTGCCGGCAGATGTCAAGGAGAAGCCGTAATGGATGCCGTCAGCACTCTTTCTCCCACCGTCGGCATCCAAGCCGCCTGTGATTATCTGAACGTTTCCCGCGCCACATTCTATAGACAGCGCCCTGTCTTCGGTCCCCTCACCGAGGTCGAATCGTTGGCTATCACGCCCAGCATTCGCCCCATTCCGGCGCGAGCTCTTCGCCCTGAAGAACGCGCTCAGGTCTTGGCAGCATTACATGAAGAGCGCTTTCAAGACCGCTCTCCAGCCGCCATTCAGGCCACCTTGCTCGATCAAGGCCAATATATATGTTCGACCCGAACCATGTACCGGATTCTGGAACAAGAGGGCCAATCGCGGGAACGCCGCGAGCAACGGATCCACCCGCCCTACAAAAAGCCAGAGTTGCTGGCCATAGGGCCCAATCAGGTTTGGAGTTGGGACATCACCAAACTGCGCGGGCCCGTCAAGTGGACCTACTTCTATCTCTATGTGATGCTGGACATCTTCAGCCGATACGTCGTTGGTTGGATGATCGCCGACAAAGAAAATGGAGTATTGGCCCAGAAGTTCCTTGAGGAAACCGTCCTTAAGCATAAGGTCCCGCCAGGCCAACTCAGCATTCACGCTGACCGCGGCAAACCGATGACCTGCAAGCCTGTCGCCTTTCTGATGGCTGACCTTGGCGTCACAAAATCACATAGTCGGCCTTATACATCCGACGACAATCCCTATTCCGAAAGCCAGTTCCGGACGCTCAAATATTCGCCTCAATTCCCGGACCGCTTTGGTTCCATCCAAGACAGCAGGGCCTTCTGCCAGGACTTCTTCCTTTGGTACAACGATGAGCATTGCCATTCCGGGATCGCTATGCTGCCTCCAGCCGCGGTTCATTTTGGCCAAGCTGAACAGGTTCTTGCTCATCGCCAAACCGTCTTGGCATCGGCCTACCAATCTCACCCAGAGCGCTTTGTCGGTGGCTGTCCCAAACCATTGGCTTTACCAACCGCAGTCTGGATCAACCCACCAGTCCCGATTCAGACTCTAAAAGATAGTCACTAAATTCTTTTGTCAGGTGTCTCAAAGTTGTTGACCCGCGCCGGTTGGATCATGGAAGGCTCCATTCTATATAAATAATTCGACTCCCGCCGAATCCGCGGGCAGGGCGGCTTCGTAGTACTCATTTGAAGATCGTGATACCTCTGTGTTAGTATTACGAAATCCAACTTCGTGCTACGGGAACGCTTGCGAACCATTCTTATATCGATTGCTCTCACCTTCAGTCTGCTGAGCGGGCAGCCGGTTCTAACCGGACGCGTACTGGATCCACAGGGCAAATCGGTGAGTGGAGCGCAAGTGGAAGTGCAGACCGTCAGCGCAGTCAGCAATGTCGAAGGCGCTTTTCGATTAGAGCGGCTACCTATTGGCCAATTTGCCATTACCGCGACGCATTCTTCTTTCATGCCCGTCACCGCCACGGTCGGAATCGCACCGAATCAATTGCAGATCTTGAATCTACGATTCACCCAAGTGGCGGTAGCGAATCAAAGCTTGGTGATCACCGCGACTACCAATGAACCCACGATTGACTTGCGGAACGAAGAGGTGTTTAACCGCACGCTGTTTACCCGCGACGACCAAGTGCTGCAGCAACTGAACGCGGGCATCAATGCCGGGCAACACGAAGGCGGCGGTAAGTCGCTCGAGATTCGCCGGTTTGGGTTCAACCTGGATCATGGTGGTGTCAACGGTGGGTTGAAGGTGATGGTGGACAACGTTCAGCAAAACCAGGGGACGCAGGGGCATGGGCAAGGATACCTTGGCGCATTGAAAGCGCTGAGTCCGGAATTAATTCAGCAAGTGACCGTGATCAACGGGCCATTCAGCGCACAGTATGGTGACTTCAGCGGGTTGGGCGTGGTGCACATTCAACAACGGGAGTCGCTGCCCGATCAAGTGACATTGCGCCTGCAAGGCGGCAACTTCAACAGTGGGCGCGCGTTCTTTGGGATTAGTCCGAATGTGCGGAAGGCCGATGCTTATCTCGCCTACGAAGGCACTTACACCGATGGGCCGTTTGAGAATCCGGCGCGTTACCGCCGCGATAACATGAACGGGAATTACACCTTTCAGTTGCGCGACGATCAGAAGTTGGGATTCCGTGCTTTGTATGGCCGGAACAATTTCTATTCGTCGGGGCAATTGCCGCTGGACCTGGTTGACGGCGGAAACCCGCAGCGGTTTGGATACATCGATCCAACCGAGGGCGGTCGTGTAAAACTGGGGACGTTTTCCAGTTACTACAGCAAGAGTTGGACAAGTGGCGCTAACTTCAAGGCGGATGGCTTTGTAAGTCGTTCCTTGTTTGACCTATACTCCAACTTCACTTACTACCTGAAGGACCCCGAACGAGGCGATGCATTTCAGCAGCACGATTCCCGATTGCAGGAAGGCGGCAACGTTCAGTATTCGACTCCGCACAAGATCGGAGGAATGACGGCGATCTTTACGGTCGGTTCTAACTTCCATGACAACCAGATCAATGTGGGACTCTACCCGCGCCTGGGGCGCTCCCCGTTCGGCGTGACAAGCCGTGCGAATGCTCATGTGACCAATGAAGCGGCCTATGGACAGGAGATGATCACGCTGCTGAATGGCCGCTTGATTCTAACGGCGGGGTTGCGTTTCGACGAATTCCGATTCAACGTGCTGGACAGGGTGGACCCCTTGCTGGGTGGGACCCAATCGGCGGGCAAGTGGCAGGGGAAGGGCGGAGTGGCCTTTACTCCCGCTAAGTCGCTGCCAGTTACACTGCATGCCAATTATGGGCGCGGCATTAACAGCATTGACGCGCGCGGCGTGGTGCAGCGGCCGGAGTTACCTCGACTGGCTACGACCGACTTTTTTCAAGTAGGGGCGTCGGCCCATTTCCATCGGCTATCTGTTAGCAGCGACGCCTTCTTCATCGATCATTCCAACGAACAGGTATACATTCCCGATGATGGCAGCTTCGAGTTCAAGGGTCCGTCCCGGACTTACGGCTATGAAGCAAAGGCATCGTTTGAGCTGACCCATCATGTTTCCTTGAACGGAGGACTTACTAAGGTGAGTAACTCGTTCTATAAAGGCGGCGATCATCGAGTGTATGTGGATTCTGCTCCGCACTTCGTGGCGAATGCGGCTTTGACGGTGGCGCGGTGGCATGGCTGGAGCGGGTCTGTGCGGATGCGGGCTATTAACGGCTACCGGTTGGATGGCGAGGACCCATCTATCCGCGCTACCGGACACACAGTGTTTGACGGAGGCGTGGCGAAGCAAGTTCGGCGCGGAGTGGAATTCAACTTGAGCGTGGACAACTTCACTAACCGGTCTTATTACGAGACGCAAAATTTCTTTGAATCGCGAGTGTCGCCGCTTGCGCCGGTGGTGGCTCGGATTCATGGGACGCCGGGGTATCCCCTGACGGTGGCGGCTGGGGTTACGTTTCGCTTCGCCGGGAAGTGAGTAGCGGCGCAATTCGGCCTCGCGCACTGCTTGCGATGAAAAGTATTACTAGCTCCTAGGTTGCCCGCCACTTTGCAAATTATCTGGCGTAGTTCTTTGCACGCTATTTGGCGTACCGGCCAGGCGGCACGCCAAGGACCGGCGCACCCCGAACTGGGCGTTGCGTAAACCCGTCGCCATTCCCGACCGTAACGCAATACAATTTCGCAACGCTAAAACCCAGCAAATCGGGCCGAAGGCCCGTCGTTGCGATATCGAACGTTTCCGCAACCCACGGTGAAAGCGTTGCGGCGGCAATCGGGAGCCGAAGCTCTCTCCGAGTTGCCGACCAATCGGACAGAATCAGTAAACACTGCGCCGTTAGTCAGGAGTAGTCCCCGGCAGTTGCGGCGATCACTTCCGAGGTAGACTGAAAGTGTGCCGAATACGGACATCCAGATTGTTTCTAACGAAGCAGGGGAACCCACCGCTGTCCTAGTGCCCATCGAGCTCTGGCGCGAGATTGCCTCGGAGCACGAGACCTCATACTTGTTAGGTTCCGAAACGATGAAGCAGCGCCTACTCGCCGCAGCGCAGCGCACCGACGGACTCTCGCTGGGCGCCGTGGTTGAAAAGCTAGGAATGTGAGGAACGTCGAATTCGATTCCTCTGCATTTGAGGATTTGGCTTGGTGGATTGAACAGGACCGTGCTCAAGCGTTGCGGATCATTCGCCTTGTCCGAGATGTCCAGCGGGATCCGTTTTCAGGGCTCGGCAAGCCAGAGCCGTTAAAACACGAGCTGTCCGGGTGCTGGTCGCGGCGGATCAACCAAGAGCATCGGATCGTCTACCAAGTGCTGCCGGACAAGATCCGAGTCCTTGCGTGCCGTTTTCACTACTGGGTGTATGTCCAAGGGGCTTTTTGCTGGAGTCTTCTACCTGTTCTTGTTCGGCCCGTTGCTCCTGCTCCCGTTGACGTGGTTGAAGCGCTCCCGCAATCCGCAAAGTCGCTTTAGCTCCGCAATACTCGTGCTGACATCCATTAGCTACGGATATTTGCTCCTTGCTATTCCGTTTAAGGCCGTACTGCTCGGCACAGACTACTCTGATCGCCTATTCGCTACCGTAAACGTCGGAACGGCACTCACTTTCGCCCTTTTTTGCCTTACTGCCTTCGGGAAGACCCCAACTCGCCGATTGCTGATGGCCAGCACTTTCGCTGTAAGCGTAGCTTGGTTCTTGGTCGGAGCGATCAACACAGCAGTCTGAAATCTTGCTGCATAGTCCCAATCAGTTTTGCGACAACAGGGCCAATGCGAAGTCACTTACTCCTGCCTTGTCGCTCAGTGTTGAGCTATTCATTCCGGATCACGCGCCACTCGGAAAGAGCGGCTTCCTGTGGGCTCTCGATACGCCAGATAGCGTGCAAACTTTTACGCCAAATAATTTGCAAAGTGACGGTTGCCCGCCATCGCTTGGTTGAAACAGTCACGATGAAAGAGATGGAGCAATTTGGAAGAATACGCGTATGCCCGTCGCCGCCATCTTCAGGAACCTCGAAGCAGGATCAGACATCGCGGAGATTGTTGATCAGTTCCAGCGAACGGACAACTTCTTGCCCAAGCCGAAGCATCCGGGTTTGACGTGATGCTTACAGACAAGAACTTCCGCTACCAGAAGAACCTAAAAAACCGGCGAATCGCAACCGTCTTACTGACTAATCCAACGTGGCGTGACGTCTTGCCGGATGTTGATCGCGTTATCACTGGCATCAAGGCCGCAACACCAGGCAGCTTTACCGAAATCGAAATCCCGCCTCTCCCGAAGCAGCCTTTCACGCGAACCTAGTCCTGCCCGTGTCTCATAAGGGGTCCGGCGCGCGGGCGCCGAACTTGCGAGCAGAGACCAAAAAACAAGGCGAAAAAAGGCTGTCTGTTCCGTCAG
>JANXXI010000059.1 GCA_025350695.1 Acidobacteriota bacterium
ATCCTTCGAAACTATATAGATGGCGCCCTTGTCGGGCTCCACAGCCGCACCACCCCAATTGGCCCCACCGTTGTTACCAGGCATTTGAATCGTGCCGCGCTTGGCCGGTGGCGTAAATAGGCCTTCGTTGCGCGCGGACAGAATCTGATCGCGGAATTTTGCCTTGTCCTCCACGCTCAAGTAGGGATTGATGTCGTCCACCGTAAACTCCTGCCGGGCAAATGGTGGAGGTTTCACTGGGAAGGGCTGCGTGGCCCAAGTCTTCTCGCCGGGCATGTCGCTTGACGGCACTTTGCGTTCTTCCACAGGCCACAACGGCGCGCCAGTAAGCCGATTGAACACCCATAGAAAACCTTCCTTGCTGGGTAGCGCCACCGCTTCTATCACTTTGCCTGCATGGCGCACGGTGAGTAACTTTGGCGCCGTTGCTCCATCGTAATCCCAAATATCGTGATGGACGAACTGGTAGTGCCACAGCCGCTTGCCGGTGCGCGCATCGAGAGCCAACAACGTGTCGCTGAACAAGTTGGCTCCCGTGCGATCCGCTCCGTAGAAGTTGTACTTGGCGCTGCCGGTGGGCGCAAATAGCACGCCGCGTTTCTCGTCCAGCGTCATCTCGCCCCAAGCGTTGGCCCCGCCCACCTTCTTCCAGGCGTCTTTGGGCCAAGTGTCGTAACCGAACTCGCTTTCATGCGGAACTGTGTGGAAAATCCAAACAAGCTTACCGGTGCGGACGTTGAAAGCGCGAATGTCCCCTGGCGCTGAACCGTAACCTTGATTCGTCGCCGAACCTAGAATCAGCAGATCTTCAAATACGCGGCCCGGCGTGGTGGATTGCACCAGTGCGATGGTCTTCGGGTCGCGCCCCAGTCCCTGCTTCAGATCCACCTTGCCGCCTTCTCCGAAGGTTTGAATCAGCTTACCGGTTTGGGCATCGAGCGCACGAATGGCATGATTGTTGGAGAACAGCAGGCGGCGTTCCTGGCCATCTTTACTCTCCCAATAGTTGATGCCACGATTGGTCAGAATGCCGGGCTCGGCAGCGAACTTCCAAATTTCTTTTCCGGTGGAGGCTTCGAGCGCAACGTAGGTGTTGTTCTTTGTCAACACGTACATGACTTTGTCGACAATCAGCGGGCTGAACAAATAGCGGGAATTGTCGCCGGTTGGGTAACTCCAAGCGACTTTCAACTTATTCACGTTAGTCCGGTCTATCTGTTTTAGGGCGGAGTATTGTGCGGAATCAGAGGCGCCGCCGTAATCGGCCCAAGTGTTATGATTTTGTGCGGAGGCCACCGCGCCGCTGATTGACAACCAAATTGAGGCCCTCAAGAATGTCATTTATCTAGACTATACTCACGCGGCTCAAAATGCGAAATTATTCGCGCGCCGCGGGCTGCGGCTTCACGCTCACTCGCAGCTGGCCATGATTGTTGTTGTAGAAATACTGCCGCGAGTTTGGAACGGGAAGTACGGCATCGTTCACAAACAGGTAGAGCCTGCCGTCGCGGCGCGCGGTGATCACCGAGGTTATTTCAGGTGTATCGTCATTGGGGATCGTTTTATCCGTGGGACTCAAGACGTATTCGTCGGCGCCACGCTCACCAATGCGAGCCAGTGGCTTGAACCATGGCTCACTTAAGTTACGGCGGTAGAAGAATGCTATCGGGTGAGCCCAACGCATTTTTTCGTGACCAAAGCCTCCTAGACCCGTGGAGATGTGATTATCTTTATATTTATACTTGTCGACAATGGTGAGCGTTATCTTGTAGTTCTTGCCTTGCTCCACATTTTGGCCGGTGTCCCAGCAGACGCTGGCTGTTGGAAACATATCGCCATTGCCTTCCCGCGAACAGACTCCGCCGGCCGAACTGATTACCTTAAAACCAAGTCGGCTTACTGTTCCGAAGATCACGCACAGCGAAACTAATCCGAACGCTGTAGGAAGCACACGCCTCTTCATCTGAACGAAGAACCAGCGATAAAGAGGATGCGTTCGAAACCGGAATAAAAAGTCGGAAGGAGGCGGCGCTTCAGGGACTGGCTTGCCGGGATTATTGATCGCGTTATTCCAGAGTCCGCGCATCGCGTCCAGGGACTTCTGCTTTGCCGCATCTCCGGCCATCAGCAAGGCGATGAAGCCACCTAGCATAGTGGAGAAGATAGATGGATGACTGCGATAAGCCGCCAGCCATGTTTCGGCGAAGGAAGGCAAAAACACGCCCGCCCAAACGATGACGGGTGAGAGGAAGCAAGCCCACTCTTCACACACCTCAGTAGGGTGAAAGTAGAGCGGAAAAGCAACTAGCAGAGAGGCGACTATGATGGACGAGAAATAGAACACCCGTTTCCACCAAACCAGGTTCCAAATATTCTCCTGCAAATGGGCCCGAGCCTGCGATTGAGTTGGATGTTCCAGAGCCTGGGCGCCGTCCACAATATTGCCATCTTTGTCGACAACGGCATAGTGCGGTGGTAAGACGATCGGGGCATAACGGTCCACCCCCTCTTTTATCCGCTGAAAAACACTTTCGTGGATCTTCGGCCGTGGAATGAGGACCCTGCTGTCGTCCCACAGAACGTCCTTAGTTAACAACTCCATTTTGCGAGGCAGATAACGGTAGAAGCCCCCGGTGCCGCGCCGCGAATCATACAACTTTCCCAACGGATCGGCGCCTGCGCGAATATCGTCGAGTTCCTTCTTCTTTAGCAATAGTCCTTCAGCTTGATCCACCATCCAGTTCAGCGAAACATACGATAAAGCATCATCGGGGTAACCGCCCCCAACGTTTGAATGCATGCCTGTGAACCAAACTTGGGACAATCGTTCCTCCCGGATATTCTTCGATTGCTGATTGCCGCCGGGTTCATTTTCTTCATTGAACAACATGGGGTGGAACGTGTTGCGCTCGTCGTCCAGAGAGACTGCATGGCAAATGCGTGTTAGGTTCCCTAAGGGCTCGCGGTTCATTGGGTATAAGCGCCAAACCCAATTCAAAGCGCGCGTCATTTCATCAGTCGGCAAACCATAGGCTGCCACAGTGTCCCATAGACCAAGAAATCTGATTTTGGGCTCCGCGTGTTTGGCGCGATTGGCATAATGCTTGTCGCCAACGAAGAGGTCGCGAAGGAATCGTCCAATTTTGTCCAGCGGAATGTCGGCAGGATAGCGTTTGCGGCGATATTCTCTAAAAGCCGTCTTCGCCAATGCCGTTAGACCGGCCTCAGTGGGATCGGACACCAGGCCTTCACAATTAATGAGACCGGTAAGGGAGCGAACCGTAAACGCCCCGCGGCTGAAACCGAAACAATAAATTTCATCACCGGGCTGATAGTTGCGGCAAACGAACGTGTATAGATCGCGGACATTGCGTTTCAACCCATAACCGAATGCGCCTCCGATCACCGCGAGCGGCTGGAACGAGGAGGTTCCGACTCCATCGTCATAGAAAGCGATTTGCTTGTCTGGCTGCGAAAGGTCGAGTGCCTGATACAATCTCCACACATTCGTCTTCGACATCTTTGCGGCGCTGTTTCCGGTGCCATCGGAAAGCAGGACAATGTTCTTGGGCATGGGGGGATACCTCGGTCGAATTATATACGCTTCAGCTAACGGGTACAACCGTCCGGGGCTGGTGGATCTCGTCCATGACGGTGAACCGCTCCGGCAGATGGCATGCCGCGGGAAATCGCGAATCGTAAGGCTGAGCGGGGCCCTGAACTGTTTCCCCCCGGTGGACATCGAAATAGCCGCCCACCATTTCGCAATATTCAGGCCATTTATAGAACGTATCGATGGCGTGCGAGCCGATTAGTTTAACAAGTTAGCCCCTGCCATGCCTGGGCTAAAGGGGGGCAGTCGGCGGCTTAAAGATCTAGTGGGAGGCAGAGGTCTGAGAAATTCTCAAAGCGCCAATCGGAAGGGGCTACAACGGTAACTGACTGAAAAAATTGGTGGACCTGGACGGGTTCGAACCGTCGACCTCTTCCATGCCATTTAAGA
Organism: Acidobacteriota bacterium; assembly: GCA_025350695.1. Lineage (GTDB taxonomy): Bacteria > Acidobacteriota > Terriglobia > Bryobacterales > Bryobacteraceae > JANXSF01. The sequence goes on from JANXXI010000059.1 coordinate 4,004, forward strand.
TATATCAATCACTTGCAGACAATTCCACCAGAAACAACAGACTTAGCACGAGGCAGTTTGGACGCTGGTGGACGCCACGAGGCGGCTTTTGGGCGTCTGGACTCCACGCGGACTCCAGGACTCCACACCGGGGACTGGCCCGTGGCGTGCTTTCACGCGCGCGGTTGCAGGCTGTTGTGATTGTTGTCTACTGGAGCAGACAACAAAAGATTTCCCTATAAGGAGGATGCCCATTGTGGAGCGGTGACTTCCACCGGGATTGGTTGATGTGAGCGCCGCGCGGCCCGGCGGTACAAGAGTCATTGACGCCAACTTGCAATTTCGCAACATTGCGAATAGACTGGGATCGAGTGCCTAAGACCAGAGTCGCCCTCTACCGGGAGGAAGACGGATCATGCCCGTTCGTGGATTGGTTCGACGAGTTACCGGCGAAGGTACAGGACAAGTGCTACCTCCGGTTGGAGCGATTGCGCGAGATGGG
>JANXXI010000072.1 GCA_025350695.1 Acidobacteriota bacterium
TTTCCGATCGCGCCGACGTGTATCCAACGGATCTATCCACCGGCCATCGGCGCGCCGTTGCTATCGCTCGGGCACTGGCTGCTCAACCCGAGTGTATTCTCTATGACGAGCCCACCACGATGGTGGATCCAATCATGAGCCATCATCTGGGGTCTTTGATGTTGAAGCTCAAACAACAACTTCGGCTGACCTCGGTTGTGGTGACCCACGACCTGGAATTGATGCGGCGGGTCGCCGACAACGTGGTGTTTTTGCACGACGGCCAGATCATCTATTTTGGCCCCGTGGTCGGCCTGGAATTTGCCGAACATCCACACATTCACGAGTTCCTGGCAATGGACCGCGTGCAATACGATTAGAGGCGATTTGAAGACCCCGGCCTAGAATGTAAGTCCCACCAGGAACTCGAATTGCGACGATGAGTTCAGCAATGCCGACGGTGTGGTAATGAATTTCGCATCACCCCACCTGGTCCAGCGGATCTCCGGAGAAAGCCGCACCTTCGCCAAATGCGCTTCCATCCCGGTACCCATCACAAATCCACGGCGCGAACGGTCCGAATTTAAAGTCGTTACCAAATTCACAACATCTCCAAATCTCTGGAACGACACCCCGCCGTCCACAAATGGCCGCAACAGCAATCCCGGGAACCGATATTTCGCCAACAAGGGTATTTCCCAACTGCTGGCCGAGTTCGAAGCAGCAGACGTGGTAAATTTGTGCCGCGTATAGAGAGCATCAACCTGCAATCCTAAACCCAAGGGCAGCCGCACTTCCATCGTGGGGCCGATGACCAAACGGTTCGTCGCCACCTTGGCGTCAATCTGAGCTCTAGTTACTGGGTCAACTGCTTTTACGGCCACATTGAAGGCATCGTTGAGCGGAATTCCGCCCCGAACGCCGTAGCTGATATTCTGTGCTTCTGTAATGTCGGCCATTAGAAGCGAAAAAACAAAAATATGCTTCATTGTTTTAGTGTAACGCCCTTCTTTGAGAATCTGGCTCCCTCGGGCTCCACGTCTTTTGACGCTACACACAATGAAATCGTTTCGTTTACGGAAATATCCTATTGAGAGTTGCGCGCCCTTGACTGGACTATTATTCGTGGCTACAACTCTTTTAGCTCCGGTAATCCGTTATAGGGCGCCGCGGGAATCTTCCGCCTCCAAAGCCACCCGCAAACAATTCACCGCGTCGTTTCTGAAAGCCGTTGAGCACACGCGTCATTACAGAACCCAATCGGTTCTCGCTGATCAACTGGGAAAAGTTCAGGTTGGAAAAATGGAGATGAGTTCGTGGTTGACCCGCCTCCCCAAAGTGGAATTGCTCGATTATCTGAAGAATGGGGATCGGTTCAAAAGTGACAAACCTCCTCGACCCCGCAAACGCAGTTTCGTTCATCCTTGCCACAATCAGCCCCGAACCGCCGTTCTCGCGGAGGGCTTCCGCTTCAGCCTGCGATACAAACGCATCGAGGATTACCGCAACCCGCGCTTAGCCCGGTTGAAATCGGAATCCATCGCCGCGCCCCTTGACACTCTCCGTGCTCTAGCCCGCGGCATTGAGACAGGGCACTTGTGGATCCCCCCACTCACTCATTCCGTGGTTGCCTTCGCCGGTTTAGTCGAAGGCCCGCTATCAGAGGAAGATCTCGATCTTTTTTGGCGAGTATTTCAGGTCCCCATCCATGAGCAATTCTACGGCTTCAGCGGCGAATTGCTTGCATGGGAGTGCGAAGCGCATCAAGGTCTTCACATTAATCCGAAGTCCGCCGTGTTTGAAGAAGGCAATAGTGGAGAACTGCTGGTCAGCCTGATCGGTAATCCGTACCAGCCCGTATTCCGCTTGGTCTCCGGTTTAAGTGGATCGCTAGTCAGCACGGAATGCGCTTGCGGGCTTGCCGGTCCACGCATCATGAATTTGATGCGACGCACCGAACGCCTAAGACAGACAAAAGTTATCCCGATGGCAGCAACAGCGTCCTAGCAATTTCACAGGATCGCTAATTTGCCCACCTTGCGCTGGCCGGTCTCCTAATGATCGAATTCCACTTGTTAGCGCGCCGGCGCGAGGTTTTTTTAGGAAGCCAACAAAAATCGGGCCAGCCTTTTTCGGGGCTGGCCCACTTGCCTCTGCTCATTGGAGGAAACCAATGCACTCTAACAAATCTCTAAATTACCTTTCGATCCGCAAGTTGTTCGTCACCGAGAAGGCGCCGAACACTGAGTTGGCTTGAATGTTCGCAATGTTTGCATCCATCTTGTTCGCCACCACGCCTTCCAGCGTCACGTTACCGTTTTTCACCACGATGTGGATCGACGGGTGCACGCCAAGCGCGTAGCGGTTCAACGCCGTCTGTCCGTAGACGCTCCTGGCTACACGAAGCCGCAATTGATCATCGAAGTGGGAAAGAGGCAGCACCTCAATCTCATTGTTTATTGCCGTAACGCCTTCAATGCGTTTCACCACATTGCCCGCGTCGGACCGCAGCGTCGGACGGCTCGCCTGACCGAGCAAGGTCACTGTTGTACCGTCAACACGAAATTGAAGGTTGTCGAAAACTCCCAGGTAAGGCAGCATCAAAAGCTCGTGACGAACCTTGGTTTCAAGCGCCTCTTGGGTCGGATTAGGGCTACTAGTGTTGGACGTGGCGAAGGTAAACCCTGTCACCAACGTCATGCTGATTACCAGATTCTTGATTGTGCGTTTCATGTTTTGCTCCTCACCCCTATAAACGCAAATCAAGGGCTGTTGGTTGCAAATTCAGAGTGGTTTTACGATACGTTTACAATCTGGTGACTTACCACCACCCGGCTCTTTTTCACCAGTTATTGCTTGAAGTTTATGGTTACCTGGTCTACAGCCTTCAGCGGGCGGGGCTTCAACTCCGGTGATTGGAAAATGCGCGGAGTTGTCTCCACCGGATTTGGCGAGTCGATTTCATCGCCGGCCCCAGCGCCCAGATCCCGAAGCTTGCGCGCCGGCACCAGCACGCGTGTCTCAAGCGCGCCGACCGCTTTGTTGAACGCATGATTGGTCCGGTCCAAGTGCTTGTGGATCTCCTCGAAATATTCCACCAACGTGCGAATGCGATCATACAAAGTTTTGCCTAGATCGCGAATCTCCGCCGCGTTGGCCGACATCTTCTCCTGCTTCCAGCCATAAGCGACAGCTTTCAAAAGCGCAATCAACGTGGTGGGTGTAGCTAGAATTACCTTCCGTTCCACCCCGTATTCAATTAAGGAAGGGTCTTGCTCCAGCGCGGCCGAAAAGAATGTTTCCCCAGGCAGAAACGCTACAACGAATTCCGGCGACTGCTCAAATTGATCCCAATAATTCTTAGAGGCAAGCCGCGTCAAATGCGTACGAATCTGTTGGGCATGCGCCGCCAACCGGTCGGCCCGTACCGCAGGGTCTGTCGAATCCACGGCATCCAGGTAAGCCGAAAGGGAAACTTTGGAATCCACCACCACTAACCGTTCGTTAGGCAGCCGGATCATCATGTCCGGACGCAACCGGCCTTGTTCCGTGGTAACCGATTCCTGTTCGGCGAAATCGCAATATTCCACCATGCCGGCCATTTCCACTACGCGCCGCAACTGGATTTCACCCCAACGTCCACGCGTCGCCGGCGCCCGCAAAGCATGCACCAGGTTCGACGTTTCCGACTGCAGCTGGACCTGCGCCGCCGCCAGAGATTGCACCTGCTGCGTTAAGCCGGCGTAGGCGCCAACGCGGGCTTTTTCCAGATCAATAATCCTCGTATCCACCTTATCAAGGGATTCACGGATTGGACGCAGCACTTCCACGATGGCGTTCTGCCGCCCCTCAAGATCACCTTTTGCTGTTTCCTGAAAGCGCGACAAAGTCTGCTGGGCCAAGTCGAGGAAGGTTTGATTGTTGTTCTTCAACGCGTCTGCGGCAAGCGCTTGGAAGTTGGCCATCAACTTAGTGTGAGAGTCCTCAAGCGCCTGGACTTTTTCTTTTGCAGTAGTGTTCGCCGCCTCAAGCTTGGCCGTCAATTCCGCGGCCGTGGCCCGCAACGTCCCGTTGGTATTCTGAAGGTGCTCAAGGTTAGTCTTCTCCGCCTGCAACTTCGATGCAAGCTCGGCAATTTGCTGATCGCGCCCCCGCAGCCGCTCGCCAAGAACGGACGCTTCAGCCGACGCGCGCAGCCGCATGAAGAAGAAAACGGCACAGCCGCCAATAAGCAAGCAAAGTATCGCAAGGAGAAAAAACCAAACCTGGTCCATAAAACAAAAACAAGTCCTTCTGTTTTATTGTATGCCTTTGCAAGCCTTCTATTGTTTGCCTTTGCCAGTAAAGTGGGGCCGAGGCTCCGTCGGGTTAGCGCCGGGATAAACCGGCATGGAGTAGCGAATGAAAGAGTCGGCGTTACTCATTCACCCACCGCACCAAGGGTTTGCGGACGGCACGGTAGGGAAGAGCAATGTGTGACCTCAGGAAGACTGAATTGTGTCCGCGGGTGGTGCCCGGAGTAAGCGAGCCCATAAGCGGAAGCGAAACGGCGAGTGAAGCTCGGTCAGTTGGCGGGCGGCTGTGTAGTACCCGAAGCGAGGCGCTAACTCTCCTAACCGAGCAATCGACGGCGGAATGCGGGGAGCACTGGCTTAACGCATTGGCGTTCGCCTGTCCTTCGCCGCAATAAGAAGCGTCATCTTCGTTTGGCGCCCCCACATCTCGCTCCTTGACTCCTTGGGCCACTCCAGTACAATCGTGAGTGCCACACAGATTAAAAAACGGAAACACTCGGCTATGTTCAAAACAAAAAAGACCAGAAATGATGTAAGCGTTACGGATCGAATTTATTCCTCCGCCGAAATCTCCGAAATTGCGGAAGTTAGCCTCCGGCAGTTGCAGTGGTGGGATGAACAACGGGTCGTTTCCCCCCGTCATGAAGGTCACAAGCGAGTCTATTTAGCAGAGGAGGCTGTGGAGATCGCCGTCATCGCTGAACTCCGGCGCAAGGGTTTCTCGCTCCAAAAAATCCGCCGCGTTTTGCGTTTCCTCGAAAAGGAAATGGGCAAGCGTGTCGCCGAGATCTTCGCCCCCGAAAGCGAAATGCATTTGGTCACCGACGGTAAAGCGATTTACCTCGAAGCCGACCACGGTCGAATCATCAATATCCTGAAGGATGCCGAACAGCCCATGTTCCTGGTGTGCGTGACCGATCAAGTGAAGCGTTTAGCAATTCCCGATATGCAAGCGGCAGCCCGCAAGCCAGTGCGCCCCGAATTAGCTCAAGCGGCCCGCAAAATCAAGGCAATTTAGAGATCGTTAATCAAACAGCCAGAACTGCAAAGGTCCCAAAAGAAACAAAAAGTGGGGCTGGCCCCCTGGCCAGCCTATTCCGGCGCGGCATTCGGCCTCAATCACAAGCAAATCCAAGAAATCTCAACTCCCGACCTATCATCACGTTACAGCCGTCCGAAGCATTTTCTGAGGCCTAGAAATTACCACCCCACCCGGCATACTGGAATCAGGAAAACCAAATGCCGAAGCAAACAGATTTCAAGACCAAGCCCATCTCCAAATCCGACCTCCTGCTCGATGTCGCCATGGAAGCCAAATATTTCCGTAACGCATTGAGCGGAGTGCCGCTGGTGCAAATCCCCAACCACCCAACAAAGAAGACGCCCGCGCCCCTGCTCCACGATAATTACGATTTCACCGCCTGGCTAACCTGGCGCTGCCACAAAAAGCACGGCTTCCTTGCCTCAACGGCTTTGATCAACACAGTGCTCCGCTACCTCGCCGGCCTCGCTCAATACGACGAATCAATCCAGCTTTGGGACAACGTAAAGAAGGAAGTGCGGGCGACTCCTCAACAGGCCAAAGCATCGCCACGAACTGAGCAACTCCCGCTCCCAATTAGCGTCATGGCGGAAAAGCCAATACCGCAACAACCTCCGGCAAGGACGAGTTCCGTCGCGGCATAGCATTAATTCCCGTGTGACGCCGAGTGAAAGGGAAGCTCTTTACCTCGGATGAAGTTAGACCCATGTTTCCCAGTGGCTTTCGGATTACGCTGCACGGAACCGGCGCTAGACGATCTGACGAAATTTAGAGGTGTTGGGAAGCTGTCCCGAGGGAACAGGACATATTTACTAAAGAAACTACTGGATCGCACGGAGAGCCTGAAGCAATTTCCCGATGTGCGAAAAGAACTCAGCGGATTTGAGGGAATTGGACGCCTCATACATGCCCAAATCTATATCTTACGTTTCCGCCGCGCAGAAATGGTGCTTGTGTACATAAAGGAATGGAGTGAGAAAGCAAGAAGCTGGCGGGAGAATGGGCAACTGGAGTTGCTCAAGGACTGCGCTCGCAATCATCAGTATTTTGTTGCTTTGCTCAAAGACCGCGCCCGCAACGACACGCAATGGCATGTTCGGTACACGGCTGTGAGCGAGCTAGTGCAACGAAGGCCGGAAGATCCGCAAATGACAGACTTATTGACGGACCTCACCAGAAGTGACAATAACGGCACGGTTAGGACGGCGTCCGTTGAGTTGGCTGGCAAAGACCCATCGAAACAAGAATCAAGTGGCGGAACTGCTCAAAGACCGAGTCCGCAACGCCTTTACGCGAATTGGCGGCAAACTGGCGAGAGGATGCTCAAGTACCGGCTAGCCTCAAAGAACATGCCTGTAGCGATGCAGATGACCGCGTACGCATCACAGCTTTAACAGCGTTATCCCCCCGCTTCCGGCAAGACAAAGAGTTGGTTCATTTGCTCAAGAATCGCGCCCGGAACGATTCCAATCCGAAGGTGCGGAAAGCTGCATTGGCGGAACTGAGACGAGGCTGGCGGAACGACCCCGAGGTTATTAAACTGCTCGCTAAATCAAAATAACTACCATCCCGTCTGAAAAGATTGAAACTGCTATAATGTAACTTAGCCTGCCCTAGCGCAACCACGCTAGCCGGATGCGCGTGGAGGTATGTCTTATGTTCCTGAGCACTCGGGAATTAGAGTCGCAACCGCTGCGCTTCGAGTTTTCCTACCCCGTTGGCAAGTTCGTTTTCGATCAGCCAGGCCGCAAGGAAGGAATCCGTCAAAGTGAGCCCGTTGCCGTAAACGGCTCGGCGGAACTGGAAAGCTCTGTCGGGGATATTCGCGTGCGTGGCCACATAAAAACCACTCTAGAAACAGAGTGTGTCAAATGCCTCGAAAAGGCCGCCATTCACGTTGATTCGGATTTCGATCTAGTCTACCTGCCCGTAGGTGTGGAACCTGACCGTGGAGATAAGGAGATCAACGATAAAGATGCGGAAGTCGGTTTCTATGAGGGAAACGGACTGGAACTGCAAAACGTCATTGAGGAGTTTCTGATTCTGGCCGTTCCCATGCGGCCGGTTTGTAAGGAAGATTGCCGCGGTCTCTGTCCGGTCTGCGGAATGAACCTCAATGAAACGGAATGTAATTGCCAACCAGAGGAATTGGACCCTCGCTGGTCCGGCCTTGAGGCCATTAAGGCTCCGATTTTGAAACTGTAGCTTTTCAAGCGATAATAGAAAGTTAAGGAACTAGAATGCCAAATCCCAAACGACGCCACTCGAAACGCCGCACCTCCATGCGCCGCTCTCACGATGCCCTGACAGTCCCCGGTGTGTCCGAGTGCCCTAATTGCCACGAATCCAAACTCCCTCACCGCGCTTGCCCGCATTGCGGCTATTATAAAGGCCGTGAAGTAGTCGAAGTCGAGCAGCAATAATCCCAAACACGGAGCCATTTTGCCAACTATGGTGACGATCGCCGTAGACGCAATGGGTGGTGATCACGCCCCTAAAGCCGAGGTTGAAGGGACGATCAGAGCCGTGCGTCAGTTTCCCGTTCAAGTTATCCTTGTCGGGAAAGAAGATGTTATTCGCGCCGAACTCGCCCACCATCCTGGTTGGGAGAGCCTGCCAATTCGCATTGTTCATGCCAGTGAAGTGGTCACCATGGATGATTCGGCCGGCAAGTCGCTCCGCAGCAAGAAAGATTCGTCTATCCGGGTCGCGTGTCGAATGGTGCGCGAGGGCCAAGCCGCGGGTGTAGTCTCCGCCGGCAACACCGGTGCCGTAATGGCCACTGCCAAAATGGTGCAAGGGGTTGTCTCCGGCATTGACCGCCCTGCGTTAGCTACTGCGTTTCCCACTTTGACCGGCAAGCCCGCCGTCATTGTTGACGTTGGAGCCAACGTCGATTCGTCACCCGAAATGCTTGCCCAATTTGCCTTAATGGGCCACCTCTACTCGAGGCTGATCTTCAAGGAAGAGCGCCCCCGCGTTGGTATCCTCTCCATCGGCGAAGAGGAACATAAAGGCAACGAACTTACCCGCTCCGCCTCGGCGCTGCTCAAGACCATGCCCATCAACTTCATCGGCAACGTCGAAGGGCGCGATGTCTACTCGGGTCTCGCCGATGTCATCGTCTGCGATGGCTTCATCGGCAACGTGGCTCTAAAAGTAAGCGAGGGCCTGGTCGAAGTCATCAAGCACATTTTGAAAGAATCGCTGCAATCCAGCATCTCCGGCCAAATCGGCGCGGTCTTCTCCCGCTCGGCATTTAATACTTTCAAAAAACGTCTGGACTACACTGAATACGGCGGGGCTCCCTTGCTTGGGGTCAAAGGAGTTACGATCATCTCTCACGGTCGTTCCAACGCCAACGCCATGAAAAATGCCATCCGCGTTGCATCGGAATTCGCCAGCGAGCATCTAAATAAGATGCTGCATGACAGCCTCAACGAATGGAATCGCAAGGGCAAGGGTCAGTCAGCCGCGGATTAATGTGAATTTCCAACGCACCATCGTCGCCTTCGTCCTCGCGATCCCCCTCGCCGCTCAGCCCCAGAATCCTGTCCAGTGGAAGCTGACTCCGCAAACCGATAGAGTCCCGCCCGGTTCGACCGTAATTCTCAAGCTTCAAGCCAAAGTCGACCTAGGCTGGCATCTGTATTCGATGACTACGCCGAAAGGTGGAGCCCCGGCCACCAAGATCGCCGTCGCTGAAAATCCCGCCGTCATTTTCACCAAGTTCTATCAACAGAAACCGGAATCGCGTCTCGATCCCAACTTCGGAGTCCAAACCGAAAGCTACGAGCATGAGGCCGAGTTCCTCATCGAAGCGGCCGTCGCCTCCAATGCCGCCTCGGGTCCGCTCGAACTGACGGCTCAACTCCGTTACAGCGTCTGCTCGGAAACGCAGTGTCTGCCCCAGCGTAAATCAGTTTCAACGTCGCTTACGATCGATCCGGCCGTCCCCAAGTCCGCGGCATTCACGATTCCAGCAGGCTATCAAACGGTAGACCCCTCGGGCCCCAAACAGTCGCAATCTACGGTACCGGCCCCACTGGCCCCCGATGCCAATCCGGGTTTCGGCTCCTTCCTCCTGCTAGCCTTCAGCCTCGGTCTAGCCTCCATCTTCACCCCCTGCGTCTTCCCCATGATTCCCTTCACCGTCGGAGCTTTCATGGATCAAAAGGAAGGCGGCTGGACTCGAGCCCTAGTCTTCTGCCTCGGCATCATCTTCATGTTCACCGCCCTCGGCTTCGGCTTGACGCTGATCCTCGGCCCCTTCGCCGTAAAGAACCTAAGCGCTAACCCCTGGGTGAACGGCTTCACCGCCCTGATCTTCCTAGCCTTCGGCCTAAGCCTGCTCGGCGCTTTTGAGCTAACTCTGCCCTACGCTCTAGTCAACAAAATGAACGCCGCCTCGGGACGAGGCGGTTACGTCGGAGCATTGCTCGCCGGCTTCACTTTCACGCTCACCTCGTTTGCCTGCGTCGGCCCGTTCATGGGAACATTACTCGCCGCCTCAGTCGGGGGCGATAAGCTCCAACCCGTCCTTGGTATGGCCGCCTTCGCCACTGGCCTCGCCCTTCCATTCTTCTTCCTCGCGCTGTTCCCCGGCCTTCTCCGAAAGATGCCCCGCGGCGGCGATTGGCTCATGCGCGTTAAAGTCGTGATGGGTTTCATCGTCCTCGCCTGGATGCTGAAGTACGTAAGCAACATCGATTCGGTCCTTCAACTCGGCCTCCTCCCGCGCGACCGCTTCCTGGCTCTATGGATCGTTCTCTTTGCCCTACCCGGAACATATCTTCTTGGCTGGTTGCCGCTAGAAGGAATCAGTCGCGATGAAAAGCTCAGCGTCACTCGCTTGCTGCTCGGCGCCGCTTTCCTCGCATTCGCGATAGGCCTAATCCCCGGCATGCTCGGCTCACCTCTAGGCGAACTCGATGGCTTGATTCCAGCCGCTAGCCAATCCGCCGGTTCAGCCAAGGGCGGCGCCGGTCTCGACTTCATCAAGGACGATTACCCTCGTGCCCTCGCCGAAGCCAAGCGCCAAAACAAACTCCTGTTTCTCGAATTCACCGGCTACGCTTGCAGCAACTGCAAATGGATGAAGGCCAACATGTTCCCCAAGCCGGAAATTCAATCTGCTCTCAGCAAGCTTGTGCTGGTGGAACTCTACACCGATGGCTCTGAACCCATCAACGATCAAAACGCCAAAATGCAAGAGGCGCGCTTCAACACAGTCGCCACACCGCTCTACGTAATCGTCGACGGTGAAGACAAAGTGCTAGCCACCTTCCCCGGATCTACTCGCGATACTGCGGCCTTCCTTAAATTCCTCCAGACAGGCCAACCTGCACAATGATCTTCCGTCTTTCCCTCCTGCTGCTTCTAGTCCTTCCACTAACAGCCCAGGAACCGATTCGCGGCTTCACGCCCGCTAGCGCTAAACACGAACTAGAGCTGGAATCAAAAGCGATCGCCTCCATCGACGCCGCGCGCATCGGCCAACACATCAAGACCATGTCCGCCAAGCCGCACGCCGCCGGCTCCGCCGCATCGAAGGAAGTGGCTAATTACGCGCTCGAACAATTCCGTAAATCGGGCCTCGACGTTCGCATCGAAACCTTTGAGGCTCTGCTGCCCTACCCGGTGGAACGGGTCCTTGAAATGGTTGCCCCCGTCCGACATAAGTTTCGTCTTACCGAACCGATCCTCAAAGAAGACCCTGATTCCTCCGACGCCCATCAGCTTCCCAGCTACAATGCCTACTCCGCTTCGGGCGAAGTCACAGCACCTGTTATTTACGTAAACTACGGTGTTCCAGAGGATTACGAATATCTGAAGAAGATCGGCGTTGACGTCCGCGGTAAGATTGTGTTGGCTCGATACGGTAAAAGCTGGCGGGGAACCAAACCTAAAGTGGCTGCCGAAAACGGAGCCGTGGCATGTCTGATCTATTCTGACCCGAAAGACGACGGCTATTGGAAAGGCGACGTCTATCCCGCTGGTCCATTCCGTCCGGCGCAAGGCGTGCAACGCGGCAGTGTAATGGATATGCCGCTTTACGTTGGCGACCCACTTACGCCCGGCTGGGCTTCCGAACCCGGTGGCAAAAAGCTGGCTATTAAAGACGCCCAGACGTTGATGACAATTCCGGTGATGCCGATCAGCTACGGCGACGCGAAGCCGATCCTGGAAAAATTGGAGGGCCCCGTTGCCCCCGATGATTGGCGCGGCGCGCTGCCTTTCACTTATCACATCGGCGCAGGCCCGTCGAAGGTTCATCTGCGCTTGAAGCTCGATAACGGCATCCGTCCGATTCATAACGTAATCGCCACCATCCCCGGGCAAACGGCCGATCAATGGGTCATCTACGGTAACCACCACGATGCTTGGGTTAACGGCGCGCACGATCCAATAAGCGGAGCCGCGGTGGTTCTTGAAACTGCTCACGTACTTGGCGCCCTGAAGAAAACCGGATGGAAACCGAAAAGGACCATCGTGTTTACCTTGTGGGATGCCGAGGAGTTCGGTCTCGTGGGCTCCACGGAATGGGTGGAAAAGCACCGCGACGAGCTGCGCGCGAAGGCCGTGCTGTACATCAATTCCGACACCAACGGCCGAGGGAGTCTGGGCGCTGGTGGTTCTTATTCCCTTGAGCAATTCATGGAGCAGGTCGCCCGAGATGTAAAGGACCCTGAGTCCGGCAAGAGTTTGCTTCACTCGTCAATGCGAGCCGTGACTCGCACTCCGGCCGCCGATCCGAACGCCCATCTGATTCTGAAGCTGGAACCGCTTGGCGCTGGTTCTGATTACGTGGCGTTCTTCCATTTTGCCGGTGTGCCCAGCTTAAACTTAGGCTTCGCGGATCCTAGTGGCGGTGGCGTGTATCATTCTATTTATGATTCCTACGCTTGGTACACGCGCTTTGGAGACAAGAATTTCGTGTACGGCAAAGCGCTAACCGAGGTAATGTCGCGCACCATTTTGCGAATGGCTGAATCGCAAGTCCTGCCCTTTGAGTTCGGCCGCCTCGCTTCAACCATCAGGCAGCACGTTGACGAAATAGAAAAACTTGCCGGCCAATTGAACTCGAAGATCGATTGGCAAACTGCAAAAGCGGAACTAACCCGCATGGCCGAACTCTCGAAATTGTTCGAGACGCAAATGGCTCGCCTAACAGCTGTGTCCGCCAACGGAAACGGTGCATTGACTAGTGCGAACGCAACACTAGCCAGAGCCGAGCAATCGTTACAAGCCACTAACGGATTGCCCGACCGCAGTTGGTACAAGAACGTGCTGAGCGCACCAGGCATGTACACCGGCTATGGCGCAAAGACGCTGCCGGGTGTAAGGGAAGCAGTCGACCGCAAGCGATGGAGCGAAGCAAACGAGCAAGCGAAAGTCTTGGGCGCAGTACTCAAGAAATTCAACAACACGTTAGAAGAAGTAACCACCCAATTCGACCGAATTCACTAGGAAGCCCGTGTGCCGTAGGGCGGAACCACTGTTCCGCGGTCGACCTCCTGGTCGACCTGTCCAGGAACCGGAATCACATCGAACGAAGAAGCATTTTCCCACCTGGATTCAACACTCCAGCACTACCCAAAAAGTAACTTTCACCAACTTCGCGCTAAAACTTAAGCATGAAGCGCCTACCCATTAGCAGCCAACAACGCCCGCGCCACCGGTCCAAGTTGCTCCAATTTAGCTTCCGAAAGGTCCCCCAAAAACGGCAGCACGCCCCCGGTCGAAGCAATCCCCGCCAACTCCAGGGCATGATGCAACACCGGAGCCGGACCCCAAGCATCGCGCAGGTCCTCATGCGGAATGAACTTCGCCCGCAGCGCCACCGCGTCCGAATATTCCCCAGCCCGGCAGTACTCAAAAATGCGCTGACTCAACCGAGGCGCCACACAAACCGACCCGCTCGTAAACGCAGGCAACTTCCAATCCTGCATATGGACAATCGCCGGACGCTCGCCAATGCCGCTGATTACATACTTACGATCCACGCGCTTCAGAAGCCCCTCAAGATAAGCATCCTCGCGCGGGTCTTTACGCACAACGGCATACTTCAAGCCAACCCCAACGCCCGAATCAATCAGGCGGCCAATCGCGTCCATCCCCTTTTCTCTATCACCGCCAAAGTTCGATTCGTCCTTCACGTACAGCAGCAGCGGTTTGCCCAGCACTTGAGCCACTTCGCGGTACCCAGCCTCCAGCCCCGCAGCCGTGCGAGGGTCGCCACAAGGCAACATCATCGCGCAAGCGAAACTAGTATTTCGCAGCCGCTCAGCCTGCTCCATCGCGCGGCCAAAACTCGGCCCAATGCTGGGGATCACAAGGTACCGGTCAATGTAGGAGGAAAGCCACTCAACCATCACATCGTAATCGCGCTGGCCAATGTGATACAGCAGGGCATTGCCCCCATACAAAAATCTGGTGATCCCGCCAGATGCTATGTGGGCCACAATCCTGTCGTTTTCCAGAGGATCCATCGTACGCGCCGCGTCGCGCCGCCGTGCCAAGGGTGGTACCGAAATCACGCCATGCAAATCTTCTATCTTCATAAAACCCGTCCACGATACAATCAAGGCAAGCCCTGAGTATGCGGTATTCACTCCTATTTTTCGTTTGCTTCTTTATTGGAGCACAAACGGTCGAAGCCCAACCCGTCGACTTTGCGCGGGACGTCTTCCCCATTTTCCAAGCACGCTGCGCCGCCTGTCACGGACCGAAAAGCCAGATGGGGCAACTGCGTCTTGATGCAAAAGCGATCTTCGAACGCGGGGGCACGTCGGGTTTGCCCGTCGTCGCCGGCAAGCCGGATGAAAGTCTCTTGGTTCGACGGATCCTAGCCTCCAACGGCATGTCGATCATGCCACCGATGGGCGAAAGACTGAGCTCCGAAAATGTGGACGTGATCCGCCGTTGGGTCGGGCAAGGGGCCACATGGCCGCAGGGCGTCGGAGCCGACGTCACGGAGGTCTCCCGGCACTGGTCGTACAATCGACCACTGGCATCCACGCATCGCGGTCGCGTGTATAACATTGATGATTTCATAAGGGAGAAGCTAGCGGCCGTCGGCATGAAGCCCTCGGCACGGGCGCCAAAGGAGTCCTTGATTCGCCGTCTGAGCCTGGATCTAACTGGCCTGCCACCTACACCATCCGAGGTTGATGCATTCCTCAAAGACAATGATTCCGGCGCCTATGGGCGAGTGGTGGACCGCTTGCTGGCCTCACCACACTACGGCGAGCGCTGGGCGCAAATGTGGCTCGACCTGGCTCGCTATGCCGATACCAACGGCTATGAATCCGATGAGCCCCGAACCAATTGGGCATGGCGTGATTGGGTCATCAAGGCATTCAATCGCAACATGCCATTCAATCAGTTCACGATCGAACAACTAGCTGGCGACCTTTTACCGAATCCGACTGAGGATCAACTGATCGCCACCGGCTACCATCGCAACACGTTGGTTAATTCCGAAGGTGGCGCAAAAGACGACGAATTCCGCGATGCCGCCATCAAGGACCGTTTGGAGAACACCTCCACCGTATGGCTGGGCAGCACCATTGCCTGCGCCCAGTGCCACGACCATAAGTACGATCCGTTCAGCATGAAGGATTACTACCGCCTCTATGCGTTTTTCAACAGCACCAGCGAATCGTCGATAGCCGTTAATGACGAGCTGAAAATCTTTCTTGGTGACAAGCAGGAGTTAGAGCGGCGAAAGGCGCAACTGGCGCCTCTTGAAAAAGTGCTCGAAACCACAACTCCGGAAATCGCCTTGTCCCGGGCAAAATGGGTCGCCGATTTCAAGACAAACCTTCCAGTGGTCGAAAAGGCTTGGCTGCCGTTGGGCGAAGCTTCCGCCGCAACGGCTGTGTTTCAAACCAACCTCCGGCGGCTGTCCGCGTTGAAGCTATCGGGCGACCCGAAGCAATCGCTTCAGCTTGAGACTTACACACCTGCCGAGTGGGCCGAACAGCAGCGACTGGAAGCTAAAAAACTGAAGTGGAGTAATTGGTACCTGGCCGGTCCATTCGAAGGCTTCACGGTGGAAGAAGCGCACAGCACTGCCTGGCCGCCGGAGAAGGGCGTGGACCTCAAGGCGAAGTACGACAATGGCCGCATTGAATGGGTTGAGAAGCCGAAATATCCGGATGGCGAGTTCCGAATTCTTGATGGTTACAATTGCGCCAGTTATCTTTACCGCATGGTCATCGCCGAAGAAGCACAAGTGGTTCGTGTTCGAGTGGGCAGTGATCTCGGTGTAGCCGTCTTCGTAAACGGCAAAAAGGTCAAGCAAACAGGAACGCTTGAAAAACTTTCACAAGACGACGGTTTGCTTGCGTTAGACCTCAAGGCAGGCAAGAACGAAATTTTACTTAAGTACACGAATGGCCCTGGTTACTACCGATATTTCTTCCAGCATTATGACGGTTTGGAGCATGAGCATTTACGCCCGCTGCAACCAGCCAAGAACGGAATTCGCGCGCTTGCAAAGCCTGTAATTTCCAATGAACCGCTTGTGGTTCGGCTTCGTTTCCAAGGGAAGGAAAAGGCACAGAAGGTTGAGGCCGGCGCGTTCTCGGACGAAGAGCTTGAATTGCTCTTGGCCCCTGCTGAGGCAAAGAAAGCGCTACTACAGCAAAACCGCACGGATGAAGAAGAGAAGCTGATTGCGGGGCACTACTTGACCATTGCGCCATCGCTCGCCGAGACACGCAGGCAATATGCGGGCTTGAAAAAAGAGTTCGACGAATTCTTCCGCAAGCATTCCACCACGTCGATGATCATGAAGGAACTCCCCAAGCCGCGGGACACCTTCCTGCAGAGTCGGGGTAATTTTCTAACCAAGCTTGACCAGGTTACCGCCGGCGTCCCCAGCGTGCTTCCTCAACTTGACAAAAACCTGCCGGGTAACCGCCTGACTCTGGCGCGGTGGCTCGTTTCTGAAGCCAATCCGCTGACGGGTCGCGTAGTCGTAAACCACTTCTGGCGAGCCATCTTCGGACAGGGGCTAGTCAAAACCGGTGACGATTTCGGCAAGCAGGGCGATGCGCCTTCGCATCCGGAACTGCTTGACCAGTTAGCAGTGACGTTTACTTCAGATTGGGATGTAAAGCAACTTCTCAAGCAGATTGTCTTGTCTGAAACCTATCAACAGTCGTCCCGAGTCACACCGGAGTTGCTCGAAAAAGATCCCGACAACAAGCTGCTTTCACGCGCCTCGCGAATGCGTCTGACTGCGGAAGGCATACGCGATGCCGCCCTCGAAGCAAGCGGTCTGCTCTCCCACAAGATCGGCGGCGAAAGCGTTTTCCCGCCCATGCCCGCCAGCGTGTTTGAAAACTTCTTTATTGAAAGCGGCATTCAAGCGTGGCCAACATCAACGGGTGAAGATCGCTACCGTCGCGGTATGTACACCTTCTACAAACGCACCGGCGTTTATCCAGCCTTCATGACGTTCGACGCTCCGGAACGGAACGTTTGCACGGTGGATCGGCCACGCTCAAACACGCCTCTGCAAGCCTTGACTACGCTTAACGATCAGGTCTTCATTGAAGCTGCCGGAGCACTGGCGCGCCGCATGATAACCACGGCCACAACCCCGCATGACCGCATCGAATACGGCTTCATGCTATCCACCGCACGTAAGCCTTCCAGTAAAGAATTGCAGTCGCTGTTGAACTTGTTCGAAAAGTCGGCGGCGCGCTACAAGCAAGATGCCGATGCTTCGCGCCAACTTGTGACCTCCAGCCTGATCCCGCCACCGCCTGGCGTAACGGCAAATGAAATGGCCCCGTGGATCGTGGTCTCCAATGTGTTGTTGAATCTGGACGAAGCAGTAACGAAGGAATAATGCCAATGACCAACCGCCGTGATTTCTTCCGCAATACGACCGCCGGCCTGGGTGGCATGGCGATGGCATCGCTCTTGAATCCTCAACTGTTCGCCACGCAAAAGGCGCCGCACTTCAAGGCCAAAGCAAAGCACGTTATCTTTCTCGCCATGGGCGGGGCGCCGTCGCAGTTGGACCTGTTCGACTACAAGCCTGAACTAAAAAAGCATCACGGCGAAAAAGTGCCGAAGAGCTTGATTGAAGGGGAACGCTTTGCGTTCTTAAGCGGCGTGCCCACCTTACTTGGTTCGCCGTTTGAGTTCAAGCAGTACGGCAAGTCGGGCACGCACATGACGGCGCTGCTTCCCAACGTCGCGAACATTGTGGACGAGTTAAGCTTCATCCATTCCATGCAGACCGATCAGTTCAACCACGTGCCGGCGGAACTGCTGATGTTCACCGGCCACGCTCGCCCCGGCCGCCCGTCGATGGGCGCCTGGGTGAATTTTGGGCTCGGCAGCGGCGTGGATGATTTGCCCGGCTTCGTTGTATTGCAAAGCGGACGCGCGGCACGCTGCGGGACTTCGTGCATCGGCAGTGGCTTTCTCCCCACTCACTATCAAGGGGTGACTTTTCGATCGAGCGGCGACCCTGTCCTCTCGCTTTCCAACCCCGACGGCATGTCAACCGAGGTGCGTCGCCAAAGCCTGGATACGCTGAAAGAGTTGAACGAGGCGAAGCTTGAAAGCTGTGGCGATCCGGAAATCGCCACCCGTATCGCGAGTTTTGAAATGGCCTACCGCATGCAAACCAGCGTGCCCGATTTGATGGATATTTCGAAGGAACCCGAGCACATCCACAAACTCTACGGCACTGAGCCAGGAAAGAAATCTTTCGCCAACAACGCGCTGCTGGCCCGGCGCTTGATCGAGCGCGGCACTCGATTCATCACGTTGACTCACGGCGAGTGGGATCACCATGGCGGCCCGCGCATCAACTTGGTGGAACACTTTCCGCAGATTTGCAAGGAGGTTGATCAGGCCACGGCGGCCTTGATCCTCGACTTGAAGCAGCGCGGCTTATTAGACGAAACGCTCATTATCTGGGGCGGGGAATTCGGTCGTACGCCGATGTTGCAAGGTAGTGTGGACGACCCTCTATTGGGGCGCGATCATCACCGCGCGTTCACCATCTTTATGACGGGCGGGGGCATTCCGGGTGGTCGGCATATCGGCGCGACAGACGACCTTGGGTACAAAGTGGTTCAGGATCCGGTGACCTGTTATGACATGCAGGCCACTATCCTTCATCAACTAGGCCTTGATCATACCAAGCTGACCTATCGTCACATGGGCCGCGATTTCCGGCTGACTGATGTTCACGGCGAAGTTGTCAAAAAGCTTGTTGCGTGATCCATGGCCCGAGTATTGGTGGTTCATTGGAATGAGAAAGAGGCGTACGAGATGTCCGGGCGTCTTCGTAACTGCGACATCGATGTTGCTGGCGAGGTTTGGAGCGGCGGCGCCTTGAGGAAGGCGCTGAAGGAGCCGGTCGATGCAGTCCTGATCAGTCTGGAGCGGCGTCCGGCCCAAGGGGCCGAAGTGGGGAAATTTCTCCGCCAGTCGAAGTCCACAAGAAATATTCCGCTGATTTTCATTGTAGGCCCGAATCCGGATAGAGCGTGGAAGGCGAAACAGGCTATGCCCGACGCCATCTTCACCCCTTGGCGAGACGTGCTGTCGGCGATTAAGCAAGCTAAGCCTCTTGATGCTCCGATTGTTCCCGGATGGAGCATCGCGTCTGACAAGCCACTGCTGGGTAAGCTAGGCATCAAAGAGAACATGCGCATCGGTAAGCATGGCGCGCCGGACGAGTTCGAGGAGTTATTGGGCGACCTTCCCGAGGGAGGGAGGTTTGTTGAGCGAGGCAAGGCTGACTTATGGTTTTGGTTCGTTCGTTCCGCCGAGGAGTTGATCAACGAAATCGACTTCATGTCGCTTCGCTCGCCGATCTGGATTTGTTGGGCGAAAGGAGTAGGCGAATTGAAGCAACCACTAATCCGCGAAACTGCGAAGGCCGTAGGCATGGTCGACTACAGGATCTGCTCCATCAGTAAAACCTGGTCCGGCATGCTATTTCGTGTAAAGGAAAAGCGAACCCGCTAAACTTATAAGCTTGCGCC
Organism: Acidobacteriota bacterium; assembly: GCA_025350695.1. Classification (GTDB taxonomy): domain Bacteria; phylum Acidobacteriota; class Terriglobia; order Bryobacterales; family Bryobacteraceae; genus JANXSF01. The sequence continues at coordinate 19,344 of JANXXI010000072.1, forward strand.
GCCTCACCCTTTGGATCCCCGCAGTAACAATGACGCTGATGTCGCTTATCAGCTACATCGACCGCAACACGCTTGCCGTGCTTGCCCCCACGATTCTTGCGGAAATGCAGTTAAGCAATGAAGAGTACGGCTACATCGTTATGGCGTTCTCTATCCTTTATATGGTTGGCAATCCAGTGTGGGGAAGATGGATTGACCGCTTCGGCTTACGCCTGGGCATGACTACGGCCGTCAGTTTTTGGACGCTTGCCTCCATGGCCCATGCCTTCGCTCAAGGCTTCTGGAGTTTCGGCGTTGCGCGGGCGGCACTCGGTTTCGGTGAAGGCGCAACGTTCCCCGGTGGTTACCGGACGGTGGTGGAGACTCTTCCGATTGAGAATCGGTCGAAGGGCGTGGCCGTGGCCTATTCCGGCGGTTCGCTTGGCGCAGTGGTGACGCCGCTAATTGTGATTCCGATCGCCCATGCTTGGGGATGGCGTGGGGCGTTCTGGTTCACGGGCTTAATAGGTGTTGCGTGGCTAATTATTTGGACGTTGGTGAATCGGATGCCAGCCATGCGGAAGCCTCGGGAAGTGATTTCCGTTCCTGTTGCGGGGCCTGCTCTTAATGACTCCAAGATGTGGACCTTTCTGTTCCTCTACGCCTTCGGGGCTTTCCCGTTAGGCTTCGTGCTCTATACTTCCGCGCTCTACTTAAAGACGCTTGGCCTGAAGCAGGACGAGATGGCGAAGCTACTGTGGATCCCTCCATTCGGTTGGGAGGTTGGGTATTTCTTCTGGGGCTGGCTGACGGATCGGATGATTGCCGGCGCCTCGAATCGCATGCCGAGCTATCGTTTGCTGTTCACGACTTTAGCGCTGATCAGTCTGCCTCTGGCCTTCGCCACTTCTATTAATTCGCTGTCGCTATTGATGGCTGAGTTTTTCCTGGCGATGTTCGCCACGGCTGGGTTCGTGATCGTCGGGGTTAGCTATGCCACCACAATTTATACGCCGCAACACGCAGGTTTGATCGCTGGATTAGGCGCTGGTTCGTGGTCCGGCGTCGTTGGACTTTTGATGCCTTACATTGGCCGTCTATTCGACCAACACAACTACACCTTGGCGTTCCAGATCGCTGCGACATTTCCGCTTGTCGGCTACCTCGCTTGGTTGTTCCTAACACGGCCGGGACACGAGCCGGCAACACAATGATCGGAATCCTGGTCCATGGCGATAACCATTTCATTGTTCGCGGTCCACTACCATCGCGCCCACGAGCGGTCGAACTCGCGCGGCATTGGTCATTGATCCGAATAGGTTCCATCACGCCGCCGCACCTTGAAAAATGGACTATCAGTACAGAGGAACTTCGTGAGAACCTGGAGTGGGCGGTAATGCTCTCAAACGAGACGGCGGTTCAGCCAGCTGTCGAGAAATTGCTAAACGAACTCAAAGCACGTGCGATTCCGATTCACCACGCTACAGGTCCATTCCTTCCAGCGTCGGGCGATGTGGACTGGACAGGAGAAGATTGATGGAGCGTTTAACTCCGGAGTTTTTGTTATTAGGATTGCTGTGGTATGTGGTGTTCTTGTTCTCCACCGTTTGCCACGAAGCCGGGCACGCTTATATGGCTTCGCGGCTGGGAGATCAAACGGCCTACATGGGTGGGCAAGTATCGCTGAACCCCGCGCCGCACATGCAGCGCGAGCCCATGGGTATGATCGTGATGCCGTGGCTCAGTTATCTGGTGGGTGGATGGATGATGGGTTGGGCCAGCATTCCCGTTGATCCTTATTGGACTTTGCGCAATCCGCGGAAAGCATCGTGGGTATCGCTGGCTGGGCCACTCGCCAATTTTGCCCTGGTCTTGCTTTCCGGCATTGCGATTCGGAGTGGCCTTGCGTTCGGCATGTTCACGCTTCCGAAGCGCATCTCGTTTGAGTCCCTGATTGTTGGCTCCACGCAAGCCACCGAGGGAATTGCTACTTTCCTTAGCCTGATGTTTTGCTTAAACCTGCTGTTGGGCCTGTTCAACCTTGTGCCAGTGCCGCCTCTTGATGGGTACTCAGTGCTAGGTTTATTTCTCCCCGAAAACACGGCGAGAAAACTGGAAGAGTTCCGCTTTGAATATGCGCGATTCACGATCCTGGGACTTTTCCTGGCATGGCGGATCTTTGACGAAATCGGGTTCGGCGTGTTTTGGAAGTGCGTGTTTTTCTTGTATACCGGCGTGCGGGGCTAAAAGTACAGCTTCAGGCCCAACTGAATTGTACGGTTCCCGCCAATATTTGCGCCAATATCGGCATACGCCGGTGCGATGTTGGCCTGGGTCACTGTGGGTGTGTTGGCCTTCGAATAATCCAGGTTTTGATAAATGCTGAAGTTGTTTCCGTTGGTTCCGAAGAACACATGGTTCAAGGCTCCATAAAGCTCCGCACGGAACGCCACGCGGATCTGTTCATGAATCGGGAATTCCTTCAGGATCGCCATGTTGAAAGTAGTGCGGCTGGGCATTCGAAGATAATCTGGCACGCGCGGGGTGTTGCCCACCGTTAAGAATGCCGGCGGCGAAAAGAGGTTGAGGCTGTTGATATAGGGGCAACGTTGGGTAAGGGCGTTGTTGCATCCATTCTTCCAATTGTCGACGTAATAGGGAACGCCGAGGTTTATGTTGGCGCGGATTCTTCCAACATCCTCAGGGAAGCCTGCTGTATTTCCGGTGGCTGTCTGTATCGGTGAACCGCTTTGCGCTGATCCGGTTCCGGTGATCTTCCAGTTGCCCACGATTTGATTTGCCCAGCCGTGAGCGCTGCCCAGTAACCATGTTCCTTTGCCGACCGGCAAATCCCAATTGAAGCTGTAGCGGAACGTATGAGGGATGGAGAACACGGAAATAGAATGTTCCAAATGCCGGTCACCGTTCAGCAACTGAGCTGCGCCGGTGCCCCAATTTTGAATGTTGTCGCTGCAGAATTGGCCCTCGCAGGAAGTTGTGTCGGTTGATTTCATCCACGTGTAATTCGCATTGAACTGCACTCCCTTGCTGAACCGTTTCGTGAGATTGGATTGCAGCGCATTGTAGAAAGACCCGTACCCTTGCGTCAACGGATTGCTGATGCCATTCAACGTCGGAATTGCACGCAACAGACTCTGGCGTGACACTAGAATGGTGTTTCCGTTTTGATCTTTCAAGCCGGCCGGGTTGGGGAACAGATCGCCCATGTTCAAGCCTGCCTTGAATTGCGTCGCGTATTCCTGAATGTTGATCGTGTTGAAAAGCTGAGATGGACCAAATAGCTGAGTGCCCTTGGAGCCCACGTAGGTCAAGTCCAAACCGTAATCCTTCCCGAACTGGAAACCGAATCCGAGGTTCCATTGCTGAATGTAGGGGATGGACACGTTCTTCGGCAGGTAGTAGACCTGGGTAACGCTGGTCAAGTTGGTTACTTTTCCGTCGGCTGGGAATGCTAACGGGGCGTTGCCCAACACGGCCGGGAAACTGTCGAGCTGCACGGGGAGTCCGTTGGCGGCTCCGTTGTTGGCGAACTGGGATGCGGGCGGAGCAAGGTCGGGAATTGCGGCGCGGAACAGGCCGCTGGTAGGCGTATGGGTGATGGCATAGCCGCCGCGCATTACGGTAAGACCAGGGATTAGTTTGGGCAATCTGTAAGCGAAGCCCAATCGCGGTTCGATGTTGTTGTAGCGCGTCGGCCACAAAGTGTTGATTGCGTTTCCAAGGCCATGCAACTGTAGATAGCCTATCTGTTGTCTTCCGGTGGCCAACGTTACCGCTTCATCCTGCACAAAGTAGCCCTGGTTATGATGCTTCTCTGAACGAGGCACTTCAATCTGGTAACGGGCGCCGATGTTGAGCGTGAGCCGCTTGCTCACCTTGAAATCATCTTGCAGGAATCCCGCGTAATATTTCCACCGATATTGGTAAGGGATCACAGCCGGAGCAAGACTGACGCCGGAAGGGAAGCCCAATAACAACGAAGCCCAGCCCACTCCAGTGGCGGCATTCGGAATTCCCAGTACTGTAGCCGTGCTTCCGGAACCGATGTTGGTCGTAGTGTTGGCAAACGTCCAGGAGCCGCCAACGCTGTTATAGTCGGTCAAGTTCATTTGCGGCGCAAGGAACTCGAACCCGGTTTTTATGTTGTGCTTTCCCTTGGTCCAACTAAGGATGTCCGTTAACTGATAGGTGTTGTCCACCGAATAGCTTCCGGGACTGCTGGAGATTCCCTGCACGTTGGCGTATCCGGAACCGGCGGAGATAGCCGGGAACCCCTTCGAGAGATAGGATGGAAATCCTAACTCCTTGTACCAGTTGTTGGAAAGCTGCTCATCCGTCTGGCGGCGAACATTACTCGTACGGTTGAACCCCAGGCGCAGTTCGTTCACTTTGTTTCCGCCCCAGGTGTGTGTATCGTTCAAGCCAATGTTGGTTCCCGTGGCGGTATCGGTTGGCACAACTTCCGTGAGCCCGCCAATGAAGAACCGTGAGCCTTTCGTCGGCACTTCGGTGAAGCGGAATTGCAGACGGTTGTTGCTGGAAATTACTTGATCGATCTTGATGTTCCAGCGGTCATCGATATTACGCACATTGCGGAACACGGAATAATTTTGTCCCAACCCGTTCAGGGCCATGTTTGGCAAAGGTAGCAGGCTTAGAACTTTCTGGCCGATGGGTGAAACCAACGGTTTGGGAATGACGTTATTTACAAACTGGGGAAACGGCGTGTTCGCGTCAGGAACAATTTTGGTATTCGTCCAACCGGTACCACTTGAGTTGGTGAGGTACTGCTGGAAGATGAAGACCTTCTGGTTGTTTGTAGTGTCATAGACGGATTGCGAAAAATCGCCTTGCCGTTCCAGAGTTGTCGGAACACGGGCAAAGGCGCTGGACTGCTGGTAGCGCTTCAGAGGCTCATAGTTGAAGAAGAAGAAAGTTCGGTTCCTGCCGTTGTAGAGCTTAGGGATGTACACTGGGCCACCGATATCCGCGCCTCCGCGCCAGTACCGCACCAGACCCTTTTTGTTGAAGGTGTTCGAATAAGGCGCGGCGTTCAAAATATCATTCTGGCTGAAAGAGAACAATGTTCCGTGTAGTTGATTGTTTCCTGACTTGGTGGTCATGGTGACAATGCCGCCGCCGACGCGTCCGTATTCAGCGCTATAGTTGTTTACTTTTACGTCCACTTCGGAAATTGCGTCAGTGGAAAACGAAAGCGAGATACGTCCGAAAAATAGACTGTTGTTGCTGACTCCGTCGGCTAGGTAGTTGGTTGACCCCATGCGTCCACCCGAAACGGAGATGCCTCCGCCTGGAGTCACGAACCCAGTAGTCACAGCTGCCTGTTCGCCGCCGGCATCGCCTAGAACTCCTGGGACGAGCGACAAGACTTGCAGCGCGCTTTGGTTAGAGACGGGCAATTCGTCGAGGGCTTTTTGATTGATGCCGTACTGCACGGTTGCGTTGGCCTGTTGCACCAGTGGAGCTTCGCCGGTTACCGTAACCTCCACTTTCGTGTCGCCGACGCTTAGTTGCAGATCAATCGAGGTGACTTTTGATGTCTCAACAAGTATCGGCTCCTTGATCAACTTGTTGAAGCCCGCCAGTTCAGCCGTCATCCGGTAGCGGCCCGGTTCGAGAGCAGGCAAGGAGTAGACACCTGCGTTGCTGGAAGTGGCCGATTGCTGAACGTTCGTGTCAAGGTTGACGGCAACGATCTTCACTCCGGGTAGCGCCCCGGACTGCTGATCGGCGATCGACCCGGTGATTTGTCCCGCATTTGTTTGGGCGAACAGGTCCACACCGAGCGCGAACAGGCAAACAATAGCAGCGGTAGACGAGCTGAGCTTGGATTCATTCGACATAATAGGGCCTTCCTTATTTCAAAGCTGCGAGCATTATACATGAACGGACGATCCTCATACTGTGAGCAGGGCGTCCTTAGGGCCACCCGCCGACCACGGGTCGGCCCAACTGCCTGGTATTGGCGTCTTCATCAATCCCGGACGCACTCCGGAATTGCAAGAGCCGAACTCGAGGGAGTGGGGCGATTTGTCGCGGCAGTTCTCTCGGTTTCCTCCACCGTTGTGATATTCTGGCTCCCTGAAGTGATCAAAAATCTCCTCGTCCTCATCCTCCTTTCAAGCGGAATGATTCTCGGCCAAGCGCCGTATTATTCGTCGATACGCCCTCTCGATACAGCCAACGATATCCCCGCCAACCGTGGATCCGCCGCCGTCTGGCAACTGCTGCAAAAACTACACACTCGGGCCAGCCTGATTATGTTCACGGCCCACCCCGACGACGAAGATGGCGGCATGCTTACCTACGAATCGCGCGGCCGCGGGACCCGCGTCTCCTTGCTGACCCTCAATCGCGGCGAGGGCGGCGCGAACGTCATGTCGCCGGACTATTTCGACGCCCTTGGGCTGGTCCGGACGATGGAACTTCTCGAAGCCGGCCGACACTATGGCGTGGACCAATATTGGACCCGTGTCACCGACTACGGCTTTTCCAAAACCAAGGAAGAAGCCCTCGGCCAATGGACCCGCGATCGCGTCCTTGCTGATTGCGTGCGCGTGGTGCGCATGACGCGGCCGCTTGTGGTCACCTCCGTTTTTGTCGGTGGAGCCAGCGATGGCCATGGCAACCATCAAGTGGCCGGCCAAATGGCTAAGGAAGTTTTTGCCGCGGCCGCCGATCCGAATATGTTCCCGGAGCAGATTCGCGCCGGACTTCAACCTTGGGCCCCGCTCAAGTACTACGCACGCGCCCCGATGGGCAGACGCAGCGGCGGCCCGACACTGGCTGTGAATTTCGAAATCCCCGCCGGAAGCTGGGACCCGCTGCTCGGCTCCTCGTATGCCCAACTTGCGCGCGAAGGCTTGGGGCTTCAGAAGTCCCAAAACGGCGGACCTTCGGTCCCTCAGGCTGGGCCCCAGAACAGCGCCTACCATCGGTTTGCATCGCGCGTGCCGGCGGAGGAAAAGGAACAGTCGTTCTTTGACGGCATCGACACATCGCTGCAAGGCATCGCGAGTTTGGCGGGATCGGAGGATGCCTCCTTCCTTAAAGAATCCCTCAAGGCTCTCAACTTCGAGGTGGATTCCGCGATCGCCGGCTTTAACGCCCGCGAGCCCGCAGCCAGCGTTCCATCGCTTTCGCGAGGACTCGAGCTTACCGAATCCTGCATTGAGGCGGTAAACAAGAGCGCCCTGTCGGCCGGCGCGAAGTACGGAATCAACCACGAACTGAACGTCAAGCGGGCACAGTTCAATCACGCCTTGACTGCGGCATTAGGTCTATCGGTGAACGGAAACATCACGATGGACGCCGGCGCGGGCGGCGACAATCCGGCGACGGCGGCGTTTCGTGGCCAGCCGGATACTTTCCGCGTTGCCATTCCAGGTCAGCGCTTCGCTGTACGGGTCCACTTAGCGGCACAGGGAGCCGCGCCGGTTAGGCTGAATCGCGTGTGGTTGGAAACGCCCGAAGGAGAGCCCTGGCAGGTGTCTACAACGACGCCTCCTCCCGCCGAACTCGCCCGAACCGCCGACGTCATTTTCGAGGTGGTCGTGCCGCCGAACGCGGTCGGCACCAAGCCCTATTTCGCCCGTCCGCATTTGGGATTTCCCTACTATGACAAGATCGACGAACGCTATTTGAATCAGCCACTGGCGCCGTATCCGCTCACGGCGTGGGCGGATTTGCAGGTTGGCCGCGCGGTGATCCGGACCGGCCAAATAGTACAAACCACACAACGCGTGACGGGACTGGGCACAGTCTCCGAACCCCTCGTTATCGGACCCGCAATCTCGGTTTCGATGCAGCCGCGGGCCGGCATAATTCCCCTCGGCGCCAAATCGTTTTCGCTCAATGTCGCGCTGCGCAGTAACGTGAAAGGCGTTGCGAGGGGAAAAGTCCGGCTCGAATGTCCAGCGGGATGGAAGAGCGCGCCCGGCAGCATCGCGTTTTCGATGCCTTCAGATGGCGCGGAACAATTCGTGCATTTCGACGTCACGCCAGCCAAGCTTAGCGGCAACCAGAAATATGAGTGCTCGGCAATCGCCGAATACGACGGACGGCAATACCGTGAAGGCTACCAAGTTACGGGCTATCCGGGTTTGCGTCCCTACTTCCTGTATCGCACCGCGGCACACAGCACGTCGGGTGTCGATGTGAAGGTGGCTCCGAATCTCAAAGTGGCATACATCACCGGAACCGGAGACGAGGCGCCAGAAGCGCTGGCCAACCTCGGCATAAAGCCCGCCTTTTTGTCCAGCGCCGATCTTGCTGGAGGCGACCTCTCGAAGTTCGACGTCATTCTTTTGGGCGTACGAGCTTACGCCGCCCGCGAGGACCTCAAGGCCAACAACGCGCGGCTGCTGGAGTACGTCAAGAACGGCGGGGTGGCCATCGTGCAATACAACACGCCGGAGTTCGACCACAACTACGGGCCGTATCCTTATACGATGAACAACCCCGAGGAAGTCACCGACGAAGCCTCAAAGATGGAAATTCTCGATCCGGCGAACCCGATTTTCACTTACCCAAACAAGATCACTCTCGCCGATTTCGACAACTGGATCGAAGAGCGCGGATCGAAGTTCATGCGTACCTGGGATAGCAACTACAAGCCATTGCTTTCCACGCAAGACGCCGGACAGGAACCACAAAAGGGTGGCCTCTTATTCGCGCGCTACGGAAAAGGCATTTACGTCTACAACGCTTATGCCTTCTACCGGCAGCTTCCAGAAGGGGTCCCAGGCGCTTACCGTCTCCTGGCCAACATGCTGAGCCTTCCGCGTAGTGCACGGTGAGGGTGTAATGGCGCCAATGGCCACCGCTGTCGCGCTGGTCTATAACAAATCAGCCATCACGCCCCCTTTTTTCAAAGTGGTCAGCATAATACGTGAACGGATAATTCCTCTACGGTGAGAAGGTGTCTTCGGGCCGCCCGCCTACCACGGGTCGACTCAAGTTTGGAGTACGCTGGTACCTATGAAACTCATTGCTTCGTTGGCCATGGCTTTGGCGCTGACTGAAATTGTTTTTCCTCAAAATCCCGCGCCTGTGACGCCGAATCCAAATTCACAGTACAGAATTGGTCCCGATTCCTTAGCTCAAGAGGGCGTACCCAAAGGGGAGATACGTGGACCTTTTACACTACCTAGCAAAGTTTATGCGGGCACGCAGCATACTTATTGGGTCTATGTGCCGGCGCAATACGATTCGGCTGTTCCGGCCAGCTTGATGATCTTCCAGGACGGGCAAGCGTTCAAGGCTGAAGATGGTGACCTGCGGGCGCAAAACGTGATGGACAATCTTATTTACCGTCGCGAGATTCCCGTCATGATTGGCATCTTCATCAACCCAGGACGCACTCCCGAACAGCCCGAGCCGAACCCGAGGGAGTGGGGAGATCGGACGACCAACCGCCCAACGGAATACAATACGCCGGACGATAAATATGCAAAGGTCATTACAGAGGAACTGATGCCCGTGCTCTACAAGGAGTACAACATCTCAAAAGATCCGGAGCAGCATGGCATTGGCGGCGCCAGTTCCGGAGCTATCGCCGCTTTCGCGGTTGCCTGGGAGCGTCCGAACGAGTTCCGCAAAGTGCTGAGTATCGTGGGCAGCTTCACGAATATCCGCGGCGGTCACGTGTATTCTGATCGTGTGCTGGAAAGTCCGAAGAAGCCTATCCGCATCTTTCTTTGTGATGGACGGAACGACAATCGCGGTCAGGGGCGCGGCGGCGCGGGTTACGACGAGAAGCGCGATTGGTTTTTTCAAAATGTGAAGTTGATGAAGGCGCTCACACAAAAAGGCTATGACGTGAACTACTCATGGGGCATGAACCTTCATGGTCAGAAATTTGGTGGCGCGATCATGCCGGAAATGATGCGATGGCTGTGGCGCGATGGCCCGGTCTCCACCGACCCTAATGATCAAGTGGAACGCGGGTTCCGCCAACCTGCGAGGCGCATTTGAAATGAATACGATGAGCGCGTTGGCCCTTTCTTTTTTGGCCGTCCTGTTCACCACCCCGGCAGTTGCGGCGGACGATCCGGCGCGAACTAGTTTCCATTTCAGCTTCGGCATTGGCAAAATTGCAGCGGATACTATCCGGGTTTCAAGCAACACCTTCTATGACAAGGAGCGTGGGTATGGTTTTGAACCCGGTGCTGAAGTGAAAGAAGGGGAGGGTGCGGTTACCTGCGAACATCTGTTCTATTTTTCGGTGGCGGTACCGGAAGGTAATTACAAGGTAACGGCGACTCTTGGTGACAATCAGGCCGCCAGTGTCACCACCATCAAAGCGGAATTGCGCAGACTGATGGTGGAGAAAGTAACAATCGCGGCGGGCAAGGCTGAGAAGCGCACTTTCATCGTCAACATCAGAACGCCGCGGATTTCCGGTGGTGGCGAGGTTAGGTTGAAGCCGCGTGAAAAGGCGGGGGAAGCCCGCGCCTGGGATGAAAAGCTTACGCTGGAATTTACTAACTCCCATCCCGCCTTGCGCTCGCTTGAAATCGAACGGGTAACGCACATTCCAACCATTTACATAGCCGGAGATTCCACCTCGACTGATCAGCCGGTGGAACCGTTCAATAGTTGGGGGCAGATGTTGACGCGCTTCCTGAAGCCGGATATTGCAATTGCCAATCATGGAGAGTCGGGCGAATCGTTGCGGAGTTTTTTTGGCGAGAAGCGCTTCGATAAAATAATTTCCCTCATCCGGCAGGGTGACTATCTCTTGATCCAGATGGGGCACAATGACCAAAAGGACACAACGCCGGGGGCGGGACCTTTTACTAGCTATAAAGATTTTCTGAAGCAGATGGTGACGGCTGCGCGGGATAAGGGAGCTACGCCGGTGCTGATCACTCCGGTGAATCGGCTAACTCTCGATTCTGACGGAAAGATCACCAACAGTTTGGGTGATTTTCCTGAAGCGGTTCGGCAGGTGGCGAAGGAGTATAGGGTGGCTTTGATTGATCTGAATGCGATGAGTAAGCTGTTCTATGAAGCGCTGGGCCCTGTGGAGAGCCACAAAGCGTTTGCCGGCAAGGATACAACTCACCACAGTAATTACGGCAGCTACGAATTAGCTAAGTGCATCGTGCAAGAAATATTGGACGCGAAGTTGCCGCTTGCAGCGCACATCATTGGCGACTTTCACGGCTTTGATCCGGCTCATCCGGATCCGTTATCGAACTTTGATATTCCCGCTGAACCCGCACGCGGCTCCGCTGAGCGCCCACTCGGAAACTGAAGACAAGCGTGTCCGGCTAGGCGCCTTCCTCAACTGGAGCCATCCATTTAAACAGGAAAAAATGCCTGCCACAAAGGGAACAGCGGTAGGGCTGAAGAAGCCATTGAAAAGCTTGTTCAACCCCGTTGCGGATCCCCACGCTCCTAAACTCGATCGATCTGCAATGCGGGCAGCGCGACGAGAACAGCCTGCCTATGGCTCCGAACATTTTTAGGCATCCGTTTTCGCGGCGCTACGCGAAGCGCCGGCGGTATTTCTAGTTGTCGGCTTGGCGTAGTGGGTTTGTGGCCCCTTGCCGAATCCGCCTGCCGGCTTGCTTTTCTCTTGCGCGGCCATCAATTCTTCCGGTGTCCTTACATCTGGCGCCGATGGCTTCGCCTGGATCTTGGCACGGGCAACTTTGCGTTTGTGAAGTTTATCAAGTCTCTTATTCATATTTGTTTCCTTTTCTATTTACAACCGCTGCATTCGATTTTTGAGGATCGTGGCATAGACTCGTCCTATCCATCTACCTTGAGTTTACCGGGAAGCGGCGCTCGAGGAATGCAATTTTGCGTACTTTGGATTCTTCTTTCATAGGTGTTCTTCTCTCTTCAATGGTTCCGGCGAGTGGAAATGAAGGGGGTCCCTTAGATTTTGCAGTTCCCGGTAATAGTAAAGCGCCGATGGCTTCTTGGCCTTGAACCGCAGCCTCTTCAAAAACTCAATTTCTTCTTCGTTGGCGTCGCCATTCAAAGTCTTGTCTTTTAGAAATTGCTCAAAGCCCGGTTCGATTGCCGCGGCGTTTTCGGCTGCAACCTCGACAAACTCAAAACGCTTCAAACTCCCAGGCGAAAGACGTGGGTTTAAGACAATCTCAACGCCGAAGCTTTTCAAGTCCATGTCCCAGGATTCCATCATCGGATCAAGGAACGAAACGCAGCTTTCAATGGAAACATGGAACACATCGGTATCCAAGAGTTCAAGAATAGCCACGCGCATCTGCTCATAGCTACGTCCGCTCAACTGCGCCATCAGACGCAACCAATCCTCACTGCGCAGTTCTTCCCTGGCCAGGCCTTGGGCAACATCCAGAATCTTTTGCGTCACCAGCCGCTCCAACTCTCCGAATGGTTCTTTCTCAAAAATCCGCTGGATCTCCGCCAGACGGGCTGGTTCGCATTTGCGCAAAATAAGTTCCCGGCACTCTTTGAACAAAGGGCCAGGCGGTACGGCGACTTTTTTTTTCAGGTCCAACTGCCGCTGCACGTCGGCCAGTTTCGAAAGCTCGCCACTGGGTAGTTTTAGGAATTGACCGATCTTCTCGTAAATATCAGTTCGCCCCGGCGCTGGTGGGACCTTCTTTCGGGCGAGCAGTTGTGAAATATATGATTCGGTGACTTGGGCTGCGGCGGCAAGATCCTTTTGATCTAGACCCAGCTCGCTTAAGCGCTGCCTTATTAACAGAGAGACGTCCAAACTTTGCTCCTAGGCGATTCGCGCTTAACTAGTTATAGTGAACAGTAGTCTCTCAATGTTGGCACAGATGCACTTGACAAGCAAGGCAACTTAACCAATAATAGTTAATAGGCGGATCAATTCCTTCCTCCCGCAAATCCTCTGAACTAAGGCAGTGGCTTTGTCCCTTCCCTTAGGTTCCAGTAACACTTTCTGTAATTGCAATGCTCGCATCCAAATCTTCGATGACCGGAACACCAAACCAGATTGAATGGGCTGAAAAGATCAAGCCGAGGGTTGGGGCCGAATTCGACCGAGTGGCAAGCGCGCTTATGGCGGTATCCCTCAAACAGCTGGAACCCAATCGAACTGGCACATTGAGCGCGATAGCTATCCTCGACGAAAAACGCGCGGAAGTAATGGCCAACAACAAAGCCGGTTACTTTATCAAGGAATGGCAGGAACTCGACGGCAAGGTTCGCCTGATGATTACTCAAGATCCCCGATATCTGGCGTTAAAAGATAAGCAAAGCGCTAAACAAGGTGGAGCATGACGCTGATCACTATTAAGCTGACGATTAAGGAACTGGAGCTTATAACGGCTCTAGCGTCCGACCAGCTTTTCCGGAAGGAATATATTGATCCGAAATTGCCCGGCTACAAATCGAATTCCGCAGAGATCAACCTGGGCAAGGTTTTGGTCACGCGTTTTCGGTCCCTGCTTGATTCGGGTCCTCTGAAGAAAACTACATTAGCGAGGGTATCAGGATGAGCATTCTAGCCAGCACGCCTAAAAAAGACACGCCCGACCTTAAGATGCAGTTCACTCTTACTGGTTTTAGTCAAGTTAAAGAATACCGTGTCTTCACGTTCGAGGGTGTCGCCGCGGATCGCAGCCGCTCTGCTTTTACAGTAAGGACTGATCTGGCGCTTACGCGTCAATACGCGATTCGTATTCAGGAACTGCCGCTGTTATGCCGCGCCGTCTTAGAGCGCCATGAGGGCGACGAGCTTCACGCGCTAACTTTTACGGAAGACGATATGCGAGTTTACGCCAATTTGGCGACAGCCCGTGACGAGGCTGCAAAGCGGCGAAAGCCGGCCCGTTCCCCTTCCACCGATCTTGCCGGCGCTGCATGGCGGACCACGCCGCGGCCGGCGGAACACGATATTTTGGATAAGCCAGACGAACAAGAATGAACACTTCTTGCCGCTTCTTACCCCCAACCGCCATTTCAAACCCCGTCTGAACAAGACGAATTCAATTTTTCGAGGAAACAATTTACATGACCAATATTTTCGTAGGCAACCTTAGCTTCAAGACCACCCAAGATGAACTGCACGCGGCATTCGCGGGATACGGCGCAATTGAACGCGTCAACATAGTAACGGATCGCGACAGTGGACAGCCTCGCGGTTTCGCGTTTGTCGAAATGAGCGACCAGTCGGCCGCCGAGACCGCAATTTCTGAATTGAACGGCGCTGATTTGAATGGTCGCGCAATGAACGTGAACGAAGCGCGCCCCAAATCGCGCGGTATGTCACACTCGCGCTAAGAAGCCTCTGCGTTTTAGTCTGATCCCGTAAGATTTGAGTGGAGCGAGGAGAACTTTGGGTGGGCCTTAATCGGCCCCCCCGGTCCCTCGACGCTCGATCCGACCGGAGGTTTGCTTTGCTCCCGGCTCGTTTTTATAAAAAACGTACGTTCTGTTGAAATGATACGTACGTTGTGCTAGACTGCTTTCTAGAGGGCCGTCATGCCAATCACTGCTTCCAGACTTAGAGAAGACATTTACAAAATTCTTGACCAAGCGATTGAGACCGGGCAACCTGTTGAAATTACTAGAAAAGGAACAGTTTTGCACATCGTCCCGGAAAAGCGGATGTCAAAACTCGATAATCTGAGGGTGCGAACGGTTTTCGTCGGCGACACTGACGAAATCGCGTCCATGGATTGGTCCAGCGAGTGGTCTGAATCGAAGTGATCTATCTCGACACTCACGCCGTTGTTGCACTTTACAGTGGCGAGACCCAAAAGTTATCGGATCGGGGAAGGAGGCTTCTGGATGAAAAACAGATTCTGATTTCCCCGATGGTCATTTTGGAGCTGGAATTTCTTCGCGAGATTAAGCGTATCGAAGTGCAAGCCTTGGACATTGTAAATGCCTTGGTAGAAGAGATTAGCCTGAAAATTTGCCCTCTTCCATTTCCAAAAATCATCAGCCAGAGCCTCACGGAGAATTGGACGCGCGACCCATTCGACCGTCTAATTGTCGCCCATGCTCGGGCCGGCAAGGGACCACTGTTGACCAAGGATGGCCAAATGCAGGACAATTACCCGCAGGCGTTCTGGTAAACGATTCACGTCGTAACGGAAACCAGGATCGTCCGGCCCGCGTCCGAAAAGGTACAAAAACTATGCGCTATTCAGTTGTCCGCGCGTTCTCAATCGCTACTGTAGCGGTCTCGCTTGCTGCTCTTTGTATTGCTCAGATCGGCGGGCAATATCCCGGAGGCGGTTATCCTCAGGGAGGGGGCCAAG
>JANXXI010000111.1 GCA_025350695.1 Acidobacteriota bacterium
GGCTTTTGCTCTGCAGAGTACTCGTACTACGAATGCTATGGAGGAGGGGGAGGAGGAGGTGGTGGTGGTGGTGGGGGCGGAGGCGGAGGCGATAGCTTTGCCCAGGGCAAACCACCTCTTAACGCAGACCCTAATTGGCAAAACTGGAATGTTATCCGGAATTACATCGCGATATGGGATGCCGCTATCCTTGCTGGGCGAAACGCAGGTGCAGATACCCAAGGTAGCGAACCTGGTTACAGATACGTTTCACATATCAAAGTTGAGGCTGACTGCTATAGAAGGCAACCCTTCGGTGGTTCCGCCGTTCGCCTTCGAACCTATCGGGCTTACGATCAAAATGGAAGCGTTTACAAAGACCCGACTCTCGTCATAACTGAGCGAAACTTTGTTCAATCGGGCAAACTTGTCTCTTACGGAGCCACTTTCCCATTTGACCAGAATGGATTCTTCCAAGATATATTGACAAAAGGAAGCGGTGGTCCGGTAGTTGCATTCCAGCAATTTACAGCTACAAACTCAGCTGGCTTAAATAGATTTGGAGTAACATTCATTATGATCTATGACCCGATCAATTACTCATCCAGCAGTCCCGGAGGTCAGTATTTTGGAACCCTTGGCATAAGATATAACGCGGCGTCAGTACTAATAAATCAAACAGACCGGAGACTTTCGAATGGACAGCCTATTTACTGTGACCAGTAGAGATTCCTTGAAAAGCGTTGTAGTGTCAAATGCAATACTCTTGACAATGGTTTGTGTCCAAACTTCTTGTTCGCGAATCCCCAATCTCGAAGTGAACTTTGGAAACTTTATTCCACTCAAAGAGCATATCAAAAAGGCGGACTTGATCGTTGTTGGTACCCTGGTTGCCGAACATCTAGTGCGTATTTTCGGCCCTCAGGACAACTCGTACGAACTTCGGGAAGTCAGTGTAAGCGTAGAGGGAGTATTGAGAGGGAACCTTAGCGAAACACATCTCTCATACTATTACTACATGCCTATCGGCGGTTGGAACGGCCCAGCATTCAATATCTCAACTCCTGGCGAAAGAGCAATTTTCTACCTAATGAACGACACAGGCGTATGGAGGGCTGTTACGGACGGGTATCAATCGCATATACCTATTCACACGGGAAAGCACGAAATCTCAGCAGCAAGTAGGAGCAAATTGAACGAAACAATTGCTCGACTCCTGTTGAGTCCACCGGAAGGTGGTGACCTCAGTGAGTATCTCGTGCACTTTGGGGAAAGCTGTACCTCGGCATTTCAACTAACAGGCGAATCCGAGACGGCAAGAGTACTTCAAATCTTGCGTACGCATAATTATCGCAACATCAGAGACCTGGCTTGCATTCAACTTGCCGCCTTTGGCGAAAGGGACTGCCTAGCAGAAGCTCTGAAAAATGATCAACTACCCAATGAAGACAGATCCTTAGGGGAAGAATACTTGGATTCGCACCTTCACCCAAGGACTCGTTAAGTGGCAGGACGATGATAGTATTTGCCAGCCGCCAAGGGACAGAAAATCGCTTACACCTACGATTCTTCGCTCATGCGCCTGCTTTCAATCAGCCGCTACGATCCACAACCGCCGGCGGATCGCCGGACTTTTCGGATCACCGCGGACCTGACAAAAATATCTCCCTGTCCATCAATCACTTAACCTCTCCCCGGAAATCCAATCCACCAACCCAACGTAGTAACTTATACCCAGAGAGCGAATCCGGGCCCGGACTACTCTTCAAACCAAAACCGTTTGTCTTCCAAGGCAGACGGTCTCGAACAGTTCGAGTTGTTGTTTTTCAATCGTGTTCAGCGGGTTGTACAGGTGGAATCATTGGATAGGCGGCGCAGGTTGGGGAACCAGCGCCGTAAGCTTGGCAAATCAAGCAGGCCGTTTGGTTGGGGGCCTTCCAGTTGAAGCAAGTGCGGCCCGCTGGCGCGAACATTTCAAAATGCAAGACTCACGCCCCAGGCACAAGTGCGCCTGCACGCGGACGCTCCCCAACGATTAGTGGAGTCCACTTGGATCATGAATTGTTTAGGCACGCCAAGTAGCCAGCTGAACTCGACCTTCTGAATATCACGACTGACACGTTTTGCAGTCCTCGGGCGAAAGCTCCAAAATCCCGGACGCAGTGATGGCGCCTGATTCAATAAACATGTGCACCCACTTCAACCCCGCATCGCTGATCATGGAGGCGTGCTCCAAGTTCACCGGTCGACCTTCAGCGTTTTGATCCCAGTGGCAGCCAATGCAAGTAAGTTAGCCGGATCCCTGGCCAGCGGCCCTCGCACCGTATAAAGGTTCAATCCAATTGGATGATCAAACGGCTTAGCAGTAAGCGCCAAAGGCAGAACCCGAAGAAAGCGACGCCGGTTCATAACCATCATCATAACGCCTCCTACTAAACCTGATTCATCTAAAAGGCATTGGAGGAGAACTCGAAAACGGCATAATCAACCGGCGCGAAACTTCGGTAATTGCCTCAACATACTTACCTAAAGAACCCCGCCCCGCACTCAAGTTACGATACGATTAATATATGACGTACAAGGGTCTGCTCAATCTAGCGGCGTGTTTATGCGCCTGCGCGGCAACTGCTTTTGCTCAAGGAACCACATCCAGAGTCCTCGGAACTGTTCTCGATCCGACTGGTTCGGCCGTTCCTGGGGCCACCGTGAAACTGACTAACGAAGGCACCAAGATCGCCTTCAGCACTACCACTTCTTCCGCCGGCACTTACATATTTGAAGCCGTGCAACCGGGAGCTTATGAGATTACAGCCGAGGCCGCCGGCTTCCGCCGTTTCCTTACTCGCAATATTCAAATCAGCATTGGCCAGCCTGCCACTGTAAACGTGAAGCTGGAAATCGGCGCGGTGACAGAGCAAGTTACCGTGGAAGGTTCCGCCGAAACGGTGCAGACGTCCACCTCGGGCAACTACGGCAACCTGATTCCGCAACAGGCGATAATGGATCTGCCAATTGTCGGAAGCCGAGGACGCAATCCATTAAACCTTGTGTTCATGCAACCGGGCGTATTGAGCGGATCGAACACCGGCGGCGGCAGCCACGTTCACGGCGCGCGTGATCGCGCCTGGAACTACACGTTGGACGGCATAGACGTAAATGAGGCAAGCCAAGGTGGCTCGGAAACTACGTCGTTCCGCGTTAATCCTGACATGCTCGCCGAAATGCGAGTGCAAACCGGCAACAACACGGCCGACACAGGCCGCAACAGCGGTGCCCAGGTTTCCATGGTGACGCGCTCCGGAACCAACGAAATTCATGGCAACGGATTTTGGTTCTATCGCACTCCGCGGCTCAACGCCGGCGAGTTTGAAAACAACATCGACGGACTAGGAAAGCCGCAATTGCAGCAGAACATTTTCGGCGGCGGCATCGGCGGACCGATCAAGAAGAACCGAACATTCTTCTTCGCCAATGTTCAAATGCTTCGGGCTCGATCCAGCCGCGCGACGGCGCGCACGGTTTATACCGAATCGGCGCGGAATGGAATTTTGCGCTACGTCAAGGGCGGACGCAATCAGCCTGCTGGCGTTTCCGGCGCATCTATTGACGCCAATGGCAACCCGCTGCCAGGGTTGAACATTGGTACTTACAACATTGCCGGGTCCGACCCCCAGAAACTGGGCCTCGACCCTAGCATTCAAGCGATGATGAAGGACATTCCGCTGCCCAATAATTTCGCCGTCGGAGATGGATTGAATACAGCTGGGTACAATTTCTCGGCGCAAGCATCGGAACGCCAGATCGACCCAACTATAAAAATCGATCACGTCATCAATAGCAAAAACACAATTTACGGCCGCGTCGTTTGGGGACGCGACGATAGCCTTTGCGACGTCGTCAATGGTGGCCAGCCTGTGTTTCCAGGTGGGACCTGCCTTGTAAATACCATACGCCGCGCCCGCAACTTCGCCATCAACTGGCGGTACTCCCCGAATTCGCGCATGACCAACGAATTAGTGGTCGGACAGAATCGCTACTTCCCAAATTTTGACCAGCCTTTGCAATCTCTAGATAAGGTTTCCATCGCTTCCGCGCCCGTGGATACACTCTGGCAATATTCGTTCGGCAATTCTCGAATCTCCAGCACATGGCAAGTGGTCGACAATCTTTCTTTCGTCCGCGGCGCGCACAACTTCAAGACAGGTTTTAACTTGCGGCGCGTTCGCGAAGAGGATATTCGCGGATCCGTGGCCGGCCTGAATTCCGCACTGGAAGTTAACTTCTCAACCGGCATCAACACGGTTGACCCCGCAACCTTCGGCATACCTGCTGATTTACAGGTGGCCAATGATCGCCCCGCGTTCCAAAACCACATCAATTTCCTACTTGGCCGCATCGGCCAAATCCAACGCGGCTTCGTGGCGCAAGGGGATCAGTGGACCAAAAACACGTTCCTGTTCGATACACGTTATCCCGAATATGAGTTCTATGGGCAGGATTCCTGGAAAATTCGGCCAAATTTAACCGTGGACCTAGGCTTGCGTTGGGAAATCCGTTTGTCGCCCAACACGCCGAACAGCAACATCCTGACGCCGAATCAGGCCGTCGTTGCCGGAGCCGCTCCTAGCAACACGTTGAAGTGGTCTCAAGGGAACCTGTTCAAGAGTCAGTTCGGCAATTTCGGACCTTCTCTCGGTTTCGCATGGGATCCGTTCAGCACTGGAAAAACGTCAATCCGCGGCAATTACCGTATTGCTTACGATCGCATCAACATGTTCCTGATCGCCTCCACGATTTTGCCCAACCTTCCCGGTTCAGCCTTCGCGGCCATCAATCAGGACTTCGGTCAAGGCGGAGGCAGGTTGCGTAACTTGCCCGCATTGAATCCTCCTACGCAAAAGCCCAGCGACTTGACGCAGCCCGCTGCGTTCGGAGCCGGCTCGAACACGGTCATTGATCCCAATCTGAAGACCCCCAAAACACATCAATGGGCAATTAACGTTCAACGCGAAGTAGCGAAGAACACGATTGTGGACATCGCCTACATCGGCCGCCGCGCGTATCACTTGCTCGGCGCATATCCCGTGAATCAAGCGCAGATCTTCAATAACGGCTTCCTCGACGCATTCAAAACCATTAAGGGTGGCGGGGAATCAGCGTTAGTCAACAATTTGTTCAAAGCCGATTCGCGGCTGAACGCCGGTGAGTCGCCTTCCGCCATGGTGCGCCGCTTGTTCGCGCCGCAATTGACCTTGAACTCCGTTGGCAACGTTGCATCAACTCTTGCCACACGGCTGCAAAATGGCACTTCAGTGACCCAACTCTCGGCCGGGCAACCATTCGCGATCATTCCCTACCCGCAGTTTTCGGGCGGAATCAATGCGGTTGACTCGAACGACTTCTCCACCTACAACGCCCTCGAAGCTCAACTCGAACGCAGGTTAACCAACGGCGTCTCCATGCACTTCAGCTACACCTGGTCGAAGTCGCTCGATACCCGCTCGTTTGATCCAACGCTGACCGTAGTCGCGACGGGCAACTCGCAGTCAGCCGGCAGCACACCGTTCGACATCAATAACCGGCGCTTGAACTATGCACCTTCCGACTTCGACCGCCGCCATGTTTTCCAGACCAACTGGGTGGTGGAACTTCCGTTCGGCCGTGGCAAACACTTCATGAGCTCCGCCAATGGCGCGGTGCAGAAGATCGTCGGCGGGTGGGAACTCACCGGGCTCGGACGCATCAGCAGCGGCCGTCCATTCACTATCTACGCTGGAACCAACACGGTCAGCAGCGTGGTGCAAGCCACGGCCAATTGCAGCGGCTGCAACCGCGGCGATGGCACGCCTTTCCTTGATTCGGGTACAGGCTTGATCTGGTTCTTCGACAAGTCGCAACGCGATCGGTTCTCAGCGCCGGGCGCGGGCGAATTCGGTAACACCGGCCGCAACGGCTTCGTTGGACCGCACTACATTCAGTTCGATTCGTCGCTTTTGAAGCGCGTCGAACTCAGCGAACGATACAAGATGGAGTTCCGCGCCGACGCAACGAACTTCACTAACTCAACGATGTTCGGAGCTCCCACGGCCGATATCACCAGCACCACCTTCGGTCGCATTAGAAGCTCGACAACCAGCGGATCCCGCAAGATTCAACTGGGAGCGAAATTCTACTTCTAAGATGGAAACGGCTCGCTGTTAACCCAGCGGGCCGCGCCCTTAAGAAGCGGTATCCCACTTACGAAATCATTCCCCGCAACCGTTCAAACGCCGCCTTCTCCCCCTCATACAGCCGCTTTATCCGAGGCGCCAATTCACCCCGCAGTTCAGCATACTCGTCCTCCGAAAGCGGAAACGGCCCCTTCTGCAGTTCGCTCAGTGTCGCCCAAACCGCCCGAACCTCCGCGGGATCCGCACCCGTATGCGTCAACTCGGACCGAAGCGCCAACTGCTGCTTCACCTCACGCATCACCGGAACCGAATCCGGCAACGCGGCGTCAGCTAAGTCGCTCCACAGCCGGCCCAAATCGGCATACACTTCCGACATTTCTTGCAGCTCAGGCCGCCCCACGGCATTCGCCGCCTCTTGCAAGAACTCCGCAAACAGCGGCCGGCACAAGCCGCCGCCCGTTCCATAAAACTCAATCGAAGTCACAATCCAAGTAAGCCCGCGCCACAGGTTGGGTCCCGGTTTGAAGAGCCGCGCCCAGCTTTCTTTGTCCCCCACGTTGCTCATACGCTCATGCCATCGTAGTAGTGAGTCTAACTTGCAATTGCTCTTCATTGGGCCGGGCGGCTTCAGTAGTCCGTCGACGCACCGGCGCAAGCCTTCATTCACCAACTCCGGCAAGGGCTTCACCTTTGTTACCGGGCCGGAAATCGCCAGCAGCCGCGACTTGTCCTTTTTGATCCGCATCCGCGCCTTCGTCAAATCGTCGATCACAATCGTGATAGGCTCATCGGTAAGATCACCAATGCGGGCAGTGTTCTGCTCAGTGTCCACATCATATACGGTGATGATGTGATACATCATGCCGCCCGCGCTTAGAGCCATACCCCGATGAGGTAATCCGGCGGCATCTACCCAAGCCACAACAGGACCCAACGCCACGGCGGCTTTCAAATTCTCCGCTGCCCCTTTGGCGCCGGCCGTTTCCCAAACTTGCGGTTCAATTGAGAACGAACCCAAGGCTTCCCGCAGATAGTCCAATTCGCTATACCAGTTATGCCGCCCCGCCAGGAAGAAGGACGCCATATCGGCTTTTTCGTAATAGAAGGAAAATTGGCCGATGCCAATGCCGCCGGCAATCCCGAACAGCATCGCTTCGGAAAACGGCGCATTCGTTTTCGGGTTCCGAACACCCGCATGGGTCAACAAGACCCGTAGCGCCGTCGACCCGGCATTGCTTCCCGTAAAATGGGAATTACCGTCCGTCTCCGCGCCAATCACCTTCCGGCGCGCGGCCGCATATCGCTCACCCGTCTTTTCCATACGGGTGCGAACCAGTTTTTTCAAATTCTTATGAGCAGTCATGTGATGTCCTCTGTTCCGGGCAGGCCAAGGCTCCACGCACCGTGACTCCCGGTAAATAGAGTCATCCTAGGACAAAAAGAACAAACTCGAGGACATCATCCCCTTTACCTTCACTGATCAGCCGGACCGCGTGGACATCCGGTTAAGAAGGTCGGGCGTGAGCAAAACGCCGTTTTTCCAGTATACAAAAAATTTCTTAAACTATTTCGACGCCATTAATGCCCTTTCCACGCATTGATAGATGAGACTAGTGGCTGGGAAGGCAAAACGGAAATCCTGGCTTCATTCACTGGGAGGTGAGTCAACATGGAAATACCCAAGAACGTTACTGAGGCTGCGCGAAAGCTATTCGCTGAAAAGTTCGGGATGCGCGAGCCCCTAATTGTCCAGACGCTCTCCGACACGCATCCGGAAACAAAACGCCCCATCTATCTCGTTGGCGCCGTCCCGGCAGGACGCCACAACGATAAGGCCGTAGAAGTCATACTGGACGAGGCTGGCCGACCCATCGAGATGCCGCCCGGGACGCTGCCGATTTTTGTGCCGGTCGTCCCGGCGCCTCCCCCCGAAATCACCGAGCTGGTCAAGGTGAAGATTAATCCGGCCACCAATGACTTGAAGCTCGGTGAGTGCGACAAGCTCGCCGAAACCGTAACCGTAACCGTACCCAAGTCGGCCGCAGTCGCGTGCGCCGACGTCTATTTCCTTG
>JANXXI010000115.1 GCA_025350695.1 Acidobacteriota bacterium
CACCCAGTTGAAGGAAATGCTAGCGGCTGGTACATCTGGTGCGGTGAAGCGTTTTCATCCGCGCCGAACTTCTTTGCTCCCATGCACGCCAGCCACCCGTATCCGCAACTCACCAAACTGCTCGGTTTGCCGCCAGGCTACCGATTCCTATTTGCTTACGAATCTCTAGATATCTGGTTTGACCCGTCGTTGCTAGAAATTTAGGTCAGCCGATCCGTTGAGCAAGCATTCATCGCATAACGTTGGGGCTTCAAGCATCCAAAACACCATCTCCCCAAGGCCACTCATCCAACCATCAACGATATGCATCCCTACGATTCTGGACACGATTAATGCAGATCGTATCCTCATCTGGCCGCGAGAATCGAACCCTCCAATCCCCGATCCGAAGATGGTACTCCGGTGGATCAACTCCCTGGAGTTTCTTGATGTCGCCGATCGGTGAGAACCAGTCGCCTTATGCCGGCGACGATGCGCATACTTGTTGTCCGTTCAAGCCGGTCGAGGTCGCCCTTGGCCCGCGCCGTAAGGACCAAATTCCTCATGAAGGTTCCCGATGCTTGGCAATTTCCTCCATGGTGAATCCCAGATCGGTGACGACCTTCTCGAAGGGTATGCCTTCGTTATGCTTAAACCATTCCCGACTTGCTTCAATGTCCCGTAACTCTTCGTCAGTGACAGGCTCGTCATCAATCTCCGCTGTGGCTAATGCCCGATCTAACGGATCCAACAATACTTCCAGCAACCCGACAACCACGGAGAGCTTCTCGGGAGCCAGACGCTCAATCATTCCATGGGCGTGTTGCTTTTGCTGATGGGTAATGTCGATAATCAAGATGCTGTTCTCCGATCCCTTCTCCGAGCGTCTACAGTGTCAGGTATACGACGAAGGTCTGCGTACCAAGAACGGATGGCTTCTTCGGCAAGTTCCTCGTGTTGGCGGCCATCGACGTTACCCCTGACCTGACCGGCAGCGCTCGGCTTTGCTTGCCGCCGACAAGACAGCTTCTTATCCGCGGTAAACCTCCCTCCGATGCCTTACCGCGTTAATAAGAATCGTACCAGCAATCGGCCTAAAGATTATGCGGTAATCGCCTACCCGGAGTCGCAAACGGCCTTGCATCGAACCATGCAGGGATTTCACGTCGCCGTTCCCGGTTCTTACATAACGTAGGAGCCCGTCAAACACAAACATAGCGGTTGTCCTGTCAAGAGCCCGAACGTCTGCTTTAGCCTCTGGGGACCACTCGATCTTAAGCGCCATGCTGTTTGAGTGGGAAGTCGTCCATCGTCAGACCAAAATCAGCCAACACTTCCTCCATCGGAATCCCCCTGCCGCCATTTTGCGTGAACCATGCCTCCGAGCGCAAAACTGAGGCTTCGTCTTCCGCAGTGACCGGCTCGTCGTCAACTGGTGCGGTTGCGAACGCACGATATTGCGGATCGATAAGGAGAAATTCCAAAAAACGCACGGCCACTATCATTTGGTCAGCGGAGACACGGTCAAGCAACGCGTGCGCATGTTCCAATTCAGGCTTGTCCGTTGTGTTCATCGTTTCTATTCTCATAAATACGGGTGAGAGCTCCCCTATCGTCATCTTACCTCATTCAAAAACGAAGTCTCTCGAAGGCGGACTTTAAACATACGGCGTGGATCGGATTTTGATCTCGTCGACCAAATTCCTCATGAAGGTTCCCGATGCTTGGCAATTCCCTTGTCGCGAACCCAGCCGTATTAAGATGGCGCCGCCATGGATGACATGTTCAAAATCTGGTTTCGAAACCCCTGCCTGCCCTACCACCTCAAAAGCATCCGAAGGCCTGAAAGTGAACCCAATCTCTCAAGCATTCGCATTCCAAATGTCCACGTGCCATTTCCAACGACCATCCTCTTCACGCCAGTAAACAACATACTTCACTTCCATCGATGCCCTCTCCCCCTGATCAGGCTGCACCTGAATCACCGCCTTGCCGATCTCGACAATATCGCTGCCTGCTTGAATCACATCCACGGATTCAAGCGCGCCCGCCACAACATTGGCCGATTCAATGAACCCTTTCCAGAATTTCTTGATCTCATCGCGGCCCGTAACCATCGGCGCTCCAGGTGGGAGAATGCGTGCACTCGAAGTGTAGATCTGGTCAAACGCGTCGTAGTTACGCATGGCGATCACCTCCGCACCGAACAATGCATTCGTTGCCACCATAGCGGCCTTGATCGATTCTAGGGTTGTCATCCTTAGATCATATCACCTGAATCTGCCCTACAAAATCCAGCGTCACGACCAATTCCAAAAAATCCAATCCCGCCTAACCGCAAACAAACCAGCAACTTCCCGCTCAAAGCCGCCCCGCACCCATCCCAACCCCGCTCCCCGCCGCGCTACTCTTTAACCAGTAAATGCAACCTCTACTCAATCTCGCCGCCGAACGAATCCAGCCCTTCCTGTCGCTCGACAACCAATCCCACGCCATCCTCCCCTCCGGCGCTGCCACTCCCATCTATTCCGAAGACTTTTTCGTATTCCTCAACCAACTCGCCGACAATAATCAAACCGAAATCGCCAACACAAGTTCCCTCAATTTCGTCCTCCGCAAACTCGATGCCCAAGCCCATTCCTCAGGCCGCGTCCAACCCGTTCCCCTCCGCACCTTCCAACCCGATCCCCAAACATTACTGCTCGACCTTCACGACAATTTCGATGCGGTCGAACTCACTCGCAAGTCTTGGAAGATCACCTCAAACCTTGACACCCAATTTCTGCGGCCCTCGTTGAACCTCCCACTCCCGGCCCCCGAACAACCACTAAATGACCTGCCCACTTACTTAGCCGCAATGTTTCAAATAGCAACCGGACCCGCGCGGCAACTCGCCGATTGGCTCACCGTCGCCCTGCTCCCCGATGGCCGTCCGCCCATCCTCCTCATCACTGGCGAGGCGCGCGACGAAGCCGCCGCCAAGCTTCGCAAAATCATCGATCCCATTCCGCAGCCCTTGTTCCCGCTGCCCCATAACGCAAACCAGATGGGGCAACTCGCGTTAACCAACCGTATCTTGGCCTTCGCCCTCTACGGGAATCTAACGGAATGCAAACAGCGCACGTTGAATACGCTCAGCAAGGGAATGACGGTGAAGCTAAAGGAAGTGAACAAGCGCCATGCCGCAAGATTCACGAAGGTCGCCCGTCCCATCATCGTCGCCGCGGAAACGAACGTCCAAATCAGCCGCCATCAAATCACGGTAGAAATCAACTATGCCGGTCAAGGCGACCATCCGCAAATCCTGGGGGCTCTGCTAAACCACGCAGCCCAAACCCTAAACCGGGCTCATCAGCCAGCCATCGAGACTGCTTGGAATACGCGCCTTCCCAGTTCGCCAGTCGCGACCATTCAGTCCGACACACCAGGCCCATGAGAAGGTAAGGCCAAACTCCGGCCAAGCCATGGAGTCACAATGCCGCCCTTCTCGTAGGTCTTTGAAAATTGAATATATTGCGGAACAATAGCGCGACTAGCGCCGCTGTCCAAACGGACAATTCATTTAACCCCCGATGAAAATCGGGGATTATTGGAAGTCCCAAAAACGGACCTGGTTCGGAAGAATCCTGATTCCCATCGGTGGAGAGTCAGGCTAGTCTACGGGTCTTAGGATAATGTTTGGGTGAATAGCGCAAAGGGCCCAAGGGCGGGACCCAAGATTGAAGGACCCGCCCCAGACGTATACAAGGCCAGCCGACCAGATTAGAGCAGCCAACACGCCAATCACAAATAACGGGTCGTGCGCAGGTTGCAATCCAGGCTTGTCCGTTGCATTTCCGGCCAGCCCCGGGCCCCGTCTAGTCTCCGCGCGCACTTGTTTTCTTGCCCTCGGTCCAACCCCAAATCATGATACCGTGACTGTTATGAACCGTCGCCAACTCCTGGGCATTCTCTCCGCCGTCGCCGCTCGCCCCGCTTTTGCCAAGACCCAAACCACCATCGCCGGCGTTTACCCCATCGTTCACACGCCCTTCACCCCCAGCAATGAAATCGACTTTGAAACCCTCGCCGCCGAGGTCCGCTTCTTCGACAGGTGCGGCGTTCAAGGCATCGTCTGGCCGCAACTGGCCAGCGAATACTTCACCCTCAGCGACGACGAACGCATCACTGGTGTTGAGACCCTCCTAAAAGCCAACAAAGGCCTGAAACCTTCCGTCGTCATCGGCGTCCAATCGCAGAACATCGAAACAGCCAAACGCTTCGCCAATCACGCCGAAAAGAATGGAGCCGACGCAATCATCGCCATCCCGCCCAAGGATGCAACCATCGAAAAATTCATCGAGTACTACAAACAAATCGGACGCGCCTGCAGCCTGCCCATGGTGGTCCAAGCGATCGGCAACGTATCGGTTAACGACATTATCCGCATGGCCAAGGAGGTCCCCACGCTTGGCTATGTTAAGGACGAAGCAGGCTTCACGCCACACCGCATTACGGAATTCGCCCGTCGCGCGCCGCACATCAAAATCCTCACCGGCAACCATGGCCAAATGTTTCCCGATGAACTGAACCGCGGCGCCGTTGGAACCATGCCCGCCGACGGCTTCGCCGATCTATACGTGAATGTTTGGGACGCGTGGCGCGCTGGCAATCACGCCCAAGCCTTGGACGAATTTGCTCGGACAAATCTTTTCATTAGCGAGGTCAAGGAGTACGGGGTAGATGCTGTGAAGTACATTCTTGAATTACGGGGCGTCTTCAAAAACCACCTGATGCGTCAGCGCCCCGCGGGTGGCGGAGAAGGGAAGGGGACTCTCGATCCCAAAACGAAAGTGGACGAAGCCGCCAAGCAATACCTGGCTGAAGTTCTGCGTCACGTCACGCCGTATCTCCGCGCAAAATAGTCATTGGGCCGTACGTTGCGGCCTGTCCTGAAATGCCGTAGCCTCAATCAATTACTTCGCAATGTTTTCCTTGGCGCAACGGAATCCGATGTTGGGGCTGCGTTCCGCCGGCCGCGCCCAACTGCGGTAGGCGCAGGTCAGGTACTTCGGGACGTCCGCCCATGAGCCGCCCCGGATAACTTTGTATTGTCCTGTCGCTGGGCCTTTGGGGTTCTCATCCGGGCTCTTTTCGTAATATTGCCGATCATACCAATCAGCAGTCCACTCCCACACGTTGCCGGACATGTCGAACAACCCGAATTCATTGGCCGCGCACTTGCCCACAACTTGTGGACCTTCAAATGTGCCGAAGCGCGCTTCCTTTGCCGAGGGCGCTTTTTCGCCCCAAGGAAACTTCGCCTTCTGCGTGGAACCGCGGCAGGCGCGCTCCCATTCAGCTTCTGTCGGTAGCCGTTTACCGGCCCATTTCGCGTATGCTGCGGCATCGTTCCAAGTTACCGCGTTCACTGGGAAGTTTTCCTTACCGACAGGCAGCTTCCCCGCAGGCCAATTATAAGGGGCTGGACGCCCAGTCGATCTCACAAACCTGGCGTAGTCGGCATTGGTGACTTCGTAGGTGTCTAGATAAAACGGCGCAAGCTTGATAGGCTTCGCTGGCTGATCATCTTTCACAAGGTCAGGCACCCACTTCAACCCGTCGTCAGGAAGAGCGTGCGAACGTCCGCGCACGTACTCGCCTCCAGGAATCAACACCATCCCTGGTTCGGCGGCAATCAGGATAACCGAGAGAAAACAACTACCCGTAAATAGACGAAATTTCATCGATGGGAATGTATCCATTTGGGCCAAGCGGATCAACGTAAGGGAACGTGCGGCCCGACGGCGTATTGCGAATTTCCTTCGTCCAATCGATACCGAGCGCCGACATCATCGTGGCTAAAATATTTTCCATCCGCGGTTGTTCTTTGCGATGCCAGCCGGTTTCAATGCACAGCGAGCCATCTTTGTCCGACGCCCCCAGCACCCGCCCACCCTTAACGCCCGCGCCCGCAAACAGCGCCGGATAGCACTTGTTATGATGATCGCGCCCGTCCATGTTATTCAACGCCCCAACCGTGCGTCCAAACTCGCCCATGCAAACCACCAGGGTTTCATCCAGCAACGTGCGCCCCGCATCGGTCTTCGATGGAATCTTGGCTAAGTCTTCGAGTAAGCTCGAAAAAGCTGGATCAAATTCGTCGCAGAGCTTGTAATGATTGGAGGGAGCCTTCTTGTCCCAGATTTGTACGTGATGGTCCCACCCGGGATGGCAAATGTGAACGTAATGCGCGCCGCCGTCAGCCGCCAACACATTGCGCGCCAGAATGGCTGAAGTGCCTACGGGGTTGTTCCCATATCGTTTCCGATCTTCGTCGTTGATTTGAAAGGCAGCCGGCCAACGTGGGTCGCTCAACAAGCGATGAGCCGTGTCGTAAAAGTCCTGATAACCAGCCATGGATTTTCCCATCGCTGCCGCCTTATTCCCTTGCGATTCGCGCAGCGCCTTCAACAAACGCCACCGTTCTTCAATCAACTCAAGCGCCTTTTGATCCAGCGCCTTGCCCTTCGCCGCCGTATCAGGATTAATGTCCACCACCGAAAAACGCGGCTCCATGAAGCCTGTTGAAAGCGCCCCGGCCGCCCCTTTTTCAAGGTTGAATGAAATGTAAGTTGGGAAAGTATCAGCTGGACGGCGGCGCGATTCCAGTTCACTTGCGATCACCGAACCAATCGCCGGAATCTCCTTGGCGAATGCAAGATTCATTTGCCGGCCAGTCTGCTGATAGTATTGGCCACGGAAATGAACCTCTTCATGGCTCTTCATCGTGCGTAGAATGGACAGCTTGTCCAAGTGCTTCGCCGTACGGGCAAACAAGCGCTCAGAAAGATACACGCCATTATCCCGCTTCCTGATGTCTAAATCCTGCGGCAGCCCCGCGGATTCCTTAAAGTCGAACGATTCAATGTGGCTGATAGCTCCGGAAATTTCGTAGAACAACACGTTGCGCGCCGTGCCGCGCGGGTTAACCTTCTTGCCAGTCACCGCGGCATCGAGCGGCCATGCCCCTAATGCAGAAGCGCCTACGATGCCCCGGCCACCCCACTCAAGAAGCTCGCGCCGGGTAGGGAACAGTTCGCCAATTGTCTTGATGCTCATGGTCTAAGCTCCCTAGTAGTTGAACAGAAATTCCACTTGATTAAGTAGCGCCCATTGCAGGTTTTGCGCGCCACGCCGCCGGTCTGGCTTCATCGCCGCGAGCGCGATGCCACGCTCTCCTTCGGTTGGCCAGCGCGACAGAGTCGAAATAAAAAGCTCCTCCACCACCTTGGCGTCGTCAGTCGCGTAAGTATCCAACAAGCGTTGTACGCGGCTGTCTTTCTCAGCCACCACGCGGTCATTGATCACGCCCGATTGCATCATCAGCAAAGGCTGCAGAGGCGAACCTGTAGGATCCTTCGGCGGGTTGCTACGATTCGATTGCCCGAATGCCGCCATGAACGTTTTCACATCGCCCGATCCCGCCGGACCGGACACCTGCATCGCCATCGGCATCGTTTCCTTGCCGCGCTTGAACGCGCCGGGCCTGCTGGTGGCCACGGCGATGGAATCGTGAATCTCTTCAGCCCCAAGTTGCCGAACGAACTTGCGGGCAAAATATTTTGAGTAGCTCTCTTTCCATTCGCCATCAAAGCGAGCTGAAAGTTGATAGGCCGAAGATTTTGTAATGGTGCGGAACAGCGACTTGATGCTGTGGTTGCTTTGCCGGAAGCTAGCAGCTAATTCGTTCAGCAGTTCCGGATGCGATGGCTGCAGATCCCAACCCGCTGGAAGATTGCGCGGATCCTGACGAGCCAGATCGAATTCATCGTAAGGCTCAACAATGCCCTGGCCCATCAACTTCGCCCAGAACAAATTGACAGTTGCCCGCGCAAATTGCGGATGGGCAGTTAGCATTCGGCCTAGTTCCACGCGAGGCTCAACTCCAGGCCGCGGCTTCTCGCCCGTCAACATAAACGCAGGCGACGCCGAACCACCAAAGCGAGGCACGCGAATCATGCTCTTGCCCTTCGAGTCGTAACCAGGATTGCCGTCGTCAATCAGAAATTCACCGGATTGCGGCTTTCCCTCTTCCCAATACATCAGATACCGCGAGTTGCCCATAAACGCCGCATTGCCGTAAAACTCAGTCCGCTTCCGGGTCGATAGGTACACGTTCACTTTTTCAAGATGACCCTTGCCGTCATGGCAGGAAATGCAGCTTGTGTTGATTCCCAGAAACACCTTGTTGAAGAGCACTGCCACTTCGTCATGGGTATCCATCTGATGCACCATGCCCATGTCGTGCCCGTCATCCGGTTGCGGCTTGCCCTGCACATGTTCGCGGGCAATCACGTTCGATGCCGCCACTACATGGTTCGATTTTGCCGACGAAGCGATAATATCGCGAGCAATGTCGTCGTACGGACGATCCACCGAAAGGTTCTCTTTCATCCAGTAGTGGAATAGATCCTGACCCCGGCCCATCTTGCCATTGGCTCGGAACACATCCATGAAGAAGTAGGCCCACTTGTTGACGAAATCGTCTGAGGCAAGCAATTTGTCGATGAGCTTGTCGCGCTTTGACGTATCGGTGGAGGCGGTGAATTCGCGAATATCCTGCGCCGAAGGGATGCGTCCCGCCAGGTCCAGCGTGACCCTCCGCAGAAATTCCTGATCGGACGCAAGGCCCGCATGCGGGATGCGATCGCGCTCCATCTTGCCGAAAATCTGGTTGTCAATGAAATTACGCCGGGTGATTCGCTGCGACCGAGCAGCGGCCCCTGGCAACGTCTTCGCTACCGACTCAGTTAGCACGCCAGGCTGCGCCTTCTTGGTTGGCTGCAAAATCGGCGCATGGATTTCCGAAAATTTCTCTTGGGTAAGAGACTCTTCGTTCAGCTTCGGCGGCTGAGGGCGTTTCGTATCGGCGGCATACAAAAGCGCAAGCGGGCATACAAGGACCAGGAGTCGGCGCATGGTGAGATTCTATACCTAAATGAAGCCGAGTGGAAGGGGGGGTGGCATTCCAGTAGTACCCTAACGACGGCCCGTCACAGTATCGAGACGCAACTGCTGTTCACGGATGGTGTGGGCCAGATAGGCGCCATATTCTTGCTTGGCTCGCACAAGGTCGGCTTCTACGTAAAAACCGGCTCTGGCGATTTGCGGGCCAATGCTCTCCAGTACATGCTCCCAGATCCCTGAAGCCGTTTCGGCTCGCCCGGCATGCTCATTGCTTGAAATGATCTTGAGGTCACTGAATCCCGCGGAAAGCAGCAGGTCAGGAAGGTGCTCCGCCATTCGATTGTCCCACTGGTTCGCGGCGCGCCAGTTTAGGAAGCCCTGATAGAAGTTCTGGAAAGCCGCCGGAGGCGCTGGATCCCAACTGTTTTGATCGTGATTGTAGTCCAACACCACCAGCATGCCTCCGGGCTTCAGTGCCGCTTTCATCCGGCCAATCGCGGCGCCGGGATCACTGATCCACTGCAGGACGCGCGATGCCGTCACAATGTCGAATCGACTTTCGTACGTGATGCTCAGCAGATCCCCAGCTTCAAAGCTGAGCTGCGGCAGGTGCGCATAGTCCTCCCCGGCGATCGCAAGCAGCGACTCGTCGCGATCAATACCTACTACTGTTCCTGAACCACCTACGCGTTCGGCAATACCCGACGTAATCGCGCCAGTTCCACATCCGACATCGAGCACGGTCATTCCTGGTTGCAACAGCCTAGCCAACACCCGGTGATCCTGCTCAAGAGTGCGTCTACTCAAAACGCGCGGATCCGATTGATGATGTTGTTCGCTCATAGCGCTTGTTAAAATGATATCCAGTGTCCACCGGTCTCGCCAACAACCAAGAACGTGAAGTAAAGATAGCTATTCAAGATGCCGCCACGGCTCGGGAAGGAATTCTGGCCAACGGCTTCAAAGAATGCACGCCACGTCATCTGGAAATTAATGACGTCTTCGATACGCCCGATCAATCCATCCGTGGCCGTGGCGAACTACTGCGCCTGCGCCAGGCCGGCGAACGCCACATCCTGACATACAAGGGCAAAAGCGAAACGTCCGCCGGGCATAAGCTGCGCGAGGAACTGGAAGTGAATCTCTCCGATGGCCAGATGACAGCCGCTATCCTCGGGCGCCTCGGTTTTGGTCCTCTTTTCCGTTATGAAAAATATCGCACCGAGTTTCAAGGTCAAGGAGAAGTAGGCCTAGTTGTGCTGGATGAAACCCCCATTGGAAATTTCTTGGAATTGGAGGGCCCAGAAGAATGGATTGATCGCACAGCGGTACTTCTGGGCTACGCAAAGGAACATTACATTACCTCAAGCTACGGCAAACTTTATCGCGAAATGTGCGTTCGT
This sequence comes from Acidobacteriota bacterium, assembly GCA_025350695.1. Lineage (GTDB taxonomy): Bacteria > Acidobacteriota > Terriglobia > Bryobacterales > Bryobacteraceae > JANXSF01. The sequence continues at coordinate 10,332 of JANXXI010000115.1, forward strand.
ATGGGCCTCGATCCGGCCCATATGGTATTCACCCGATAGTACGTTCCATCGCGCCGTCGTAGGACAACGGCAATCGACACCTACGCCTTCTGATTTTCCTTGAGACTGGGGGGTACTCTCTCTATACTAAGGCTACGGAGAAGGTTCTTAGTCTTAAAACCATGGCATTGATTGCATCCATTTCGGCGATACTTTTGGTGATCTGGTTTTGCTACGCTTGCCGCTTGATTCTCTTTGGAGGCGAGCAAAAAAATTGCTTAGCGCCGCTCGAAGAATTGTCCGTCGAGCAATACTACGAGCCTGCCGATGAAGTAAGGCTCCACAATGATTACAGACTGGCGTCATACTTGCTAAGCAACGCAAGCGAACTGCAATCAGAAGGTCAAAGCGCTATCGAGCAATGGATGATTCATGTTTACTATAGCGTCGTTCGAGCCTCTTTCCTGTTGTCGCCCTGGAAACGCTCCAAGGTAGCGGATTGGTTGAAAACAGAAATGGAGCTCATTGTTCGCTACAAGATGGATTCAGTAGGCGAATCGCGCCACTTTGTAAATTCTGGATGTTGACACAAGTTCGGCGCCCTTGATCTTTAGACGTTCTAGCAACAACACCTAGTTCAGAGGACCCAACATCTAATAGAATGTTTATGTGCAGACCGATTCACAAGTGCAAGACGCCGTTTCCCGGCTCAACCAAGTACGCCAGGAAATTGGCAAAGTTATCGTGGGGCAGCAGGACGTCGTCGACGGCGTTCTCGTCTGTCTGTTGGCCGGCGGCCACGTGCTGCTCGAGGGCGTCCCTGGTTTAGGCAAAACCACTCTGCTGCGAACACTCTCCCGTGTATTGCATCTGAAATATTCGCGGATCCAGTTCACGCCAGACCTGATGCCGGCCGACATTGTTGGCTCCATGATGATGGAATCGGACGATCGCGGCGGCAAGTCCCTCCGTTTTCAACCGGGCCCCATTTTCGCCCATCTCGTGCTGGCCGACGAAATCAACCGCGCCACGCCCAAGACCCAATCCGCGCTGCTTGAAGCCATGCAGGAACGCACGGTCACCAGTGGCACCGTCACGCACGAACTGGAATCGCCGTTCCTTGTTATGGCCACGCAAAATCCCATCGAAATGGAAGGCACCTATCCACTTCCCGAAGCGCAGCTTGACCGCTTCCTGATGAAGATCATCGTCGAATATCCTACCCGAGCGGAATTGAAGATCGTTGTCGACCGCACCCTCAACGCGGAAAATGTTCAACTCGATACGATACTTGACCGTAAGTCGATCCTGGAACTGCGCGCTGTATGTCATAAGGTTCTGGTGGCGCCCCATGTGATGGATTTTGCCGTCGACCTTGTCATGGCCACTCAACCAGGCGGCAAGACCACGCATCCCAGGGCAGAGAAGTACATCCGTTATGGCAGTTCTCCGCGCGGCGCTCAATCGCTGGTGGAATGCGGGCGTGTGCTCGCGCTCATGAAGGGCCGCCTGCAACTTAGCACCGAAGATGTTCAATCCATCGCGACGGCTGTGCTTCGCCATCGCATCATTCTTAATTTCGACGCCCACGCCGACGGAGAAACCCCCGACAGCATCTTGAAAGAAATCGTCAAGAGTGTTGTCCCCGCGGCGGTCTAGCAGATGGCTGAAGCTTTAATCGACCGGCAATTTCTCGAACGTCTCGAGCGTCTCACCATCCACTGGCAGAAGTCTTTTCAAGGGTTGGTGGGCGGTCACAATGCCTCGCGTTTTTCCGGATCCGGCCAAGAGTTCCTGGATCATCGTGGATTTCATCAAGGCGACGATTTACGTGCCGTGAATTGGCGAGCCTACATGCGTCTCGAACGCCTCATTCTGAAATTGTTTCAAGTGGAGCCGCGCGTCCCCGTGCGCTTCCTTCTCGATACCTCCAGTTCCATGGCCACCGGTGATCCCGATAAATTTGAGTACGCCCGGAAGCTTGCGGCCGCGCTCTGCTATGTCGGCCTTGTGCGGTTGGAAACAATTCTGATTCAGCCCTTCCGTGACGGGTTGCTCGACCCAATTTCCGCGGGCGGAGGCCGTCACAGGTTCCAACCGATCGCCGAGTTCATGCAAGGCCTTAAGGCCGACGGCCGCACAGATTTCCTGCAAGTCTCGCGCAAATTCCTCGCTGAGTATCCACAGCGCGGCCTGCTGATCATCATCTCCGACTTTCTCGATGATCGTGATGCCGAAAAACCCCTGCAGTATCTAGCTGACTTTGGCCATGAGGTTTTCCTAATCCATTTATGGTCTGAACAAGACCGCCGCCCACCATGGACCGGCGAATTGGAAGTTGAGGACGCCGAAACTGGCCAAACTTCGAAAATGAATTTCGATGATGAGGCCCGCGACGCTTATACTGCTTCTTTCGATGCCTATGCTGGCGCCGTGCGTCAAATGGCTTTACGCAAGGGCGGCAAGTATGTTGGCGTATCGACGTCAATTCCAGTTGAGGAAGCGATATTTGGGCAGCTAATGCTGGCGCGAGGAATCTACTAGCCCATGTTTTTCTTAAACCTCAGTCTGGCGGAATTTTCGGCGCTGTTTGCGGTACTCGGCGGAGCGGTGGTCGCCTTGTACCTTCTGGACCGATCCCGAAAGCGAATCAAAGTGGCCACGCTGCGATTTTGGACGCCGTCGGAAAAGCCACCCGAGGCAAGGCACAGCCGTAAGATTCAACAGCCCTGGTCTCTGCTGCTACAAATGTTAGGGCTCCTGCTGCTTCTCGCGGCCCTGGGTCAATTGCGTTGGGGTTCGCCGGAACGTTCTTTGCGGGATCATGTGTTACTACTCGACACTTCCGCCTGGATGAATGCCCGCGATGGCCGACGCACCATCTTAGACCAGACCAAGACTGATGCCGTGACGTGGGTTCGCTCGCTGCCCGCTTCGGACCGTATCATGGTGGTGCGCACCGACGCGCTGTCCACCCCTGCGACAGTCTTTGAAACCAATCGCGGCCTTGTCGAAGAGGCCATCAAATCATCCAAGGCATCCGCCTCCGCCATGCAACTAACGCAAGCCGTCGATTTCGCACGGCAGATGCAACGCCTGCATGGTCGCGGCCAGGGCGAAATCGTCTATACAGGGTCCGGTCGCATCGCTGACAAAGAAGCGGCTGCTCTACCCAAGAACTTTCGTTTGCTTACCCTGCGCAAGGCGGGCGAAAATGTCGGCTTGCGAAAAGTCGCGCTGCGGCGCGGCGCAAGCGATGGCGAACTATGGGAAGTCTTTGTCACCGCGCACAACTACGGCACCCAGCCTCGCAAGATTCCAGTGGCGCTGGCTTACGGCCACGCCCCGGTGGCATCAGGCTTGCTGGATCTCGCCCCCGGAGCCGATCAAAACGGCCGCTACGAATTCCGCACCAAAGCTGGTGGCGAGTTGGAAGTTCGCTTGATCGTCAATGACGCCATCGAGGCCGATAACCATGCAATTTTTGAGCTCCCAGCGCAACGGCTTTTAGAAGTTGACGTCTATTCCGATCAGCCTGACCTGTTACGCCCGTTCCTCGCTATTCATCCTTGGATCAAGCCCAAATTCATGCCCACCAATTCCTATACGCCGGACACCAAGGCGTCGGTGGTGATCCTCGATCATTTCAATCCATCCGCGCCGCCAAAGACGCAAGCCATTTACATTGAACCGGTGGGCGGCGGATCACCGGCCGGAGCCGCCACGCCAATCACATCAGGCATGAAGCTATCCTGGCGGAACGAACACCCCATCGCCGAAGGCCTTCGCACAGGCGATGTACGCTTGGAGCGCGGCGAAGTGTTTGCATCAACTGGGAATTTTTCGGTTATCGCCCAGGCGGACGGAAAGTCGGTCATCGTCGCATCTACCGAGCCACGGAAGGCTGTTGTGTTGGGCTTTCATCCCGCCAAATCGCAACTGCGTTACGAGCTTGCCGCTCCTCTGCTGTTCGCCAACATATTTAAATGGCTAACGCCGGAAGTGTTTGGCCAAAAAGAATGGAACGGGGAAAGCATCGGCATGGTCCGAGCCCTGGTCGATAACAATCTGAAGCCCGAAAATATCAAAGTTTTGAACGATGGCGGAGTGGCCCTGCCATTCACGCTCGAAGGTAACAAGGTGCAATTCTTCGCCGGCAACGAAGGCATGTTCCGCGTAGTCGCCGGCGGCCGCGAACAAGTCTACTCGCTCACTTTGCCCGAAGTCGCCGAAACCACATGGGAACCCCCGAAAGAACTGCGCCGCGGGCTCCCCAGCTTGTTCGCCGGGGGAGCAAGTTCCCACGATCTTTGGCAGTGGTTGGCGCTTGCCGGTGGCCTATGTCTTCTGCTTGACTGGCTCTGGTTTGGCCGCATAAAACTACACTCCTCCGTTGCCACGCCGTCGCCACTGGACGCCGTCTCGCGTTGGGTTTCCGGGTGGAGGAAAGCAGCATGAGCTTTGAACGTCCATGGATGTTATTGGTCGCGCTGATACCCCTTGCATGGCTCGCCTGGGAATGGCGAAAGGGAAGGCAATTAACTTCCCTCACGCTTAAGGCCCTTGGCTTTTGCGCCATTCTACTTGCGCTAGCCGAACCCTCAATGGTTACCTCTGAATCGAAGATGGCGGTTTCGGTACTGGTGGACACGTCCGAGAGCATTTCAGAAGAAGGATTGAAGCGAGCCTCCGCCATCGCCAATCAAGTAGCCAAGCAACGGGGCCGCAACTGGGTTAAGGTGATTCCTTTCGCCCGCGCAACGCGCAAGGAAACTCCGGGGGAAACCGCGAACGGCTTCCAGTTCAAACATGCCGATGGCGAAGTTGGCCGCGGGACCAACCTTGAAGGCGCCGTCCGCGAGGGCATGGCGGCTATGCCCGAGGGGCTTGTGCCAAAACTGTTACTACTTTCCGATGGCCACGAAAACAAAGGCAGCATCGCACGCGCCAGTTATCAAGCTCAGCAAATGGGTGCGCCCATCGATACGATTGAACTTGCCGGCCGCCCCAAGCCGCAACTGCGTCTTGAATCGGTCATCGTGCCGGGCCAAGCCTACACCGGTGATCGCTTCCCCATAGAACTGATAGTCACGGCTCCGAAAAAAACCGCCAGCACCGTGGAAGTTTCGGCCGAAGGGAAGACTATAGGAACCAAGCAAGCCGAACTTGAACCGGGTGTAAATCACGTGCGCCTAAACGTAAGCCTCAATGTGGCGGGTTCGGTAGATCTCATCGGAGTGCTTCGCTCGGAAGGCCAGGGGGAACTGCGCTTCGCCCGTGCTATTTCACTGAATAAGCCGCGGCTCCTTTATGTTTCGCAAGACCCGGATGGATCCGAAAAGCACCTGCTGGGCGTGTGGAGTTCTTCCCAGTTTTCGATTGACCGTGCCTCCGAATTCTCCGATGCAAAATTGGCTGGCTACCAAATGGTGGTGTTCAACAACACTGATCTTGAGATGATGTCTTCGGACAAGAAGGCTAGTGTTGAAGCCTACGTAAAACACGGCGGCGGTTTGCTGGTCATCAGCGGAGAGCGTAACGTTTATCTCGAAAACAAGAAGGGCGAGGATCTGCTCGAAAAAGCGTTGCCCGCTAAACTAGCGCCACCCCGTTCGCCGGAAGGCACCTGCGTGGTTCTGATCGTCGACAAATCGTCCTCGATGGAAGGCCGCAAAATGGAACTCGCGCGCCTCGCCTCGATCGGTGTCGTGGAGAACCTTCGTCAGATTGATTATGTTGGCGTCTTGATTTTTGACAATTCCTTCCAGTGGGCCGTGCCCATCCGGAAGGCCGATGACCGCAAGACCATTCAGCGCCTTATCGCCGGCATTACGCCCGATGGCGGGACGCAAATTGCACCGGCGCTTAACGAAGCCTATCGCCGCGCTCTTCCGATTAAGGCTACGTTCAAACACATCGTGCTGCTTACCGACGGCATCTCAGAAGAGGGCGATAGCATGGCGCTATCGAAGGAGGCTGCGATCAACAAAGTAACAATTTCCACCGTTGGTTTGGGGCAAGACGTAAACCGCGCCTACCTTGAAAAAGTCGCAGCATACGCCAAGGGCAAAGCCTATTTTCTGAATGAACCAGCCGGCTTGGAACAGATTCTGTTGAAGGACGTGATGGAACACACGGGCTCGACCGCCATTGAAAAGAACTTCTCCCCGGTGGTTCAGAAGAAAGCGGAAATTCTAGAAGGGGTAGGGATGGAATCCGCTCCCGCACTGAAAGGTTACGTGAAGTTTGAAGCTAAGCCCTCGGCCGATCTGATCTTAGCCGTCGATCAAAAAGACCCGCTCCTGGTGCGCTGGCAGTACGGCTTGGGGCGTTCGGCCGTCTTCGCTTCCGATGCAAAAAGCCGCTGGGCCGAATCCTGGATGGCTTGGAACGGCTTCGATAAGTTTTGGCAAAACGTAGTGCGCGATCTGTTGCCGCACGCTCAAGATGCCGAAGCGAATCTGGAGTTGGACCCCGTCGCAGGGGAGTTAGTCGCCACTTACAAGATCGCCGGAAACGCCGTCGAACCCGGAAAATTGCCGGAGCTATTCATCTTCGGTCCGGACAATTTCCGCAAGCCAGTGACGCTTTTCCGCGCCGCCGGGGGCCTTTATAAATCGCGCATTGCCATTGGCGAACGCCAGGGATTGTTCCGCATGCGGCCCCTTGAAGAATCGAAGCTATTTCCTGAAATCGGCTACTACCGTCAAGAAGCGGAGATGAACGATTACGAATCGAATCCCGATCTCTTGAAGCAGATAAGTTCCTTCACCGGAGGGCGCTTCAATCCAACCGTCGACCAAATTTTTCAATCGAACGGGCGCAGCGTTTCAGCAGTCATGCGTTGGTGGCCCGGTTTACTTGCGCTGGCAATCGCCTTGAATCTCGCCGAACTGGTGATCCGCAAAGTGCGTGCGATTCGGCGCGAGCGGACGTATAATCAATCAAAACAGTTCCAGGAGGCCTAATTGTGCCAAACCGTAGAAATTTTCTAAAAGCCGCAAGCGCGGCGCCGATGTCGGGAGCCTTTGCCGCGTCAGCCGCCACCAGCAAAGTAGTCAGCGCCAAGGGCCGCGACTACTTCAAAGAGCTGGGTGTGCGGACCATGATCAACGCCGCCGGAACCTACACGGCCCTTACGGCATCGTTGATGCAGCCTGAGGTGATGGACGCGATCAACTACACCTCCAACAAATTTGTCCGTCTGAATGAGCTGCACGACGCCGTTGGCCGTCGCATCGCGGAAATGCTGCAATGCGAAGCGGCCATGGTGCCGTCAGGGGCCGCGGCTGCATTAACCGCCGGGACCGCCGCGTGTGTGGCCGGCAGCGACCCGGATGCCATCCGCAGAATTCCGACGGACATGACCGGTCTGAAGACCGAAGTGATCATCCAAAAATCGCATCGATACGGCTATGATCATGCTGTGCGCAACTGTGGCGTGAGCATGGTTGAAGTGGAAACAGCATCAGAGCTTGAGCGTGCCGTGAATAAACGCACGGCCATGATGTTGTTCTTCAACGCCAACAACAACGAAGGTAAGATCAAGGATGAAGAATTCGTCCGGCTTGGCAAGAAGCATGGCATCCCAACCTTCAACGATGCGGCGGCCGATGCATTGCCGGTTGAGAACTTATGGAAGTGGACCAAGATGGGTTTCGATCTGGTCGCCTTCAGTGGTGGAAAAGGAATTCGTGGACCGCAAAGCGCCGGGATGCTGCTTGGCCGGCGGGACCTGATCGCGGCGGCGCGCATGAACGCTTCGCCCAATGGCGATACTGTTGGACGCGGCAACAAGGTCAACAAGGAAGAGTTGGTTGGAATGATGGCTGCCGTGGAAGCGTATGTTAAGCGTGATCATGCCGCTGAATGGAAGGAATGGGAGCGACGTTTGAATGTGGTCGTTACGGCGGTAAAGAGTATTCCCTCAGTGACCACGGAAACCTTTGTGCCTCAAATTGCCAACAGTGTTCCGCATCTGCACATTCGCTGGGACCAATCGAAAGTGAAGTCCACCTATGCCGATGTTGTGAAGAAACTACGCGAAGGAGAGCCATCTATTGAGACAACACCTGGTTCGAACGATAGTCTGTACATGAACTTCTGGATGCTGCAAGCGGGCGAAGCGGAAATCGTGGCACGGCGTGTTAAGGAAGTTCTGAAGGCAGCCGTCTAGAAGGCAGCCGTTATGCGGTTATGTTGGGCTCCCTTTCTTCTGCTCCCTTTCGTGGGGGCTCAACTCGTGTGGGCTCAGCAGGGAGTTTTCCGCATAGGCAACGGCATCATCGCACCCAAATTGCTCTCGAAAGCAGAGCCAAAGTACACGCCGGAAGCCAGACAATCCCACGTGCAGGGAGCGGTTTTACTGGGGTTGGTGGTGGACGAGCAAGGCGAACCTAAGGACATAGAAATCATCAGTCCGTTAGGTTTCGGCCTAGATGAGGAATCGATCCGAACGGTTCGGCAATGGCGGTTCGTCGCGGGATCGAAGGATGGCAAGCCTGTTAAAGTATTCGCGCAAGTGCAAGTCAATTTTGTGTTTCCTGGCACTTGGTCAGACACTAAAGGCGAAGAGCGCCGGACTGCATTCAATTTAGCAGTGAACAATCTGGGCAGAGGGACGGACAAGGGCAAGAGTGCGGCGTTGGCCTCGCTCGACAAATTGGTGAAGGAGAAATATCCCCGCGCCATGGCCTTGGTGGGGCACTTCTACTTGACGGGCACGAACAAGCAAAAGGATTTCAACAAAGGTATCGAGTTGCTCGAAACAGCCGCAAATAAAGGCGACGACTACGCGTTGACCGAACTGGGCGGCATTTACCTGAAAGGGGAAGGTGTGGCGCAAGATAAGACTCGCGGCCTTAACATGCTGAAAGAAGCGTCGGTGCTGGGAAGCACTCAAGCGCAGTATCTGTTAGGCCATCGCTTTGAGCTGGGCGACGATGTTGAAAAGGATCTGCCTCGCGCCATGCGTCATTTCCGGTTGTGCGGAGCCAAAGGTGTGGCGGCGTGCCAATACCGTTTGGGACGGTTGATGATTGAAGATCCACTGGAGCGGAACCGAATCCAGGGCATCGCATGGATGGAACTGGCAAGCGTCGAAATCGCTGAGGCTGACAAAGAAATGCGCCGTCTAAAAAAGGGATTGACTGAGGAGCAAGTGAAATGGGTGGCGCAGTTAAAGCCTCAGTTGTTGCGACGCGATTGACGCCGCAAGACAGGGCGTAGAATGAAGTTATGCGCTCCATACTTATTCTCCTGTCGTTGACTGCTTTGCTTGCTCAGGACGCAGCGACCCCGGTCGATCCTGTGCTTGACTGGTTGCCGCTCGATACGGAAACGCTTGTCGTCGCAAACTATCAGCAGACCATTCAGCAAGCTCTAGGAGGCGCCGCGGCAAACGATCCGGCCGCTGATTTCCAATACCAGCACTTCGCTCAGCTTCCCAGTTTCATGTTCACGGCAACGACCCTGCTGAACAAGAAGATGATCTTCGCGGCGACGGCGGCTCGCCGTTTTCGGTTGCCGCCGGTCACTGCGCAAGGAGCTATTCCGCTGGGGACCTCCCTCCGTGATAGCTGCACGTTTATTCAATACGAAGCGCCGGTGAATGATGTTGTGCAGGGGGCACTGGCGGCATATCCTCGCGAGAGTGTTGCGCAGCAGTTAGCATGGATTGTCCAATACCTGCCGCACCAACAATTGCCGGGCATTCCAAACTACAAGGCTTGGATTGTGATGCTGAAGCCTGACTTGCTGCTGGTGTCCCCCGATCGTGATTTTCTTGAGACCGTGCTCCAACGTTACCGCAAGCCAAAGAGTGATAAACGGGCCTTGCCCACGGATGCGCCCGCATGGAAGTGGATCGACAAGACCGCGTCATTCTGGGGCCTGCGAGTGTATGACCCCGATTCTATCGACGATCCCACTTCGCCTTTTATTACTAAGTCATGGTCTTGGGACGACGACAAGGCGACCGCGTTTACGTTCCAGTATGATAGCTCGGCGCGGGCTCTTAAGATGACTCGTTTGTCGGGAGCGGCTCAGGTTCCTATCAGTGGGGATCTGGAAACCGGCGCGTCGAAGGCCGGCTTAGTGCTGGACCGGCCCATGGACGGAGTGCTGACGATGAACGCGACGATCAACCCTGCAGTGGCGGCAAGCGCCGGCCTGACTTATTCCGCAATGTTGTGGTCCGGATTTTTTGACTTAAATTGACAGGGCCATATCCCGCGGTTATGACTTCCTATCCGGCTGAGGGTCGCGCCACAGCTGTTGGGCGACCCACCACAACGCCGCCGGGACCAGCATCGCCAAACCGTTAATGACGGCGATACGCTGCACTGTAACGCCATGGTCGACGAAGTATCCGGCCACCGCACTCGATGCCGCCATAGTCAGAACACCCAGAGAGAATTCGGCGGAAAAAACGCGGCCTCTGTAGCGGTCATCGGTGGACAACTGCAATAAAGTTGTGGAGAAAACCCATATCATAGCGAGGCCGGAATGAGCCGCCATTACGCCGATTACCGCGAACGCAAGAGTTGAACTCAGGCCCAGAAGCACGTATCCCGCGCAAGCCAACAACATGCCGCAGAGTATGGCGTACCGCATCCGCTTCTGGGAGTTCCCCGCTATGCGCGAAATGGTAACAGGCCCAAGAATAGCGCCTAAACCGCGCGCGCCCATCAGAAGACTCTGCCCCAGCATGCCCGCCTTCTCCGGTCCGAAGGTGGATTCCATCACCGGGAAAATACGCAGTCCAAAGATTGGAAGAATCACCCAGTTCGAACCCAGAAGCCCGAGCCCTGCTTTGCAGAACATTGTCGCCAGCAGCCGGCCATCCTTCCTGACGTAACGGACACCTTCCGCAATCGGCGTGAAGTCAAACATCGACCGCCACGTGAACGTTGGGTGCCCTTCCATGTGGGGTTCCGTGAAATTCATGCGGCGAATCAACAAGGCCGAGGCTACAAACGAAATGCTGTTGATGAGGAATACCACTTCGCGTCCGAACGCCGCGGTGAAAACGCCGCCCAGCGCGAAGCCGATCATGAAGTTGAACGACCAGGTAATGGACGCCAGCGTGTTGGCCGGGGTCATATCACGCTCATTGGTGATGTTCGGGATTACTCCATGGTGTGCAGGTTCAAACAACGCCCACATCACAGTTTCTAAAAACAACAGCACGTAGATGAACCAGATCATCCCCGGAGTACTGACGAAAAGCATCAATAGCACAATCACTGCGCGGGACCAGTCCGCAAAGATCATGATGCTTTTACGGCTCAGCCTATCATTCAAAACGCCAGCCGCCGGCGACGTCAACACTTGCGGCAACACCTGCATGACGAACGCGAATGCAATGGATTCGGCCTTGCCCGTGAACTTCAGGAGCAGACTATAAACGGCCAGAGAGTAAAACCAATCGCCCAGTTCGCTAACAATTTGAGCAAACCACAGTAGACGAAAGTTGCGGTTTTCACGCAAGATGCGCGCGTAGTCACGAAATGAAAACGCGTCCGAGGCCATAAGGCTAAGCCAGCGAGTAGAGTCCCATCCGCTTCTTCGTCAGTTCAACCGTCTCCTGGGCGATCGGCGAAACACGCGCGGCGCCTTCTTTCAGAATGCTTGGCACGTAGCCAGGGTCGGCGGTTATTTCTTTATACTTCGCTTGAATTGGCGCAAGGCCTTCGACAACCGCTTCAGCCACCGTTTTTTTCAAATCGCCGTACCGCATGCCCTCGAAGTGAGTCCTCATCTGACCATCCGTCCACTCTGTGAATGCCTGATGAATGCTCAGCAAATTCACCACGCCCGGTCCGGCGTTTCCAAAGTTCACAGTGGGATTGGAATCCGTGGTCGCGCGCATGATTTTCTTGCGAATCGCCGACGGATCATCGAGCAGAGCGATCGCGTGGCCCGCACCGGTGGCCGATTTACTCATCTTCGCCGTCGGATCATCAAGACCCATCACGCGCGCGCCTACAAGTGGAAGTTTCGTTTCGGGAATCACGAATGTTTCGCCGTAAAGCGAGTTGAAGCGCTGGGCGATGTCGCGCGTCAGTTCCAAATGCTGGCGCTGGTCGTCACCCACGGGGACAATCTTCGCCTGATACAACAAGATGTCGGCAGCCATCAAGACCGGGTATTGAAGAATCCCGTCGCCAATAATTTCCTGTCCCTCGGACTTAGCCTTGAATTGCGTCATCCGTTCGAGCCACCCAAGCGGCGTGACGCAGGTAAACATCCAAGCTAGTTCCGAATGACCCGGCACGGACGACTGTGCAAGAATCGACGAATGCTTCGGGTCAATGCCGCTTGCAATGAACAGGGCGGCAAGCTGGTGGATGTTTGATCGTAACTCTTCCGGTTTCTGATAGGCCGTGATGGCATGCAGGTCGACGATGCAAAAGATGCTCTCATAGTCGTACTGGATCTTCACCCAGTTCTTCAGAGCGCCAAGATAATTTCCGATGTGGAGGTTGCCTGTAGGCTGAACCCCGGAGAGAACGCGAGCTTTCATGTGTGAAATTCCAGTGTAGCGCGCCGCCCTGCGCGACAATATTAAGGTGCGTATTGAAAAATTGGTTTACGGCGGCGCGGGACTTTCGCGCAATGATGGCAAAGTGGTGATGACGCCGTTTGTGTTGGCTGGCGAGGATGTTGAGGTTCGCGTCGTGAAGCCCAAGAAAGAGTTCGACGAGGCGGCATTGGAGCAGATCCTCGAAGCCTCGCCGTTGCGCATTGATCCCAACTGCCGCTACTTCGGCACATGCGGCGGTTGTAATTACCAGCACACCGGGTATGAGAATCAAACCGAAATTAAGAAGACGGCTTTGCGCGAAGTGTTGCAGCGCGTGGGCCGAATTGAACCTCCAGCTCAAATTGAGTCGATTACCGGCGAGCCCTGGGAATACCGCAATCGCGCCCAGTTTCACATTGATGGCGGCCGCATTGGATACCGCGCGCCGGGCTCCCACAAGGTGGTGGATGTAGATGAGTGCCCCATCGTCTCCCCAAAAATCAACGAGGCTCTGTGCGCGCTGCGCGGCATTGTCAAAGATCGGCGCTTCCCGCGATTCCTTGAATCAATCGAATTCTTTACCAATGAAAGTGAAGTACAAGTGAACGTGATGCAGACTCATGGAGGGTTGCACGTGGCGCGGTCGTTCTTCGATTGGGTGGAAAAAGAAATATCCGGCGCAATTTCGGGTCCGTTGGAGTACCGCGTGATTGGCGAGCGCTTCAAAGTAAGCCATAATTCGTTCTTCCAAATTAACCGCTTTCTGATTTCGGAATTGGTGGACGCGGCGATTGGGAAGGAAGAAGGGGAAATGGCGATGGACCTTTACGCAGGGGTCGGCCTGTTCACCATTCCGCTTTCGCGACGATTCAAAAAAGTGACAGCGGTGGAGATGAGCCGCAGCGGCCATGCTGACCTCGAAGCCAACGTCGCCACCGCCCATCGCAAAGTGGATGTGGTTCGCAATCAGACGGAGATGTTTCTGGAGGGTGTTGAGAAGACTCCCGATTTTGTACTGGCCGATCCGCCGCGCGCCGGGCTCGGAAAGCCCGTGACAAAGCAACTCTTGCGGATCGGAGCCAAGCGAGTGACAATAATTTCCTGCGACCCACCAACGCTTGCGCGCGACTTGCAGGCGCTGACCGCTGGAGGCTATGCCGTGGAATCGATGACGCTTGTGGACTTATTCCCGCAGACTTATCATATGGAAACGGTGACGAAACTGGTAAAGGGGTAGTTACGATGAAAACCAATTGGACGATTTCTTTAATGCTCTGTTTGGCGGCATCCGCGATAGCACAGGTGGCCACGCCGCCGATAGCAAAGACCAAGGACCATCGGGAGACGCGCCACGGCGCAACCGTTATCGATCCATATTTCTGGCTGCGCGAGAAATCGAATCCTGAAGTTTCTGCATTCCTCGAAGCGGAGAATACTTACACCGAGGCCAGCACAAAACACCTGAAACCGTTTCAAGATCAGCTGTATAAAGAGATGCTTGGGCATATGAAGGAGACGGACCTGAGCGTACCTGTTCGCCGCGGCGCCTTTCTTTATTACTCGCGAATTGCTGCTGGGCAACAGTACCCGGTGCAATGCCGGAAGAAAGGCAACGATGGAGCCGAAGAGATTTTGCTTGATCTAAACGAAATGGCCAAAGGGAAAAAGTTCGTCAGTCTGGGAAATATGGTTGTTAGCGACGATCAGAATCTGCTGGCTTTCACTACCGATTACGCGGGCTTTCGCCAGTATGACCTCAATGTGAAGGATTTGAGAACTGGTGAGACACTGCCCGACACTGCCGCGCGGGTGGTTAGTTTTCAATGGGCTTCCGACAATAAAACGATTTTCTTCACCACGGAAGATGCAACTACCAAACGTTCTGACCATTTATGGCGTCACACATTGGGAGAAAAGCAACCAGTAAGAATCTATCAGGAGTTGGATGAACTTTACCGAATTCAATTGACCAAGACTCGCGACAAAAAATTCCTGGTCCTTAACATCGGCAGCACGGACACAAGCGAGGTGCGGTTACTGCGCGCCGACCAACCCCTGGGCAACTTCTCCACATTTTCTCCGCGAGAGAAAAAGCACAAATACAATGTGGATCATCGCGAAAACCTTTTCTATATTCGCAGCAACAAAAAGGCCATCAATTACCAAATCCTCACGGCTCCAGAGAAGGACCCGTCGCCCAAGAATTGGAAAATCTTTGTTGCCCATAACCCGGATGTGTTGTCCCAAGGCATCGACCTTTACCGTGACTTCGCGGTTGCAATTGAAAAGTGGCAGGGGCTGACACGCCTGCGTGTCCACAATTTCAAGTCCGGAAAATGGGAGTCCATTTCATTCCCAGAGCCGGTCTATGCCGCAGGCCCCGGCGGAACGGTGGATCACGATTCAACTACGTACAGGTACACTTATCAAAGCTTCGTCACGCCTCCCAGTGTTTTTGAATATGACACCACCACGGGGCAGTCTACATTGCTCAAGAGGCAGGAAGTCCCTGGTTTCGATTCGTCGCAATATGTCGCCGAACGGCAATGGGCCACTGCC
This sequence comes from Acidobacteriota bacterium, assembly GCA_025350695.1. Taxonomy (GTDB): domain Bacteria; phylum Acidobacteriota; class Terriglobia; order Bryobacterales; family Bryobacteraceae; genus JANXSF01. Next base: position 25,396 of record JANXXI010000115.1, read on the forward strand.
CGAGATGGAGTTAAAGTTCCTCTCTCCGTCATCTACAAAAAGGGATTCGAGAGAAACGGAAAGGCCCCGCTGTTTCTTTATGCCTATGGTTCCTACGGCGCCGGCATGCAGGCCAGTTTTTCCAGTGCAAGGTTAAGCCTGGTGGATCGGGGAATGGTCTACGTGCTGGCCCACATCCGTGGAGGAAACGAAATGGGCGAAAAGTGGCATGAGGACGGTATGCTGATGAAGAAAAAGAACACCTTCACGGACTTCATCGACAGCGCTGAATATTTGGTCAAGGAAAAGTGGGCGGCGAAGGACCGTATCGTAATTGAAGGCGGAAGTGCCGGTGGGCTCCTGATGGGTGCGGTGGTCAACATGCGGCCCGAACTGTTCCGCGCAGTCCACGCCTCGGTCCCCTTCGTCGACGTAATGAACACGATGATGGATGCTTCAATGCCCTTGACTGTAGGGGAATATCTCGAATGGGGCAATCCCAACGAGAAGGCCGCTTACGACTATATGAAGTCCTATAGCCCTTACGACAATTTGGAAAAACGAGCTTACCCGGCTATCTTGGTCACCACTAGTTTCAATGACAGCCAAGTAATGTATTGGGAGCCAGCCAAGTATGTGGCGCGTTTGCGAATGCTAAAAACCGATGCCAACCAACTTTTACTGAAAACGAAGATGGAGCCCGCGGGGCACGGTGGAGCGTCCGGCCGTTACGACCGGTTAAAGGATACGGCCTTCGAATACGCTTGGATGCTCTCGCAGGTTGGAATCAACCAATAACACTTGTTGCGGATTGCGAACAAGTGCCGCGCGCCGCGAATGAACAACGTGTCGCCCGATGCGGCCGGTGTGGCCATCACCGGCTCTTTGTCTTCGGACTGTAATAAGCTGAGCCCGCATACAGCGTTTGCGAAAGTCGTTTCCCACGCATTCAAAAACTCAATCTCCCCTGTTTTCCCCAACTTACTCCCACGCCAAATACGAAACGCTTGCGCCCACCTGCTAGCTTAATGAACGTAGAGAGCGAATCCGGCCGGACTACTCTTTATCCAAAACTGCTCCGTCTTGCGGCGGAGCGGTCTCGGGTATACCTGAGTTCTACATCGTGTCAGTAGGGTTGCTAAACGTTGAAAAACTGGAAGGGCGGCATTGGTTGGGGAACCGGTGTCGTCCGTCTGCTATTAGGCAGATAAGCCGTTATGGTTGGCGGCTCTTCAGTGGAAGCGCAAAACAGCCCCGCTGGCTCGATCATTTCTGAAACAGCAAGGCGCTGTCACGCGTACACGTGTCTTTAAATTTGGGGAGGCTCAACATGCACAACATCAATTTTCTCGAACCCTTCGGCAACTGCGGGCGGACGCAGCTTCGAAGCCAAATGCCGAATCACATCCTCGGGAACCACCCGCTCACGCCCACGATTTCGTTCCAGGCAAACTTCCACGGGCGTGTCGAAGAAAAGGGCCTCGGGATGTGCTCCATATAACTCGGCAATTTTGATGAAGGCGCGGCGATCGCCTGGCGTCAAGTTCGTAGCGTCAAGGTAAGTTATTTTCGCCCCCAACTGCAAGCGCAGATGCAGCAGCTTGCGAATCATGCTGAACACAATGCCGTGGATGGTTTGATTAGTGGGGTCGTCGCACAACAAGCGGCGCATTTCGTCGGAAGAAAGGGTAGGGCAGTGGTTGTTTTCAAGCCAGGTTGACTTGCCCGATCCAGGCAAGCCAACCACGACTATGACGCGTTGCACGATGCTTAGACCGTGTACCGGCCTACTTCCAGCAACCGCCGCGCAATTTTTTGACGAATGGCAATCGCGTTCACCGGTTCGATCCGCATGAAGCGGCGAAGCACGGCCAAGTTCGTTCGCAACGTATCGCCTTCACAGCAAGCCGCCATCGCGAGCTTGGCTGACGATTCAATCGTTTCCATTCCCTCGCGCAAATACACGGCAGTCATATCAGCCGCCAGCGAGCCCTTACCGGTTTCAGCCAACTTGCGCGAACGAAGCAACATGCTCTCCATGGCGAATACCGCCATCGACATATCGGTGATCGCCGCCAGAATCTCCTGCTGCTGATCCAGTTCAGCCATGAATCGCTGATAGGCAATGCCCAGCGTAAGCAGCGTAGCCTTCTTCGCGTTGGTGATGATCTCGGCATCGGCATCGCCGGTCCCTCCGGGAAGGGTCGGGCCTGACAT
>JANXXI010000169.1 GCA_025350695.1 Acidobacteriota bacterium
CGCCCGCGTTCGAGCGCCTCAAACACTGGTTCCACCAGCCAAGATTTATTGCGAAATTCAAACGCACAGGGAATGTCCTGGGGGATCGATTCGAGGAAAGCTTCAAGCCGTGGCAGATCCAGCGCCAGATTCGGCGGCAACTGAAACAACACCGGCCCCAACTTTTTTTGAATCCGTAGAATATCAATCGCCTTGAAAAATACTTGCGAAAATTCGGTGACCTCTAGCCGGTCAAAATGCGTGATTCGTTGATGCGCTTTAGTTACAAACACGAAGCCCGGCGGTGTCTCGGCAATCCATCCCTCAAGCGTTGAAACCGACGGTAAGCGGCGAAATGTATAGTTAATCTCCACGGCGTTGAGCCGTGTTGCGTAATAGTTCAGGAACTTTTTCTGCGCTAGTTTTTCCGGATAGAAATCCGGTTTCCAGGAAGGGTAGGCAAAGCCTGAGGTGCCGGCGAAGAGTTGGGCCACAATCTACGTATTGTAAACCTTCAGCGGACAGGACCAGGCTCGACGGGGAAGCCGCGCCGGCCCACGGCGCCCGGCCCGATCCGTGCAATCGAAGTCACCCCGCATTGCTTCATCACCAACTCCAGCTCCGAGCGCAGGATGTCGATCACGCGCTCCACGCCCGCTTGCCCAAATGCAGCCGAGCCCCACACATAGGGCCGCCCCACGAATACAGCCTTCGCTCCCAGCGCCAGCGCTTTGAAAATATCCGTACCCCGTCGGAATCCGCCATCGATGAATACAGGCAAACCTGCTGCGCCTTCCAACACTTCGGGCAGACATTCAATTGTGCCCCGTCCACTCTCTTCCGCTCGCCCGCCGTGATTGGAAACGATCAGGCCATCCAGGCCGTGCTCGCGGCACAGCACTGCGTCTTCGCGTGTTTCGATGCCCTTGATCAGCAACTTCACGGAAGTGAATTTCCGAAGCCTGTCGATGTCCTGCCAATTGAGGGCAGGATTATTGGATTTCTTCCCACCCGAGTCAACGCCCCGGTACATTGGCTTGCGCAGATAGAAGTCCTCGCCATGGCAAACCTTGCAATCGCGTTTGTCGAGAAGCTTAAGACGCTCGAAGGTTTCCGTATTCCGGCCTGCCTGAGTATCGACAGTGACCGCGATGACAGGGCATCCGGCCTGTTCCACGCGGCGTACAACGCTCTCCGTAAATTCCCAACGCGGAGAATGAGTATAAAGCTGATACCAGGGTGGCCGCCCCAACTCCTTAGCGACATCTTCTACCGAGGTATTGGTGGCCGTCGAAAGTATCATCATGGCGTGCTTGGCTTTGGCGGCGCGCGCCAAGGGGATCTCGCCTTCAGGCGTATATGCTTTTTGATTGCCGACTGGGGCGAGGCCGATGGGCATGTCCCACGGGACGCCAAATATGTCTGTCCGCAAGTCTACAGTACTGATGTCTATCAGGCGGCGCGGGCGGAGATAGAAGTGATCGAAACCGGTACGATTGGCGCGTAGCGTGGCATCGTCGTCGACGCCTGTGGCGATGTAGCCGAAGTGGGCGGGCGGCAGCGCTTTGCGGGCGGCGGCCTCGAAGTCAAGAACATTAATCGCTGCACCTGCTGAGGTGATGGGCGCCGAGTCCTGCGCCAGGAGCGGGCTGGCGGCGAGCCATTGAAGGAAGTGGCGGCGGTTGCAGTCAGACACTAGGGTAGTGTATCAAGATTGCCTCTTTCGCTCGACTGCCCTTGGCCTGGAATGCGCGGCCGGCAGCCTACTCTTCTTCACCAAATTGAAGAGTAGGCATCTCTCCCTCGATCTCATTACACCGATCCGAGGCAAGTTTTTCTAAACGCTGGGCCTGTGTCACCAATGTGCGGCGAAGCCCTTTCGACACTTCCCGTTCACTGATCACTCGCGCCAAGTTGGCGATTGTTGAAGCTCTGCGCGCAATCCGAATGTCGGCATGCTTCCTTGTGGCGTACAGTTCCGAGGGAATGATGCAGCGGCGATAGGAGGTCGGCAGGTCGATCTCTTCTGTTGGCGTAATATCTTTTTCATTGAGCACGGCTTGAAAGGTGGAGTTCTTCAACACCGCGCGATACACGGTGTACTCGGAGGCATTCAGCATGGCGATGGCTTCGGGGTCCTTCGGGTGTTTCCCTTCAAGGGCGAGCAGCGGCCATACTTCGATTTCGGCAACCTCGAAGGGATCGAGCACGTTCATTGCTACCGCATCGGTGCGCTGATTGGTCAAGTGGCGGCGGATACGCGTGCGCAGCATCTCACAGGTTTGACCAACATAAATCGGTTCGCAATCGTAATCGAAGAAGGCATAGACGCCAAACTTCGAATTGCCGATCTTGTGTCCAGCTTCGGTCCGGATGTCGAGAAATTCCTGGATCTTCTTTCGGATCTCAGCGACGTCGTGCGGGACACACTCGGCGGACTTCATGCGGCCATTACTTTCGCGACCGATGAAGCCAATGGCGTTAGTAGATTTTCCGACAACCATTGCACCACCGGCACGGCCAAGCCATCACCCAACAAATGGTAGGAATCATTGTAATTCTTTGGCAATTGATAGGTTTCCGGAACGCCCATTAATCGAGCGGCTTCTCGCGGGGAAAGCAGGCGCGTGCGCACCCGCCTGCGGTCAACTACGATAATGATCTGCCTGCTTGACCCTCCTACCGGCGTTCGCAGGCATCCCGAAATCTGGTCGAAACGGACTTCGGCTCTTTGGGTGCGGCCTCCATCTGCCGTGGGGCGGGTCCTTCTGTAAATCGTCCCGACTACCCGTTTGCGCAGCCGCCTGGCTGCTTCCAGTTTTTCAAGGTGAAGCGGCGACATCTGGCTGATGAGCTTTTGCGTTTGTTCCGCCGTGTGCCAAGAAACGCCAATCGGGTCATCTTCAATTAGGTCGATGAGGGGCGTGATGGGAAAAGTCGGCTGGGGGATGGACCACCAAACCCAATTCTTCTTTAGCCGTTCCGGAAGGCGCAGATACGCCTCGCCTATCGCTTTCGGATGCCACTCCAAATCCTGCGACGGTGCGCAAAGCGCCGAGGGAATTGGCTGCGCTGCTTGTACCCCAACGATGAAGAGGCGCGGCCTGGACTGGGGCAGAAACTTGATGGCGTCAACAACGAGGGCCCCCACTTTGTATTCCGCTTCCACCAAGCAACGCACAATCGAATTAAAGTCCTGGCCACCGTGCGAAGTCAGAGCACCCACGACATTTTCGAGGACCACGATGCCCGGTTTGCGGTTTGCCGAAATCATACTTCTGATCAGTTTCCAGAATGGCCGAAAGGTCCCGCTGCGTGATCCTTTTAATCCGGCGCCTGATCCGGCCAGGGACAAATCCTGGCAGGGAAATGAGGCCCAAACTAGTTTAGGAGCGGCTGGGAAATCATCAAGGGTCAGATTGGCTACGTCATCGACTTTCATTACGTCATCGCCGAACTCAGTCCGATAGGATGCCGCTTTCTTGTCGCACCATTCGTTGGCGAAGACGCACTTCCATCGAGGGCCAAGCCCCAGGCGCGCCATTCCGCCGCCGGCGAAGAATTCGAAAAACGGGAACTGATTGTCTGCCACTCTGTTGGATTCTACTTGTTCTCGAAACGGTCTGTCCATTCTATGGGCAGTCCTCTCTTAATATTGTCGCTTGAAACAATTTGTCCAGTATAGTCACGGAAGCCTCGTCGACCACCGATCCGATTGGAATGCCCTTCGCTCCTTTCCGCCTTTCCTGTCACGTCCTGAAAGTCATGAAAAACAAAGCCATTTTTCTTACTGGCGTGAACTCGCGTTTACTTGCGGCCAACAATCTGAAATTTTCGAATCACCACTAATTGCAACTTTCTCCGATCCCCCTAACCCCGCATAAATCAACACAATGGACCAAACCACCGCACCACAACCCGGCAACTCCAAAAAACCGTATGCCACACTTAAATCGACCTTAAGTGGACTGGCCAGTCCGGGTAGCGCATAATCCCGCTTCCCGACGCTAAAGGGTTAATAAGTTCGCCTAGGCCCTAAAAAGCCGGGGCGGCGCGTGAGTCTCACGTACAAATTTCATGGAATCCGGCGCATCGTTGTTGATGCTCAAGGGGCAAACCTAAAGCGAACTCTATTAAGAGCAGCCAGGGGAGCCACCCCAACGGCATGACCAGCGGAGCGCCGGATCATAAATCGGATCGAACCCGATGACGAATCGGAGTCTTGAACGTAACAGTTCCTGTCCCCAAAAACGGGGAAACACGCCCCACAAACACGTGCGTCCAAATTGCATCTCATACGTTTCAACTACGCAAGCATCGCAAATGGTCTTCTGCATGCAGCGTCATCGCAGATCAACGTCTGATACTGTAACAACATGGGCACAATAACGAAATCCCTTCTGGTCAAACCCGGCAAGAAACTCGAAATCTCTACCATCGATGCCGGCGCAACTCCCGGCGCCAAAGACAAGGCCGAAGCACTGAAGCGCACCGCCAAACACCTGGAGCGCATGGGCGAACTGCAGTACCGACTCTATGCCGAGGCCAAGCGTTCTCTGCTGATCGTGCTCCAAGGCATCGACGCCGGAGGCAAGGATGGAACCATTCGCCACGTCATGGAAGCCTTCAATCCGCTATCCACCGAAGTCACCGCCTTTAAAGCTCCCGATGGCGCGGAGCGGCGTCACGATTACCTTTGGCGTGTCCACAAAGTGCTGCCCGAAAGCGGCCGAATCGGCATCTTCAACCGCTCGCACTACGAGGATGTACTCGTCGTCCGTGTGCATGATCTGGTCCCCAAGGAAACATGGAAGAAGCGTTACCGACACATCAATGAATTCGAACGCATGGTCACTGATTCCGGTACGATCATTCTCAAATTCTTCCTCTATGTATCAAAAGACGAACAGAAGGAACGCTTCGAGGAACGTCTCGCTGACCCCACTAAGAACTGGAAATTCTCGATGGGCGACTTGAAGGAACGCGAACGTTGGGACGATTATATGGCCGCCTTCGAGGACGCGCTTACCAACTGCAGCACCGATTACGCCCCCTGGTATTTAATTCCAGCAAATAAGAAATGGTACAGGAACCTGGCCATTAGTGAGATCATCACCGAGACCCTTGAAGGGATGAACTTAAAATTTCCAAAAGTGGAACTCGATCCAGCGGCGGTGCGAATCGATTGATGCCCCATTTGCATCTCATAAAGGTATGAACAAACCCAAGCGCCTTCTCCGCGTAGTAGAAAGTCAGTCCGCCTATTGGGTCGGCGACGGCTTTCCGGTTCGCAACCTGTTTCCGTCAAATCCGTTAGGCGCCGACATCAGTCCGTTCCTAATGCTGGATTATGCCGGCCCGCACGAATTCGCTCCGTCCGATAAAGCACGCGGCGGCGGGGAGCATCCGCATCGCGGATTCGAAACCGTCAGTATCGCCTATCAAGGTTCGGTTGGCCATCGCGATTCAGCAGGCAATGCGGGCGTTATCCGACCGGGCGATGTGCAGTGGATGACAGCCGCTTCGGGCGTCGTTCACGAAGAGCTGCACGAAGCCGATTTCGTAAAGCGCGGCGGAGTGTTGGAGATGATTCAGCTGTGGGTTAATCTGCCGCGCTCGCATAAAATGTCGGCCCCACGCTACCAGTCGTTGACCAGCGCGAACATCCCAAATGCCAAACTGGACGAGCAGGGAAGCGAGATCCGCATCATCGCCGGCAATTGGAATGACCACCCAGGCGGCGCACAGACAGTTACGCCAATCGAACTATACGACCTACGTTTGAAGAAAGGTGCGCATTTCGATCTGAAGATTCCCGCCGCGATGAACACAGCCTTGTTCCTGCTAAAGGGAGCCATTTCAATCGAAGGAAAGTCCATAGAGGGCGAAGCCAAGCTCGCCCTGTTTTCGATGACCGGCGAAAGCATCATGATCGGCGCCCAAGCCGATTCCACCATCCTTGTGTTGGCTGGCGAGCCGATCGACGAACCTGTCGCGCAGATGGGGCCGTTCGTCATGAACTCGCGGCCGGAACTGTTGCAGGCAGTCGAGGATTACCGTTCCGGCAAGATGGGCCATCTGACGCCAACGCCGCGGTAACTACCAAAGTAACTTGAACCCAAGCTGCATCTGCCTTGGATAATTCGATTGCGGCGCACTTACTGTCGACTTATACAGCGCCCCGAAGTTCGCGCTATCCGGCGTGTTATTAAACTGCGCCGTGGTGATGAAAAACGAATTCGCCACGTTGAAAACTTCAAATCGGAACTGTGCCCGCAACCGCTCGGTGATTTGAGTCATCTTGTTCAGCGAAGCATCGGCCATCTTCACCGTCTGCAGCCGCAGCCGAGGATCATAGTTGGGCGTGTACCGCGGATTGTAATTCGGCACAATCAGCCAATTCGGCTCCGTGCACGTGTAGTTCGGATTTGGATTCAGCACTTGTAACGAGCCATCCGTATTCACCCGGTTCACGCACGGCTTAATCGCTTGCACTCTCTCCTGATTCCAATCAAACGGAATGGTGGCATTTTTCAGGTAAAGCACGTTGCTGGGAAGTGGCCACGGCACGCCCGCCATCACATTGAAAATCAGCGTGCTCTCCCATCCACTTACTAACTTACTGGTCCAGCCACGCGTGCTGCCGAGGAAGCGATGCCCCTTGCCCATGGGAAGTTGAGAAATCATGCTGGTGACGAAACGATGCGGTCGGTCATACTGCGTCAGACCTTGTTGCATTACATCGTTCTGCGGATCCAAGTATCCCGAACGCACTTCGTTCTTCGCAAACGTGTAATTCGTATTCAGATTAATGCCATTTTTCACGCGCATGTTAAAAGACGTCTGTAGTGAGTTGTACCAACTTCGCCCTGTATTCAGCATAAGGGCTGTCAATCCGGTGAACTGCGGATACGGTCGCAAAATGTTGTTCCGTGAAATAGTGTTGCCCGTGTAATAACTGGTTCCAATAAAAGCATCCAGCCCCTTGAAGGGATTCGTAATGCCCGCGTCGCAGAAACTGGGATTGCCGCCCAGCAGCCAGTTGCAGCGATCGCGGAACGCTCCATCGCCCTGCTCGTCGAAGTTCTTTGTCGTCTCTTGATCGTATCCGCGATTAGCCGAATAAGTAACTTCAAACCGCGCCCGCTGCCCAATGGCGCGCTGAATGCCAAACGAAAACTGATCGGTGTAAGGAATTTTGAAACCGGCATTGACGAAACTAAAACTGCGCCCCGCAAACGTCAGGAGCCCATCATCCGCTCCGCGAGGCTTGTTGATCGTCGGAAACGGGTCGTTGATCAAGTTCGGGAACGGAGTGCGATTGCCGTCTCCGGAAACTGACATCGTCGTCTGCGCATTAAATCCTGTCGACTGTAAATAGTTGTTGCTGGGATTGCTATAGAACCGGCCCCAACCTCCGCGCAGCACCGTGTTCTTCGTCAGCAAATAAGCCGCTCCGATGCGCGGCGCAAACGTCTTCCAGTACAAGTTGGCTGCATTGCGATCAACGCCATTTACGTTGGCAAATAACAGACCACCGCGCAACGGGTTAGGAATTTCCGGATACTTCGCATGATCAATCAACTTGTCCAATGGACTAACGATCTGCGAATCAAAACCGCGATTCAAACGGTTGAACCGCTCATTGGGAGGAACGTTGAAATCCAACCGCATGCCCATATTCAAGGTCAGCTTGGAAGTAGCTTTCCAATCATGCTGAATGAATGGGGCAAAATAGGGCTCCATATATATAAAGAACGATTGGTAGTTCACCGTCCCCGAACTGGGTGTTCCTTGCAGGAAGCCCGCAATCGAGTTGCCGCTTAAGGCATCGGCCCGCGTATAATCCGATTGCGTGAACACACGATTCTCGTTCAACTGAATAACCGTACCGGGATTCTGCACCGCATATTGAATCCACCGGGCATCCAACCCCGCCTTAGTAGTATGTGTGCCACTTACTTTTGTAACCGATCCGGCAAGCGTCCAGGTGTTAGTTACGTTGCGGCCCGGCCCACTTTTACCCAGCGCAATATAATCGTCAAGCGCATAACGGCCAAACCCGGGATTATATGGCAAGCTTGCCGCCAGCGAAGCCGGAAGGCCCAAGCTGGTCATGTCGAAGTCTTGATTGGCCAAGCCGGCATTACTTTCGATATACCGGCTAAACGAAACCTTGGCATTCACAATCATCGTTGCGGAAACGGTACTTACCCAATCGAGGACATAAGCATCGTTCACGCGCTTCAGCGGTTGTGGGCCATCGCCGCCCACCTTGCCGCGAATTCCGTTGGTTGAGCGGAACTCAGTCCGGTCATTGCTTCCATGACGGAAAAATACATGGTTTCTGCTTCCAAAATTCTGGTCGAATTTAAAGACCAAATTATAGAAGGTGTCCTGCGCCGGATTGTCTCCGCCCGATGCAAAGTAGTTTTGTTGCGAGTAAGCAACCCCGTTCGTCCTAGTATTGGGCACAGGGTAGAAGTCCACGATCTTCCGGGCAATCGGATTAATGCGCGACCCCGGCAGCGTATTATTCGCAAAAGGATCGCGGATATACTTGCCGCTTACCAGTCGAGTTGTGAGTGCGTCATAGACCGTAACCTGCCGGTTAGCTCCATCCACAAGCTTTGAAAAATCTCCATTTCGCATTTCGAGCGCAGGCACAGACAGCACTAACGGTTGCGGTGTAGCCTCCCTGTATCCTTCATAGTTGAATAGGAAGAAGGTCTTGTTGCGGCCATCATAAATTTTCGGGAAGTACACAGGCCCGTCTAACTGGATGCCGTATTGATCTAGATAATGCCCATCCTTCGGCGCGCCACGCGAATTGTTCTGGAAGGAATTAGCGTCAAACGAATTGCGGCGCATAAACTCATACACCGCTCCATGGATCTTGTTAGACCCGCTCTTCAACGCCACATTAATGATTCCGCCTGCCGATTTCCCATACTGCGCGTCGTACGAATTGGTCTGAATCCTAAACTCCTGTACTGAATCCACGGGAGGCACGTAGGCGATGTTGTTTCCACCCGCTTGAGCATTGTTCGGGACGCCATCCAACAAAAATTCGTTATTTGAATTCGAACCATTAATGTTCCAGCGGGCAATTGCTCCGTTGTCGAAAGGCCGCTGATACGCAAGCTCGCCATTGTAATCCACACCAGGCACCAGCATGGCCAACATAAAGGGATTACGCCCATTCAACGGATACTCGGTCACAGCCTCCGCGTCGACGACTCCGCCACGGTCGCTGGCGTGCTCGAGCAGCGGGGCCTCGGCCGAAACCGTTACTTCCTGCGACACCGCACCGAGTTCCAACTTGAAATCAACGGTCGTAGCTTGCGCCATCGAAAGCCCAAGCTCCTTGCGGCCCGTGGGCCGGAACCCGGCAGCGCTCACCGTCACTGAGTATTGCGCCGGCGCCAAAAAGGGCACAGTGTAATTCCCGCGGGAATCTGTCTTCGCCTTGTGGGTTTCGTTGGTCCCTTCGTTCCTTACGCTAATGGCCGCACCGGCGACCGGCGCGTCCGACGGATCGGTCACCCTGCCGACTAGCGTCGCCCGAAACTCCTGCGCCGCGAGCGGCAGGCTCAAGATCAGAAGTAGTGAGTATTTCTTCATAAATCCCCTCCGTACAAGATATCGAATTTTGAGCCTGGGGTGTAGAAGCGCTCCGCAGGCAGAGTTTCTGCGGTACTTGATCACGCTTTCAAGCGTCGCCAGCCCACTAGAATGTACGATGATTAGACTCATGCGGCGAGCCTCTAGCCAACGGAACGAATGCGAGTCGAGCCATGTACCTCCCTTTTCTGGAGAACGAAGACTTCATGAACATACTCACTAGACTGGAACTGTGGAGGAAAGACGGCACGATATCGGCGGAGCAGCACGTACACTTGGCGGGCCTCTCCCGTGGCGAACCTTTCTCCTTTTTTTTCGAGCTAAACGTTCTCCTTTACGCTGGGGTTCTCGCGTTCGTTGCGGGATTGGGTTGGACAGTTAGTACTTGGTCGAAACAACTGGGCGATGTGCTCATCCTGACCACTCTCTTAGCCGTCCTCGTCGTCTGTTTTTGGTACTGTTTCTCCCGCGCGCCTGCTTGGTCTCCCGCGGAAACACCCGCGCCGAATCTGATCTTCGACTATGTACTTTACCTCGGTAGCCTTACCTGGTCCGTAGGGCTCGCTTACCTGGAGACTCGTTTTCAAATTCTCTCCGGGCAATGGGACCTATACCTGTTGCCTACTGCCGGGCTTTTCTTCTTCCTGTCTTACTATTTCGACAATCGCTTCGTTCTGTCGCTAGCTTTGTCAGCACTCGCCGGATGGTTTGGGATCACGATCTCGCACTGGCCGTCACATCAGGACGACGTTTACCGCCAATATGCTCTTTCCTATAGCTTGCTGACTGGCGCCGCCGGCGTACTGCTAGAGCGTCACGGCCTGAAACCCCATTTCGTGGCCACCTATCTGAACGTCGCCGCGAACGTTCTGTTTTGGGCTTTGCTATCCGGCGTGTTCCTGCAGGAGAGCAACGGCGCCTGGTTTCTGGCTTTGCTTGTTGCCTGCGGCGCTTCACTTGCATGGGGCTTGAAGCGCCGGCAGTTTGCCTTCGTGGCGTACGCCGCCGTCTACGGCTACACTGGCGCAAGTTTCATACTCCTGCGCGGCGCCCGCGACTTCATCGGTGTCCTTGGTTATTTCGTGATTACCGGCTTCATAATGGTAGGCGGGCTAGTGGTCATCGCGCGCCGTTTCGCGAGGGAAGCGTGAGAATCTACAATTCGGAAAGCGAAGAAGCCTTGCTCGCCCGCAGTCTTCTGAAAGACTGGCGCGGAGAAGGATTCCTTTCCGAAGAACAATACCAGCGGATGGAGCAGGAAACCGTTTGTGACCTGCGGCGGACCAACATTTTCTTGCGGCTCGTCCTGTTCCTCTTCACCTTACTGATCGTTTGCGCGGGAGCGGGGATGTTCTTGGCAGAGGGGAAAACGACGGGTGTTTTCCTCTTGCTCTTCGCAGCAGCCTCATACGCTGGGGCCGAATTTGCCGTCTCCGAATTCCGGCTCTATCGCTACGGGATTGAGGAGGCGCTTGCTGTGTGCTCGGTTGGTTTTCTCTGCCTCGGATTGCAGAGCACACTCTTAAGCGGTCACTCCTATTCGCTTGCGAAGGGCGTCATCGGGTCCCTGGTTCCCGCCACAGGCGCCATCTTTTCCCTCTGGATATGGCGGCGCTTTGGGCTTTCTTATGCATTTCTGGCCGCGATGATCTTCGTGGTCTTTCTGCCGGGCCACTGGACCTCCTCCCAATCGGCGCAGCATCTGATGGTTGTTATTTTATACGCTGCCGGGTTGGCAGGCGTGGTTGCGGTACGCCCTCGCCACTGCTTCAACTACCTCAACGATGGCTACTCGCTCGTCGAAGCCTTTCTATGGCTAGGCATCTATCTGGCGATCAACCTACAGCTTTCGTCGTTGACGCAACTCCGACACTGGTGGGGTGTCCCGCTGGCGAGCATTGAGTTTTCAAGGCCGTTCTACTGGACCACCTGGGTGCTGATCTGGTGCCTGCCACCCGCCATACTCGCGCGCGGCGTGCGCCGAAAGGACCGGTACGTGATTGCCGTGGGCGCACTCACCGCCACGTTGACCCTCGTCACGAATAAGTCTTATCTCGATTGGCCGAGGCATTCCTGGGACCCGATGCTTCTGGGCATTTTGTTTATGGGCATTGCGCTCTTCATCCAACGCTGGCTCGTCTCCGGGCCGGGCGGTATTCGCCGAGGCTTTACGGCTACTCGTCTCTCGGGCAAGGAAAAGCAGTGGATGAACGCCGGGTCCTTAGTATTGGGTCAGTTATCGCCGCAATTAATACCGCCAAGCGCACAGGCAGGCGGGCTCGATGTCAAATTCGGTGGAGGAGATTCGGGTGGCGGAGGAGCTTCTTCCGATTTTTAAGGAGGCATGACTCCATGCGCTCTCATCTTTAATTTCTTCCAAAAAAGTAAGCGTTTGGGTTGCGCCTCGAAGCCCAATGCGGGATAGTTGGAAAGGGCCGGAAATCTCACCCGATATGGACACTGGACATCCACGATGGCGGACAACGTACTGTTCTTCACCGAACTGTTGGGGCTCAAGGTTTACGACCTCAAGGGCCGCCGTCTTGGCACGGTCAAAGACGCCGCGCTTGTCCCGCTAGTCGACGCCATTCGCGTGGATCGCTACTTGCTGGGCGGTGGTTGGGCTTGGCTGACCATTCGATACGATCAAATCCGTTCTATCTCACTTGACGGCATCCAGCTTCAAGACGAAAAGCTGGTCCCTTACCACCGCGACGATTACATGCTCCGTCTTGGCCGCGACCTGCTCGATCAGCAGATCATCGATGTGCACGGTCGCAAAGTCGTCCGTGTCACCGACATTACTTTTGAAACCGTCCAAGTCAACGGCCGCGATGAACTCCGTATGCTCGAAGTGGATGTCGGTCTACGCAGCATCTTCCGCCGCATTGTCCAAGGAGTGGTCCCGCCTCGCTGGACACGGAAATCCATGGTCCACATCCCGCCGAATTCGATTCGCTGGGAATTTTGCAACATTGTTGAAGCCGATCCGCAACGCCGGCTTCGCCTTAATATCACTCATAGCATGCTCGAAAAGATGCACCCGGCCGACCTTGCCGACATCGTCGAAGAGTTGAGCCCGGAAGATCGCGAAGCCATCTTCGAAACTCTGGATAGCGAGGTCGCCGCCGAAGCGTTGAGCGAAGTGTCCCCGGGCATCCAAGCCAGTATCATCGAATCGCTCGAAACCGAAAAGGCCGCGGAGATTATCGAGGAAATGTCACCAGACGAGGCCGCCGACGTGCTTGCCGAGCTGGAACAGGAAACCAGCGATGAAATACTTGAAGAGATGCACTCGGATGACAAAGAAGAAGTCCGGGAGTTGCTTGAACACGAAGATGATACCGCCGGCGGGATGATGAGCACCGAATACTTGGCACTGTCTCCGCATGCAACGGTCGCGGATGCGGTCGTGGCCATGCGCGAAAATGAGGAGATCACAGAATCGCTGCACACCATATTCCTTGTCGATTCCGAGGAGCGGCTTGTGGGCGCCGTCCCAGTTGCGCGTCTGTTCAACGCCACTCCGGACTCCCTGCTTGAAACCATGAAAACGGACCGGCTGACTAAGGTTGAGATCTCCATTCATCAAGACAAAGTGACGGAGACATTTGACAAGTACAACCTACTGGCGCTCCCTGTGGTGGACCGCCACGGCAAATTGGCAGGCGTGATCACGGCCGACGACGTCATCACAGTTCTGAGGAATGCTTAGTGTTTAAGAAGCTGAAATACCACATTGCAGTCTTCTTCTCCGTCATTGGCCCGGGCTTCATCACAGCCGTGGTAGATAACGATGCCGGCGGCATTCTGACTTACTCACAAGCTGGCGCCAAGTACGGTTACCTTCCGCTGTGGACCTTGATGCCGATCACTTTGTTGCTAATCGTGGCGCAGGAAATGTCCTCCCGCATGGGCGCCGTTACCGGGAAGGGTCTGTCTGATCTAATCCGCGAAGAGTTCGGCCTCCGCACCACGTTTTTCATGATGGCCGCGCTGGTAGTTGTGAACTCCATGAATGTAATGGCCAACTTCGCCGGCGTGGCCAGTTCGCTTGAACTGTTCCACGTCAGCCGGTACATCTCGGTGCCCATCGGGGCCCTCATCGTGTGGTTATTGATCGTCAAAGGCACGTACGCTAGCGTGGAAAAAATCTTCCTCTTCGCCACAATTCTTTATATCTGTTACATTGCCTCGGGCATTCTAGTGAAGCCCGACTGGAAAGAAGCCGCGTTGTATAGCGTTAAACCAGTTCTAATGTTGGATCCCGATTATATTACGCTAATCATCGGCATGGTCGGCACGTCGGTCGCTCCGTGGATGCAGTTCTATTTGCAAGCCGCAATCGTGGAGAAAGGCATTGGGCCTAAGGAATACGCCGAATCACGCATTGAAGTGATCGTCGGCTGCGTGGTCATGTCGGTCATCGCGTTTTTCATTATCGTGGCCTGCGCCGGGGCTATCTGGAGTGTCAAACCAAGGGACATCACGGATTCCACCGACGCCGCTTTAGCCTTGAAGCCCTTCGGGCCCTATGCCTATTTGATGTTCTGCGCCGGATTGCTGAACGCTTCTCTGTTCGCCGCTTGCATCCAGCCTTTGTCCACGGCCTACACCGTTTGCGAAGGCCTTGGCTTTGAAAGTGGGGTAAACAAAAAGTGGAATGAAGCACCCATCTTTTACTGGCTGTTCACGCTACTGATCGTCATTGGCGCTGGTGTTGTGCTCATCCCCAATTTCCCACTGATTAAGATGATCCTCTTCAGCCAGGTTGTGAACGGGGTGCTTCTGCCGTTTGTGTTGGTCTATATGATTCTGATTGTGAATAAGAAGGCGATCATGCACGAGTATGTGGCCTCGCGCGCCTACAATGTTGTAGCTTGGACCGCTGTGGCCGTGATGATCGTCATGACCGTCGCCTTAGTCGTGGTCAGCGCCAGGCAATTGCTGGGCGCTTAACGCGACATCTGCGCAAAAACTTGCCTTAGATAAAACTTTTTGCGGTAGTTGTACTAGTCTGCCACCTTGCCCTTGTCCCAGATGTAGCGCCGCGTTTAGTACTGGACTGTAGAGGAAAAGTTCTACCGAACGTACCAAATAGCCACAAACCATCAACAAAAGCGGCCCTTACTCACCTCCCTAGCCCGGATGGTACGTATACCAAAGTCATATTGGCGCCTGAGCTTCCAGCGGAGAGAATCATTCCAACAAGCCGAGTAATTATCCGGCATCTCAAAACAAGGATCTCCGAAAATGCGCCTTAATAATCTTGTCCGTTCCCTTCCACTCGCCGGTTTAGTGCTGCTCATCTCATCCGGCTCTTTCGCCAACCCACTTACACCTGGAACCTGCGTCGGCCAGAGCACTGTTGCCTGCCCGGGCGTCCTCGACGTCTTCTCTAATGTTGCAGGTACCTTTCTGGCCGGTGTTTCCACCGGCGTTGTCACAACAACTTACTCCGGCGTCTTGACCTCAGCCGTTTACCGCAATGCGGGCGGCACGTTAGACTTCTACTATCAGTTCGCCAACTCCGCCGCCTCCATGGATGCTGTCGCTCGCATCACCACCGTCAGTTTTCTGGGATTTCTGTCCGATGTCGGCTATCGCACGACGGATATTGATGGCGCTGCAGGCGTTGGCGGCATAAACTTCGTCGCCGGCGCGCAAGCCCCCGGCGCTGCTGACCGTTCAGCCTCCGGCGGAACCATTGGCTTCTCATTCGATAAGGCTACCGAAGGGGACAAGATCAACCCAGGCGAGACGAGCAATATCCTGGTGATCAAAACCAATGCTGTGAATTATACGACCGGGACAACCAACGTCATCGATGGTTCAATCAGCGCGGTTCAAACCTTCGCCCCCGCCACGGTTCCGGAACCGGCAAGCATGGGCTTGATGGGCTTGAGCCTTGTCGGCCTTGCCCTCGTCCGCCGCAAGAAGTAACTTTCTAACAGGTTTCTAGTTGTTCCTTCAGTTGTGGAAAGCTCAGGGCCCGGCGCCGATTCAAGCGGCTGCGGGCCTCTTTTTTAACCTACCATTCCAGCCGGAAGACCATAATCATGTGCCAACGGCCTGTTCCTATATCCGAAAAACTTCCGCGCGTCCCGGTAAAGGTTCCGAAGCTGGACGGGTCGGTTTTGTTGTAAGTCGAATTCGGCGGATTGAAGTTGTGATACTTGTACGGATTGTTGGCATCGGCGCGAAGGGTGAACTTTAGACGTTCGCGAATTCGCCATGACTTTTGCACCGAGGCTTGCGACCAGATGATGCCCGGCGCTTCCAGCGTATTCCTTCCGAGGGAGCCAATCGTGTAAGCCGCCGGATAGGCAAACCCATTGATATTCAGGTAACGCGTTTGCGCCGCGAACGGGAAGCGATTGGGGCCAATGTCCACATGCTCCAACTTCACCTGATCGTCGGGCAGGATCTGATTCGGCCGGTTGCCAACCCCAGGCAGATAGTTCGAGGGGCTGCCGCCAAACGTCACGGTGAAAGGAGGGCCGCTTTGGAAAGTCTGAATCCAAACCAATTCCCATCCACCAAGCAACGTGTTCTTAAGGCCACCACTGTTCATGTACTTGCGTCCCTTGCCGAAAGGCAATTCGTAAGTCGTCGAAGTAACCCAGCGGTGGCGGATATCGTAATTGGCGCGGCCTTTTTCCAAGCTCCGGTTAAAGTAACTGATGCCGCTGGCGTTTCCGTCATCATCCGAATTGTCTAGCGTCGATGACCGTGTGTAGAAGGAGTTCATCGTAAATCCCCCAGCGAAACGTTTTTCGATGCGCAACGTACCCGCATGATACGTATTATGGCCGAAGTTACTAATGAGGTTCACGTTGTTGAACTGCGTGTAGGGCTTGTAATTCTGGAAGTTGATACGAATCGTATCCAGTGTCGAAGTGTCCTTGGGGAACCAGTCGATCGGGCGCACATTGATGTTCCAGGCGTTCATCAGTTTCACGCCCGCCGATCCTTGATAGCTCGCGTCCAGCAACCAGGTGGATTTGAATTGCCATTGAACTCCGCCAGACCAGCTCATTACATAAGGTGTCCGCATGTTCGGGTCGTACCAGCTTGCATTGCGGCCGCTATAGTTGGTTCCAATGTACGGTACGCTGCCATCGGAATTTGAGATGAATTTCACGGACGGCGGACCTTGCGATAGTTTGAATACCGTGCGAGGATCGCCAGTTGGAGATTGAACGTTGGCTGTGGCCAGGTACTCTTCAAAGTTCTGATTCACATCATTAGTCATCAAGTCGCTGGAAATCAGTGTGAATCCGGAGCGGAATACAAGGTTGTGCTTGAAGTTATACGCCAAGCCAATGCGCGGCTGGAAGTTATTCAGGTCCTTTCGGGCCAACTGCCCGCCGCCGTGAACAATGGCGCCTTTCAATCCTGAGTTCGGGTCAATGGCTGTCGGATCGAACTGCGATTGTTGGCCATACTTGGTAGAGAATGGCGATTCGTACGACCAGCGCATTCCCAAGTTCAAAGTCAGATTCTTTATCGGCCGGTAATCCGTTTGGGCATAGAGCGCATGGCTCCACCAGCGTGGCAGCCACGTGCCTTGATTGCGAGTAAACTGGGCGCTTGAAACATTGCCCAACAAAAAACTGGCGAAAGTATTGCCGGTGTTCGGCGTGAAAGGCAACTCCGTGCCGCCGAAGCTATAAGTACCCGAAGGTAACGCCTCGCTCAACCCGTTGTAGCGAGTGCGAACCACTTCATAACCGACCTTGAAGGTGTTCTTGCCCTTAACCTTGGTCATGTTTTCTTGCATCGTGAAATCTTCGGAAACGTTCTGGAAACGGCCTCCTGGGCCTCCGTTGAAGCTAGTGTTGAACTTTGGAAACGTAGCGGCATCCACATTTGGCATGCCCAGCAACGCGGCCACTCCGGTACCGTAAGTAGAAGGATCTTTCGTTTCATGACGGCGATTGTAGCCTAGGCGAAACTCGTTGATCAGCGTCGGCGTGAAGGTATTAGTGTCCGACACGACAACGTTAGTGAAATCATTGGGCTGCACCAACACGGGATCGTAATCCTGCCAGGCAATATCGGTGGAATAGCGGCCTGGTGCGCGATTGCGCATGCGCGAGACCCGACTAAAGATGCGGTGGTTAGTGTTGAACTGATGGTCAACCTTGGTGTCAAAACGGGTAAAATAATAGCGGCCTTTGGTAGGCAATACCAGGTTTTGAGTGACCCCGCTCGGAGTGATAGTGCCGGGCCGGTTGGACGCCGTCCATGGGTTGAACGAAAGGAATTTCTTCACCACGGGATCGATTTGAGAGATCGGTATGCGGTTGCCCGGGAAGGGATCGCGGATCCACTTGCCGGTAGCATCCTGGCGGGTGGAGGCTGGGTCGTAGAGTTGAAAGCCCCGGCCGCCTAAGCTGAAATCGCCATTCAACATTTCCGCCGTCGGCACGTTAGTGAACGCGGTTTCAGAAACTTTTTCGTGGTGCCGTTGGAAACCGAAAAAGAAAAACGTCTTGTCACGGCCATTGTAGATCTTAGGAATAATAAGGGGGCCACCGGCAGTGGCCGACATTTCGTGATAGCTCCAGGGGTTGCAAGGCAGACCCACGTCGCAACGCTTTAACTGATCGAAATATTGGCGATGGACCAGCTTTCCGTTCAGGTAACGATCTTCCATGGAACCATGAAATGAATTCGTTCCGCTCTTGTAAGTAGCCGACAGCACGCCGCCGCCGGAGTGACCGAATTCAGCGGGAAGCCCGGTGTTCCACATCTTGAATTCCTGAATCATGTCCAGCGTGCCAGTCATAATGCGTTGGTCGTCGTTGACCGCGCCGCGCACCGGCTCCTTACCGCTTACGCCATCAAGCGTCACACCCATTGACCTTTCGCGCTGGCCAACGCCATGAAGTCCGTTGATCACGTTTACGCCAGGCATATATAGCGTCATGCGCTTGATGCCCTTCTGCATGACCGGCAACTTCACCACCGTCTCGCCATCCATGATCTGTCCCGTGGAGGAGGTCTCCGTCTCAAGCAACGGTGTTGAGGCCTTGACGTTGATTGTGTCCGAGAGCGTACCTATTTCCATAGTGACGTCGATGCGTGGGGATTCGTTAGTGCGCAACGTGATACCGTCCTGCACGTACTTCTTAAAGCCCGAAGTTTCGATCGTCAGGCGGTATGCGCCTGGATTCAGGTTTGGAACATAGTAAGATCCGTCATTCTTCGTGGTAGATTCCGAAAGGAAGCCGCTACCCGTGTTGAGCACGGTAATTTTGGCGCCTGCCACGGTGGCGCCCGTGGGGTCAGTAACATTGCCGACAAGTGTTGCTGTTCCTGTTGATTGAGCCAGGACGGAGGACGCTAACAAAGCGAGGGGGATCAGGATTTTAGTCATCGATAAACCTCAGTGAAATTTGGAACTCTGTATAGCAGATCACATTTGAGGTTCGGAGGCAAGTTGGAAGATGATTTTACTTTTCGATCGTTGGACGGCTTTCCCGAATTACGCGGAACCTGTTCCCCGCATCTTCCTCAACTCGTTCTTTGTCTAACAAGGTTCTGACTCTTTGGGCCAATTCATCGGCCTCCTTGCTTCTGCCATCCTTGCGGTAGAGACTCATTAGCTGATAAGTGGAGGTTCGATCTTGCGGATCCAACCTGATCGCATTGGCAAATGATTTTGTGGCATGGGCCTTGTCTCCTAAGAGGACGTACACCTTGCCAAGTAATCCATGAGCCACTGCGTTTCCAGGTTCCTGTTTCAGTATTCGGCCAAGCAGTGCGGACGCCTCGTTGCTCTCTTCCCTAGTTGGACTCTTGAGCAACAACGCCCTTACCAGCGTTAGCTCACTTCTTGAGTCACGTCCAATGGCAAGTTGTTCGCGCAAGACTCTGACTGCCTCAGCCGCCAGGCCCATCTCCATCAAAGTCGAGGCCAAGCCAATATTACCTAAACCGCTTTCGGGAGAAAGTTGTTGAGCGCCCTTAAATGCCTGCTGTGCCTTCTCGACATCTCCCCGCCTCACCAGCAGCGATCCTAGCAGCGTCTGAAGTTTGGCCGAGCCAGGCAAGCGTTGCATACCAGCCTCCACCACTTCCAGTCCCAGGTCCAGAGCCTTGTGGTCCATGCACATCACGGCAAGGTCGATCAGCAAACTTTCATTGTTGGGATTTTGATCGATGGCGCGCTGAAGAACGTCAAAGGCCCTGGGCGTGTCGCCGGCGCCTTCAAGCGAGTTCGCATACAAGCGCAAAGTATCGGCGTTAACTCCGGCAACATCGGCGGGTGCAAGGGCGGCCACCGCTGCCCGGTAATTCTTGGCGCTCCAGTAGGCCAATCCCAAGTTGTATCGAGTCGGGCCGTGCTCCCTCAGCGTCAGCAAAGAATCAAAGTTTGCAGCAGCCTTCACCCACTGTTCGAGAGCAAGCAGGCATACGCCCATTTGCCACTTTACAGAAGGCAGTTGCAGTGATCCGGGGGCCCTCTCAAAATGTTCCACGGCCGATTGGCAGGAGCGTTTTTCAAAGAGAAGCTCGGCCAACATTGCGTGTGCGGTTTCAGAGGAAGGATTCACACGCAAAACGGATTCCAGTGTCTTCATGGCGAGCGGATCGCGGGTATCGAATTCAACTTGCGCGGCCGCCTGCAATGCGGGCTCGTAGCTTGGATTGATTGCAAGAGCCTGGCGAAAGGAACTGAGCGCACGCATGCGATCCGCAGCCGCCTGCAGCGCGAGCCCCTTCATTGTATGAAGCGCGAAACCCCTTGGCTGCGCCCTCAATTCCAGGTCGCATTGAGCAACGGCCTCAGCAAATTGCCCGCTTCGAATCAAGTTTCGGATAGCGGCAACATCTGCCAGCAGCGGACCCGTTACAAAAAGGGCAGCTGCTAGGGAAATCAAGAACGTCGCGCTAGAATGCAATCCTCGTGCCAATCTGTATCACCCTTGGGCCTGAATTCCCGTTTTGCCCAAGAATGCGGCCAAAGTTGGGATCCCCCGGATTCGTATTGATACCACCGAGATTCACGCGATTCAGCACATTGAAGAATTCGAACTTCAATTGCAAATTGCCCGCCTCTCCCAGGAATGGCAGCCGGTTATTCTTGATGACGCTGGAATTTAGCTGGATGACGCCCTGTTGGCGAAACGCATTGCGCGGGCTATTGCCCTCAGTGCCTACCGCTGGGGCGCCGAAATCAGCTGCGTTCATAGCGGCCCGGCCACCGTTTGCCCCTAGGAATTGGGCCCGGTCGAACTTCTGCGGAAGCCCTGCCGGTACGTTAGGGAGATCGAAGTTCCTGCTGTCCGCATTGTAGTCGCCACTTAGGGGACGGTAACCGGTTATGTTGCCGGAAGCATCGCGATTTACATTGAAGCCGGCTGTGTTGACGATCCAGTACGGTAGGCCGGTTTCAAGGACCGACGTCACGCCGATCTCCCAACCGCCCAGCGCATACCGCGCAATTGGATTTGTCTTGAACGGAGTGCCCGCTCGATACACCCCGGATGCGGAAATATGGTGCCTTATGTCATAGGAGGAATCGGCCAGGTATTTTTTGAGTTCCGACGGATCTGGAATATTGCCCACACCGGCCGAACGCGAGCCGCCTTGATAGTAGTCCGTGGCATGGCCCAATGTGTACGAGGCTTGGAAGCTGAGACGTTCCCCCATGCGTTGGCGAACGCTGGCGATCAGTGCGTTGTAGTTGATGACATTTGAGTTGACTACGTAAGTCATTTGCCCAAAGCTTGGATTCAAGCGATCCAGGCGCCC
The DNA here is from genome assembly GCA_025350695.1 of Acidobacteriota bacterium. Lineage (GTDB taxonomy): Bacteria > Acidobacteriota > Terriglobia > Bryobacterales > Bryobacteraceae > JANXSF01. Next base: position 21,370 of record JANXXI010000169.1, read on the forward strand.
ATCGATAAGATCTCCCGCAACGCGGTTGAAGTCCGTGGCCACGATTCCGCCGGTGGAATGAGAACCGCTATAACTAAGGCCAACCACAAGCTGCCTGGGCAGTTCCCGTTCCACTCCGAGCAGGTAATTCCAAGTACGAGGCGAATGTAAACCTGGATCAAGCCCGCCTACATTGGTTTGGATTCCAGCGAGTCCACCGCGGCTATCGAGGCCTGTGATCGGTATCTTCGGCAAAGTAAACCCGTAAGGAAATTCATCCTTCGTGCCTATCGAGAAAATCGGCTTGATCGGCAGTAACTGGCCAAGGGAGGGGAAAAGGAAGTTTGGCGGGTTTTGGTTCACGCGATCTATTGATTCGCCGAGCGTGATCCAATCGTTGTAAAGCCCGGCTCCTCCGCGAATACTCCATTTGCGGCTTGTGCCGGGCGACCAGGCGAAACCGAAGCGCGGGCTCCAATTATTCTTCAAGCGGTGATCGAATTGCGCGTCCTGCTTGCGGACAACCGCCTCTTTGATCTGATCCTTATAATTGCTTCCGGGGGCAAGAAAAATATTAGAGTATTGGAAGTCCTGAATCCCGCTGGCGTTGCCGAAGTCATCGTAGCGAAGGCTCAGTGTAAGAGTAATGTTGGGACGCACTTTCCATTCATCCTGCACAAACAGACCTATGGTGGTGGCCTTGGCGCCGAAGCGGTAGCGTTTTAACTCTCCGGTCAGGGGGTCGCGAGAAGCTCCGCTGCCCGAAAACGGCTGATCCGTCACTAGATCGAGAAGGTTGTTGAACTGGAACGTGGGGCGGCTGTTTCCCTGCGGAAAATCGGCCCAGTCATTACCCCAGAAATAATTCCCGCCGAATTTCAACGAATGGGAACCCTTCACCCAAGTCAACACATCGCGCCAGTTCCAATTGTTCTGGACAAACAGACCGCCGCCGACACCGATGCCCGTCGATCCGTTAATTGAGATCGCCGGAATCCGCAGCTTAGAATCGGGTCCATCGAATCCCTGCACACGATTACCGGAGACGCCGAGTTCATTCAGGACGTTAGGATTGAAAGTGTGGGTGTAATTAGACTGAAAGCCGTTAACGAAGCGAGAGCTGGTGTTATTCAAGGTTGGGCGATTGACTAAGTTTTCGTTTGTCGACTCCGTGCGTATGAAACTACCCGATATACGATCCCTTGAATCCCGGAAGTATTGGTCTCCACGAAAGTTGTATTGCAGCCCGTCACGCTTCGGAGCTCGATTCCATGTGCCTTGCACTAATATTGGCAAGTCGCAAGGAATACCCGAAGCACTACTGGCGCCGCAGTCGGCCCCAAGAATTTGCTGCGCATTCCGGAAATTGGGATTGGTGATCACCGGGGCGGACACTGGATATTCATTGAGCAACTTTACCCCAAGGGTTGTGGGATATTTTCCCTTTGCCCAATTCACGAAGACCGGACTCTCAAATGTTTCGGTACTTACTGAAGAGGCGTTTTGTTTGAGTAACTCAACGGCTGCGAAGAAAAACGTACGGTTCTTCTTGATGGGACCGCCGAAGGCGCCGCTTACGTTATTGCGCTTAAACGGAAGGTAGCTTGCAACAAATGGAAGGCTGGTGCGCGCCAACATGCTTTGATTGGTAAACCAATAGTTGCCCGACCCATGAAACTGATTCGTACCGGACTTAGTGGTCATGGAAACCACGATGGAACTACCCATGCCCTGCTCTGCCTTGAAGGTGTTGGTTTCAACCGTCAATTCAGCCACCGCCTCCGGATTCATCCCCAGGTTGGAGGTGCCATTTGTGATGTTTGAAGTAACGCTCAATCCGTCCACGCTATAAGTGTTGCCCCGCGGGCTAGCGCCGTTGGCGCTCATGTTGGCAAAGTATTCCGGATTGAAATTGTCAGATGCTCCGTTAACGCCAGTGACGCCAGGAGCCAACCCGAGAATGGCGAAGATGCTGTTATTGAGCAACGGAATGTCGCGGAGCACTTTTTGTTCCATGGTGATCTGCTGACGGGATTCGGCGGTATCGAGCGCCGACGCTTCGCCGGTTACACTGACGGTCTCTCCCACACCCTGAACTTCGAGGTTGATATTTAGATCCCTGGTCTGGCCGGTGGTGAGCGCCACGGCAATCGTCGGCAGCCGGAACCCCGAGGCCACCACTTTAATTTCGTAACTTCCAGGGGCGAGAGAACTGAATCTGTAAAAACCGGATGAGGAGGTTTGCGTTTCAACAGCGATACCCGTGCTGGCGGTCATAAGGGTGACCTTGGCGCTTGGGACGGCGGATTGCGATGGGTCCAGAACTATTCCTTGCACGGCCGCGGAAAACTGTGCGTTAACGGGCAGGCAACAAAAACCAAACAGAGCAAACGTTGCGAATCTGTTCATGAGGGGTGCAACTCCTTGTCATTTACGGGCGGCTCAGTGAAAGTTACCACTGGCCATCAACACCAAGGCATAATACAGGAATCGAGATGTGCATGCAACCGTGTTCGTGTTGTTAAGAGCGCAACCACCCAAATGACCCGCCGTCAGCTCATTCTTACCGGCCTACACCTCCCCTTGACCGCTCAAGGCGTTTCCAGCCGAGGCGTGCGGCCCACCCCTCGTGGAAAACCTTCCGGCCTTCCATTCGCCGCTAAATTCACGGATGTTGGGAAGCAAGCAGGACTCGTGCATCCTGTCATCTATGGGGGCATTGAATCCGCTGACTACATAGTGGAAACGGTCGGACCAGGCGTCGCCTTTTTCGATTATGACAACGATGGTTGGCTCGATATTTTAGTGCTGAACGGATCTCGTATCGGCGGGGCTCTGGCGGGAACGTCCAACCGCCTTTACAAAAATAATCGCGATGGCACATTCACCGATGTCACCGAAAAGGCGGGTCTGATCCGCACTGGTTGGGCTCAAGGCGTGACTATCGGCGACTACAACAACGACGGGCACGAAGACATTTTTATTACTTACTGGGGGCAGAACGTTCTTTACCGCAACAATGGCGACGGAACTTTCACCGATGTCACAAAGCAAGCTGGACTCTTGCAAGAGGGAGTCCATTGGGGCTCGGGCTGTACGTTCGTCGATTACGACCGTGATGGAAGGCTCGACCTGTTTGTAGCAAACTATTTGGAGTTCGATTTCGCAACGGTTCCCAAACCCGGCGAGAGTAACGCCTGTATGTGGAAGGGAGCTCCGGTGATGTGCGGACCGCGAGGACTCAAGCCTTCCCGGCACTACTTGTTTCACAATCGCGGCGATGGGACGTTCGAGGACGTGAGCGAGAAATCGGGTATTTCTAAAGCTCGCGGGTCCTACGCGATGACCGCGGTTGCGGCGGATCTGGACAATGACGGATGGCCCGACCTTTGGGTGGCCTGTGACTCGACGCCGTCGTTTTTCTTCAAAAATAATCGCGACGGAACATTTCGCGAGGAGGGACTAAGCCGCGGAATCGCACTAAGCGACGATGGAATGGAGCAGGCAGGCATGGGGATTGGAATCGGCGACTATGATCTGGACGGCTCGCTCGACCTTTTCAAGACCCACTTTTCCGAAGACACCCACGGGCTGTATCGCAACGACGGCAGGGGCAACTTTACAGAGACAACGTTGCAAGCCGGACTGGGCGTGGAGACGCGTTACGTTGGCTGGGGAGCGGGCATCGTTGACCTGGACAACGACGGTTTTCCCGATCTTTTCGCGGTTACGGGGTCGCCATATCCGGGCATTGAAAAAAGAGTGGCTAGCCAAGCCCATAAGGGCCCAAGGCTTCTCTTTCGAAATCTTGGAAATGGGAAGTTCGAAGAATTGCTGGACCAAGCCGGGCCAGCCATAAACGCCGCCCATTCCAGCCGGGGCTGCGCTTTCGGTGACTTTGACAACGACGGAGACATCGATATCGTGATCGTGAACATGAACGAGCCGCCGTCCCTGTTACGGAACGATGTGGATCCTCGCCGTCATTGGCTAAAGGTAAAACTCGTTGGCACGAAGTCGAATCGTAGCGCTATTGGTGGTCGAGTGACCTTGAAGTACGGAAGCAAAGTCCAGGCTCAGGAAGTGTGCGCGCAATCGAGTTTTTATTCGGTGAATGACTCGCGTCTTCATTTCGGACTGGGTCAGGAGCTTACGGCCAGTGTCACCGTTCGATGGCCATCGGGAGTCATTGAGAGCATCGGAAAAGTGAAGGTTGACCGCCTGCTGACCATTCAAGAAGGCAAGGGCATTGTTGAGGAGACAGAGTTTAAGATCAGCCGGCACGTGGCTTAATTGAAAGGGAATGTTTTGATGAAAGGGTTACCCGGGCTCTGGAGGCGGGGTTATTAGCCCCCTTGCCGCCGCCTCGCGATCACAAGCTACTTGAATGCGAAACCATTTGTGCAACATGGGGTCAATATCATTCACAAGCGTGCTGATCTCGTTGAAGACGAAAAACGGTATGCCCGCGTCTTCTAGAGCTCCCTTTGCGAAGGCGAGCGCAATGGGATCATCGGTTTCAAAAACCACAACCAAATCCAAGTTCGTATCGAATTCGGAGACTGCTGAAGGCTGTGGCTTTCCCGGTAACAGCGGAACCTTGCAATCGGAACACTCCGTAAATCCATCGCGGAATTCAATCTGACATTCGGGACAATACATTTGGCTTCTCCCTGCTTGTGGACATCATAGCAGGCGGCCGACCATCCCCAATTCAGCAAATGACGTTAGGCCAATCGCACCCCGCTGCCTTCTCGCGAAAGTAAGGATCCTCATAACCTTTTCCTGGTCCAATTCTTCAGGAGTAAGTTGGCGTAGACTGAAGACATGAAGACTTCGCAACGCGTTACTGCGATCATTGAACGGGAAGACGATGGCTTTGTTGCGCTTTGCCCAGAATTTGATATTGCCAGCCAAGGTGGCTCAATCGAAGAAGCACGGGCCAATCTGATTGAGGCCTTAACATTGTTTTTCGAAACCGCGTCGCCGCCGGAGATTTCCAGACGGTTGCACGAGGAGGTATTCGTGACTCAGGTTGAGGTTCCAGTTGGGTAGGCTTCGGGTTCTTTCTGGTTCAGAAGTGTGCCGCATTCTCGAGCAAAACGGCTTTGTACTTGTCCGCCAACGAGGGAGTCACCGAGTTATGCAAATGCGATTGGGGACCGGCACGGTCACCGTACCTGTTCCAATGCACGACCCAGTGAGACGGGGAACATTGCTGAGCATAATCCGGCAATCGGACCTCGCGCGGGTTCTCTTTGAGAGTGAAACATGAAATAGCCAAATGGTTTTATGTGAGTTTTCGCTATGCGATAAACTGATTGCTTCACTATGCCTCTCTCTACTGGTGACAAACTCGGCCCGTATGAAATCGTTTCGCAGATTGGCGAGGGCGGCATGGGCGAAGTGTATAAGGCGCGCGATACGCGGCTGGAGCGGTCGGTTGCGATTAAGGTGCTGCCTGAACATATCGCCAAACGTGAACATCTGCGGGCACGGTTTGAGCGGGAAGCGCGGGCGGTTGCGTCGCTCAATCATCCGAACATTTGTGTAGTCCATGACATCGGTAGCCAGGATGGGCACGGCTACATGGTGATGGAACTGATGGAAGGCGAGACGCTGGGTG
>JANXXI010000171.1 GCA_025350695.1 Acidobacteriota bacterium
CGGATACATAGCAAGTTATCCTCGCGCAGAATGCGGCCCACTCGTTTGTGGTTCACCTGCCAGCCCCTGCGCTTGAGTTCGGCGGTGATGCGTGGGCGTCCATAGGCCGGGTATTTCAGCGCAACACGCTGCACGGCGTCTTATTCAGCGGGTTGTAGCAAGTGGAATCACTGGATCGGCGGTGCTGGTTGGGGAATCGGCATCGTCGGCCTGGCAAATCAGGCGGATCGCTCGGCGGCGGTCTTTCAGTTGAAACGTAGCAAACAGCTCGCTGGCGCGGAAAATTCCAACTCACACGCAGCCTGAGGCATAAGTGCGTCGGTACCCCTACGATCCTGCTGGTAATGTTTTCCAGCAGAATTGACGAATAAAGCAAGAAGCTGAAAATCTAGCAAGTAAAGGTCGGAGGATTTGAATGAAACAAAGGATTTGCCAACAATTGGTAACTGTCGGGGCTTGGCTGCTGCTTGCCGGGTCGGTACCGGCTGACGTCACATATCGGGTAACAGTGAATACCGCATCAATTAACACTTCCGTTGGTTACTTGAATCTCCAGTTTAATCCTGGAAACTCAAGCTCCAAGCCCGCGACCGTGAAGCTGAGCAACTTTTCGGGAGGAGCGGCCGGAGTGGTATTGCCGCCGTTACATGGCAACGTCACCGGAACCGTTCCAGGCGCCGTGACGATGATCAACAGCACGCCGTTCCAGGAACGATTTCAACGCTTCACCCACGGAAACACGTTCTCTTTTCTGTTGACCTTAAGCGGCGCCGCCATTGACAACCCAAACGGGGCCGCCACCGCAGGCAGCACCTTCGGGCTGGCTCTCTATGATTCCAATCAGAATCCAATTCTGACGAACCAAGGCTCCGCGACGGGGTTCGCAGGGCAAGTACAAATCAATCCAAATGGCTCCACCACGCCCACCAGCTTCAATACCGCTACAGGCGCCCGGCCGGTGGTCACCTTCCAATTGACGTCAACTCCGTGAGCTCAATTCCCAGTTGGCGTCTTCTGAATTTGATCGATGGCTACAACCTCAATTGGCGCTTTGGTTCGGTCCAGCTTTAATCCTATCGTCTGGAGCGCGTTCGGCAAAGAATTGCCAGAGGCGCGCTCCATGAATTGAAGCGCTTGCGGCGGCAGCGTGATGCCCGCGGCGATCGCCGAACGAATCATCATGGCCTGGAAATCTTCAGGTTGGAATTCAAGGCTGAAATCGTAACTACCTTTCAACCCTGTCATATCCGCTACAGGCCGGTCGACCAATCGCGCCAGCGTGTCGGCCAAGTTCGGCATGGTAAGCTTCGCAGCCTGGAACTTATTGTCTCCAAATGAAAAGGCGGAGCCGTTTCCATAGTTCACCGTAGTGCCACTGCTGCTCAGAGCCCAATTTAACGGCACTTCTCCGCCGCTGTCTTGCCCATACGAATGCAATCCGGAATACCGATGCCTTCATAGGCGTTGCCGGCCAGATGCAAGCCGGGGAACGGTTTCAGGGCTTCGACAATCGCATCGATACGCCCCTTGTGCCCCACCGTGTACTGCGCCATGGCGCGATTCCAGCGAACCAGATTGGTTGCCTTAGGAGTCGCGGTCACGCCCATGTAGTCGTGCAGCTCGGCGCGGACATCTTCGATCAATTGTGCGTCGCTGATCCCGTTGCTATTGGCTCCGCCGACGAAGCAACGCAGGAGCACCTTGTCTTCGGGGACACGGTAGCTGAACTTAGTTCCTACCCAAGTGCAGGCGGCCATGCGCTTGCGCTCTTTGGCTGGAACCAGGAACCCGAAACCGTTCAGTGGATGCTGAATGTCGGTGCGGTTATAGATGAGGCCGAGAGTAACTGAAGAGTTGTATCCGATCGCCGCTAACCCGTCTGCTGCCGTCGGCGAAAGACCGCGAAGTAACTCAGCGGCCTGCCAGGCTGGGGTGCAGACGATTACTTTACTTACTGCTTGCCAACCGTTGATAAGGTACCCGCCATCTTCGGCTTTGGCTACCGACGTTACTGCTTCGTGGCGTGTCTCTACTTTGCCTTCAATTGCTTTTTCGATGGCCGAAGTCAGCGTGCCCAAGCCGCCCTTCATCGTTCGGAACAGTGTTCCCGCGCCGCCCGCAGCAGTCTTTGGAGCCGCCGCACGCCGCGCGAGAGTCCCTTTCGTTAAGCTACCGTACTTCTTTTCCAGCTCCACGAACTGGCCCAGCACTGCTTCGGCGCTCAACTGTTCCGGATCGCCGCCATACACGCCGGCCAGCAGCGGCTCGGCAAGGTAATCCACTGTTTCCTGCCCGTAGTGATCGCGGATCATGGCCCCGACCGAACGTTCCGCCATCGGACCCGGCTTGCGGAAAAACTCAAGCCCCATCTTGATCTTTGTGCCCCATCCAACAATCGATGTACTCAACATCGGCCAGATCTTGGTGGGGATCATCATCATCAAGCCATCGGGCATGGGGACTAACTTGCCGTTGCGGACGATGTAAGTGACGCGTAAGTGGTCGTTAGAGCCGATTACTTCCGATTCAAGCCCAAGTTCGCGGATAAGTTCAAGCGCGGCGGGTTTGGCGGAAAGGAAGCTGTCGGGACCCCCTTCAACAAGACACCCCTCGACCAAATGCGTCTCAATGACGCCTCCCAGGCGAGGGGCTTTTTCGAATAAGATTGCCGGGATGCCGGCTTTCGACAAGTAGTAGGCGGCGCTCAGGCCACTGATTCCGCCTCCGATAATGGCTACTAGTTTACTTCCGTTGAACTCGCGCAGAACGGACTCCCTCCGGCTAATGGAATCAGCGGGTCCTTCAAATATTGGAGCCGCGCCAGAGCGGCCTTTTCGCTCAGGGTTTGAAGTCGCGAACGAAATCAACCATGGCCCGCACATGGTCCACGGGGGTTTCTGGCAGGATACCATGGCCCAGATTGATAATGTGACCTGGCCGCGTGCCTGTGCGCTTCATCAGCTCATGCACTTTGGCCTTTAGCTCGGGAAGGGGAGCAAACAGCGCCGCCGGATCCAGGTTGCCCTGCACCGCGGAACGGTAGCTAATATCCATCCAGGCCTGGTCAATATTGATACGCCAATCGACGCCCATCACGTCGCCGCCGGCCGCGTGCAGTTCCTTGAAGAACCCAGCAGCGCCCGTGCCGAAGTGAATCACAGGCACGCCGGACGAACGAACCCGTTCGATCAGCGCTCTGGAATATGGAGCCACATAGCGGACATAATCGTCCGGTCCAAGCGCTCCCACCCAGCTATCGAAAACTTGAATCGCACGGGCACCGCTGGCCACCTGCATCAGCGCGAACGGACCCAGCACATCAACAATCTTGCCCATCAAACGTCGCCACAAGGTTTCATCCCTGTACATCATCTGCTTGGTTTTGAGGAACGTCTTCGACGGACCGCCTTCGATCATGTAACTGGCCAAGGTGAACGGAGCGCCAACGAATCCGATGACGGGAACCTTACCGGCAAGCGCCTGCGTGACTAACTTGATGGATTCGCCCACATAGCCAAGGTCGTCAGTGTTGGAGATCGAAAGCGAATCCACGTCGTTGGTGGTGCGCACGGGATTGTCGATGTGCGGACCTTCGCCGGCGCGGAATTCGAGCTTCAAACCCATCGGTTCCACCGGCAATAACAGGTCGGCGAAAATGATGGCTGCGTCAACGTCCAGAATTTCGATCGGCTGCAAAGTTACTTGGGCGGCCAGATCCGGCCGCTTGCAAATTTCCAAAATGGAGTTCTTCGCTCGAATATCCCGGTAAGGCTTCAGATACCGGCCAGCCTGCCGCATGAACCAGACCGGACGGACATCCGTCGGCCGGCGGCGGCAAGCATCGAGAAAGCGGCTGCTCATTGGAGCCACGCGCATACTGCTTCTCCTTTATCTTCACAAAGAAAAACACGATGGTCTTTCGGTTTGTGTTCGGCTGCCCAGCGGCGACCGAGAATATAATACGGTTTGGCCCAGGCTTCACTATCGATGCACCGCGGCGTTACCACGGAAACAGAATACATGCCTTGAGCGGGAAAGCCCGTGCGGGGATCCATAATATGGCTATAAATTCGCCGTCCCACGCGGAAAAATTTTTCGTAATTGCCAGAGGTGGACATGGACTGGTCTTTCAGGGCGAGCGTGGCCACAACCTTATTTCTGTCCTTCGGATGTCGAATTACCACATCCCAGCCTGGCTTACCGGGAGGCGCACCAATAGCGAAGATGCTGGACCCGCCAGCAGTAATCAGCGCCGAATTGATGCCTTCTCGCTTCAAAATCTCCACCATCCGATCCACAGCGTATCCTTTACCAATGCCGCCGGGATCCAGCTCAACTCCGTCCCTTAAAAACCGCACCGTCCGCTGACTGGGGTCAAGCACAATGTTCTTGTACCCGACCCGGTTCATCACCGTCCGAACTTCGGCTTTGTGGGGGAGCCTTCCTGTACCCTTATAAAAGCCCCAGACCCGCATCAGGGGGCCGACACTAATATCGAAACTACCCTGACTTCTATTGCTGTAGTCCACACATGCAGCCAGCAGATTAAATAATTCCTGGCTGACTTGAACTTCCCGCTGAGCCGCGAAACGATTGACCTGGCTCCATTCGCTTTCCGCACGGTAGTTGGAGAGCATACGGTCCAGGCGCTGGGCCTCTTCTAACGACGCCTCAACCGCCGCTTGCAACTGATCCTTTTGCGGATGGTAGGCCGCAACTGTATAGGTTGTGCCCATCGCATCCACACTGGATTCATAGCGATACGGCTCTTGAGCGCTGGCCAGTAGAGGAGCTAACAACAAACTTACCACAATGCGTTTCATGGGACTTGAAAATTTTGAGGGGAGTACCAGGAGACCCATGTGAGGGTGTTTGCCCTCGCTTGAGACGCTTAGGATTCCGCCTTTTCCGTGTCGGCGGCTTCGGGACGGGGGCGTCCTTTCTGAATGCGCTTCAATAGGCTGGCCACCTTGGGAGAGGAGACCTCTTTGTCCGATTCAAAACTGAGGTCGGGGACCGCGCGCAGTTGCAAATTGACAGCTAACTGGTTTCGTAAATAGCCTTTAGCACCGTCGAGAGCGGCCAGCGCCGCAGGTTCGGACTCGCGATCAAGCATGTTCAGCCGGATGCGGGCTTTGCGGAGGTCGGGACTAACCAAGACCTCTGTGACCTGGACGTCGGCGACGCGCGGATCGGTCATTTCATAGCTGATGAGCTCTGAAATTTCTTCGCGAATTGCTTCGGCGACGCGTGCGAACCGTATTTCATCCATGTTGGGGTCCATAGTCAGTGTAGCGCAGGCGACATGGGTATGCATTGGAGCTACGGAAGTTTTTCGGATGATTGGCGCTTCATGATTACCCGCCGATTCACACCCATAACTCTTTTATGATCTGGTATTTCCGGTTTACTGCTTGGTACTTCGCGCGGGTTCGTACTATGGTTTGTACTATTGACGCTCCCCACCCAGACTGTTAAATTGGCCCTGCAACCCAATTAGGAAAGCACGGAGAATCGAAATGAGAGCAGTTCTAGCTTTGGCGGGCCTTTGCCTACTCACTCAATGGCAGCAGGTTCAGGCTTCGCCCATTACTTACACTTTCAGCGGTATCTTTAGCGGCACGATTGGGGCAAGCGTTTTCTCGAATGTCCAGGTCGACCTGTCGGCCAACTTTGATACAGCTAACACCATCACTGGCGCGACTGCTTACTCTAACGCCACGCCCCTCCTCGGAACTATAACCATCGCTGGGATTGGAACGGCAACAATCACCAACCTTCAAAGCGTCAACAATGCTTTTTCGGGCTCGGCGAAATTTGTCGCTGGAGGTGGAACGTTACTTAGCACCACCGATCCGACTGCTGCTTTGGCTGGTTATAATCTGAATTCCTCGATCGGACCGGTCCCTTCATCACTTGTCTATAGTGGTGGCGTAGGAATGACCAGCTTGGGCGTCTTGACCTTTGGTGCTCCAGGAATTGTGGCTGGAACCTTCACCGCAACGCTCGGCTCAGCGACTCCCGAACCGGGGACTTGGAGCGCGCTAGTGTTGGGCTTGGGGGCTCTTGCCATGAAGCGTCGGACCGGACGAGCCTAAAACAATTAGCGAACGATGCGTGTAACGAATGTACCCCCCCTGCGGGTAGGTTATTGACCCACCCAGTGTTTGCGCTTAAACTATCGGTTAATACGTACTGTTTCAACCGTCCCATCCCCCGGGACTGAACGCAGCCCGTTCTTTGAAACGGGAGATTGGACCCATAGTGCGGGAACATGCCCAACTCTAAATTTAAGTTCCGCCACGCCACATCGCGCGATCTGCGCGAGAACTTCAATCTTTTTGAACCTGATAGGCCGCTGTACCACCCCGCGTTGTGGAAGAAATTGCCGCGTCTGTTTGAAATGCTACTGGAAACAAAACGGGTCCGATTCGCGTTGTTGGAAGAAACTTCAAGTGGCCTAGCGCAAATGTTCGCTGGGCACACCTTCGTCAACCGCAAACTGTTTTCGGCGGCGCTTCAACCGGACCGATACACCGTTAGCGACGATTTATTTTCCATGGTGGACGCAGGAAGAATGCCATTCCTCGCACCCAAGCAAATCGCAACCGAAAATGCTGACGGTTCGCTGATCGGGTTTAACTTTTCCGCCACTCCGGAGATGCCTCTGGGCCCAGTTGCGGGGAATGACGAGGACATGTTGCTGTGCCCGGCGGACGGTGCGACCAACTCCACTACTACAGTGAGCGCGGGTACTAATCCGGGCGCACTGGCAGTGAACCCTGTAACAAACAAGATTTATGTGGGGAATAACGGTAGCATCAATGTTACGGTGATCGACGGGGCGACTAACTCGGTCGCCACAGTGGCAACGGCGGGCGGTATTAGTTTAGTGGCTGTGAATCAAGTGACGAACAAGATCTACGCCGCTAGCAGCAACTCCGATCTTACGGTGATCGATAGGTGACCAACGCCACCTCATCTTTGAGCTTGGGGGGTGGCACATCGGTTACCGTGAACCCGGTTACGAATAAGATTTATGTAGCCATCCAGTTCGGCACGGTGAAAGTGATCGGCGGGGCGGGCAACTCCACTGCTACGGTGAGTATGGGACGCGATCCCCAGTTCGTAGCTGTGAACCCGGTAACGAACAAGATCTACGTCCCCAACGCCGGGGCCAACAGTGTACGGGTGATTGGCGGTGCGACCAACTTAACCACCACGGTGAACGCGGGAATCGCTCCCCAATACGTGGCAGTGAACCGACGCCTTTCCGTTGCAAGTGTTTTTCAACTCAGCCACGGGGAGTTTTACGCAATCGCCGCTTAGTTCAGGGGGGCGGCGACTCCCGAGCCAGGCATGTTTGGCTTGGCCGGAATCGCGCTTCTGATTATCCATCGCTTTAGAAAACAGGGGCGGTGAATCGAACTAAGCGATTAAAGAGCTCGAACGTTGACGGATTTCTGTTCAAGATCGACTTGCGCAACAGATGCGCGGTTGCGGTTCAAGATTTCGCGACGGTGGGGCGACGGTGTCTGTGGGTTTAGCAATTCCGTCAGATTTTGCAAAGTGCTTCGATGTCCGGGCGCAAGCGCGTGGCTTCAACCCCGGGATGGCGGCGCCGGGCGATGAGCACGTCATAGGAAAGGGGCGCTACGGTAATTAATTTAGCGCAGCCAAAACAAAACAAGGCTAAAACTGAAACCAGACAGCAACGACGAAAAGAATATCCGCCCTTTGCTAACGGGGCTAAACTAACTCCCCCAGCAAACCAAACCTAACGGGCGTACGATATACAAAGGAGGTCTGCCTTGGATTCCCAAACCACCAGACGACATTTCTTCATCGGCTCTCTTTTTGCCGGAGCCGTTCCCGCTGCCGGTTTCGGCAGTTCAGCGTCCCTACGCTCGCTCGGCTATAAATCGCCTAACGAAAAACTCAACATCGCCGCCATTGGCTCCGGCGGCAAGGGCTCAAGCGACATCACTGGCTGCGCGGCCGAAAACATCGTTGCCCTCTGCGACGTCGACGACAAGCAGGCCGCCGCGAAGTTCAAAGAATATCCGGACGCGCCGAAGTATAAGGACTTCCGCAAAATGCTGGATAAAGAGGCCAAGAACATCGACGCCGTCATTGTCTCCACGCCCGACCACATGCACGCCACTGCGGCCATGTGGTGCATGGAGCGCGGTAAGCATGTGTATGTTCAAAAGCCGCTGACCCGCACCATTTGGGAAGCGCGCCAACTGCGCGAGGCTGCTGCGAAATACGGCGTCGCCACGCAGATGGGTAATCAAGGTTATTCCAACGAAGGTACGCGTCAAGTGGCCGAAATCGTTTGGTCCGGCGAACTGGGCAACGTCAGCGAAGTGCATGCCTGGACCGATCGTCCCATTTGGCCGCAAGGTCAAACCGAAATTCCTTCGGCTGATCCCGTGCCTGATACGCTCGATTGGGACCTGTGGCTGGGCGTGGCGGAAAATCGGCCCTATTCCGCGAAAGCGGGCCCAGGCGGACGCGGCGGGTTCTATCAACCTTTCAACTGGCGCGGCTTTTACGATTTCGGTTGCGGCGCACTCGGCGATATGGCTTGCCACATCCTCGGGGCTCCAAACATGGCGCTGAAGCTCGGCTCGCCCACATCGGTGGAATGCATTATGAAGGAAGGCGTGAGCGAGTTCCAGTTCCCGAAGAAGTCCATCATCCGTTTCGATTTCCCGGCGCGCGGAACAATGCCGGCGGTGAAATTGTTCTGGCATGACGGGTTGAAGGAATCGCCGAAGATCCCAGGCGTGCCCGATGGCGAATTGTTGGGCGACCTGCCGGGCCGGCCGATGCGCCGTCAGCAAGGCGCCGCTGCTGGGGGGCAAGCTCCCGTGCAACGGCCCAGCGGTTATGTAGGCCGTGTGTTCGATATGGAATCTTACACCGCCATGAAAGCCGATCCCGATGTGCGCCCCCCGAATCCCGATGGCAGCGTGTTCATTGGCGATAAGGGCATTCTCACTACCGGCACTTACGGTGAGCAAACCCGCCTGCTGCCAGTGGAAAAAATGCGCGATTACAAGATGCCTTCGCAATTCCTCACCCGTTCGCCCGGTCATTATCGTGATTGGATCCGCGCGGCGAAGGGTGGCGATCCGGCTTGTTCCAACTTCAATGTGGCGGCTCCGTTCGTGGAATGGATGCTGCTGGGTGTGATTGCCTTGCGGACCGAAGGTAAGATTGAGTACGACGCGGCCAAGATGCGCATCACCAATAATGTTGCGGCGAATAAGTACATCAAGCCGATGTTTCGTAAGGGCTGGTCGTTCGTCTAAATGAGTAGGTGGTTGAAGGGGAGCTGGGTCGCGGCCCAGCTCCTTCTCTTATTTACATCCGCATCGTTCGCCGACACCTACCCGCGTCAACCTATCGACGTAATCCATTATAAGTTCGCTCTTACCCTATCTGATGCAACCGACGAGATCGGCGGTGAAGCGACGGTAGACGTGCGTTTCCTTGTAGCCGGCACAACAAGTTTTATGCTCGACCTGGCGTCGCCAAGCATGGCAGTAAACCGCGTAAGTACAAACGACGAATCGCATATTTACACTCACACCGGCAACCGCCTTACAATCACTTTAGGTAATCCACCAGTGATGGGCGAACGCCGGCAATTCCGCATCGTATATCGCGGCGTTCCCACAGGCGGCCTGCGCATCATCAAGAACAAATACAACGAGCGCACTTTTTTCAGCGAGAACTGGCCCAACCAGGCGCGCCAATGGCTGCCGATGATCGACCACCCTTACGACAAGGCCACCAGCGAGTTTTTGATCACCGCCCCCGCGCACTATCAAGTGATCGCCAACGGCCTGCTGATTGAAGAAACTGACTTGGGCGACGGCCGACGCCTCACCCATTGGAAGCAATCCGTGCCAATCGCATCTTGGCTCAACGCCATCGGCGTGGCGCAATTTTCGGTACGGCAATTTGGAGTGGCGAAGGGCATTCCGCTCTCCACCTGGGTCTACCATCAGGATCGCCATCAGGGCATTGCCACGTTCGATTTACCCACGCGTCAAGCCATGGAATTCTTCAGCGACTACGTCGGGCCGTACTCCTATGAAAAGCTGGCCAACGTCGTGGCCGCTGGATTGAACGGAGGCACCGAGCACGCTAGCGCTATCTTCTACGGCGAAAAATCAGTAAGCGACAAACCGGCCACGCGCTTGGTCTATCACGAGATCGCGCATCAATGGTTCGGCGATGCGATTACCGAAAAAGATTGGGACGAGGTGTGGTTGAGCGAAGGCTTCGCCACTTACTTCACGCTGCTGGGCGTGGAGCACTACGAAGGCCGCGATGCATTCCTTGCCGGCATACAGCGCAGCCGTGCCGGCATCATCGAGTTGGAAGTAAAGCTGCCCAACACGCCCGTCATCCACAACAATCTTTCCGATATGAAGAAGGTGCTGAACCGGCTGATCTATGAAAAAGGCGGCTGGACCTTGCATATGCTGCGACGTCAAATGGGCGATGAGAAATTCCAAGCCGGCATTCGCGATTACTATCAACGCTACCGCGACGGTAATAATACCACCGCCGAATTCCGTCAGGTAATGGAGGATCATTCGGGCTTGAAGCTAGCCAGGTTTTTCGATCAATGGCTGAAGCGCGCCGGTGTGCCGCAAGTTACAGGGTCCTGGAGTTACAATGCCGCCGCGAAGAAGATCTTTGTGGACTTGGCGCAAACTCAAGACGGTGATAGTTACCTGTTGCCGCTTCAATTTGGCATTGACGGTGAAAAGGTGGTTGAAGTTGTGATGACGAGCAAATCGCAACACGTCGAGATTCCGGTTGAATCCGCTCCGAAGTCGCTGGTCTTAGATCCAAACGTTAATACGTTAATGCAGGCGAAGTTCGGCCCGCGCTAACTTACTTCAGAATGCCCCATAGGCTGGCGAAGTCGTCGCGCCAAAGCCTCATGGGGAGAAGGCCTGGCATGTACTTCGGCGATCCGCTCAGCACCATCCAAGTGGAAGGGTACATACCCACTGAATCATTCGCGTTGTTTTCAAGGCGCGACGCATTCATGCCCAGATAGCGGGCGATGCCCCGTACCACAGGATCCAGATCTAAAGTGCGGTTGGAGATATGAATAATCAGTCGTCCACTGGGCTTTAGGTGCTTGCGATATATTGCCGCGCACTCCGCAGTTAGTAAGTGCACCGGAATTGAATCGGAAGAAAATGCGTCGATGATAAGGGCGTCGAACTCGTTCGGCGGTTCGCGGGCAAGGCTCACACGGGCGTCGCCTTCCACCACTTCGACCGTGGCTTTGCTGCCCGATAGAAAGGTGAAATAGCGTCGGGCGGAATCAATCACCTGCGGGTTCAGTTCGTAGAAACGGAACCGGTCGCCGGGACGACCGTAGGCGGCGAGCGTGCCGGCGCCCAGACCAACCACGCCGATGCGCGCGCCTTCGGGGGCCGCGCTCAGCACTGAACTCACGGTCATGCCGGCGCCGGTCAAGCGGCTGTAGTAAGTTGTTGGTTCTGGCGCCAGTAAGGGCTCCTGGAACTGCATGCCGTGCGTGGTGCGGCCGTGCGTCATCACTCGCACGGAGTGTTCCAGCTTGAAGTCCGTAATTTTCAGCACACCGTAAAAGTCGCGCATGGTGGCGATCACGCCGGGGGCGCTGCTCGCTTGGAAGACGCCCACTAAGGGAGCAAGAATAGCGACTGCCAAGGCGGCGACAGTTGCCCGGCTCAGCATGGGCAGTTGGTTGAATCCCGACAGCCCTTCGATGCGCCAGCGGCTGAAGGCGGCGATCATGGCGACTAGTGCGAGTAACAGGGGAAACTCCGCGAAGGAGCGGAATAGGATGGGCGCGATTAAGGCTACAAACACGCCGCCGGACACGCCGCCGATCGACATTGCCAAGTAAAAACGAGTAAGTCCCGTAGGTTCTGGCCGCGCCAGCGCCAGTTCGCCGTGCAGGATGATCAAACAGAGGAACAGGGTGATGGAATCAACTACCAAATGGAGCCACACCGGGGCTTTGCCGGCGACCGCCGCCAGTGCCGCAGCCACTGGAATAAAAAAGGACGCGGATAGCGAAAACAGTTGCCGGTGATAAAACGTTGGCCTTTCAAACGTCAGGATGAAACTGGATAAATAGATAACCATGGGACCGATCCACAAGAACGGGATGGGAGCCACCTCCTGGCACATTTGCGTGGTCATAGCCGCCAGCAGCGCCGAGCCTGTGCCTGCCAGCAAAATCCACCAGGCCCATTGCCGCCAAGGGACTGGGATCGAGGGTGGCAGTTGGACATCCTTCGACCTCCAGCATGCCGCGCCGCACAATAGCACGAACAATGCGTAGAGCACCGACCACAGGCGGAACTGGTTGCCCAACGCAAGCCACGGTTCGACGGCAATCGGGTAGCTGATCAAGGCCAGCAGGGACGCGAAGTTGGAGAGTGCGTAGAGGCGGTATGGATTTTCAAGCTCCGACCATCTTTGCAGCAGTGGCGACGTGGAGCTGAGCACAAAATACGGAATGCCGACGCTTAGTAGAAGCGTAAGTAAGATGGAAGGCGTTGGTCCGGCAACCGCAATTTCCTTAGGCGCTATGGGGAGCACGGCAAGGGAGACGGCGAGCAGGATCAGATGGACCCGCCGCCGCACGAGATGTGCATAAGCGTAACCGCCCAGCAGCAGAGCTTGAAAGAAGAGTAGGCAGACGGTCCAGACGGCGGGAGTTCCGCCGAACCAAGGCAGCAGTGCCTTGCCGAGCATGGGCTGTACTTGGAATAAAAGGAAGGCCGCCAGAAAAAGGGCGGCAGCGAGAGTCATCTTTAGTCAGCGTAACGCACTTTGAAGAGATTTCTTGACGCATGGCGGGAAAACTGTATACTGTACACGTACGGTATACAGATATGCCCCTGACCATAATCGTCGATCCAGCCGCAGCAACCCCCGCCTATCGGCAAATCGTCGATCAGCTGCGGCATTACATCGTGGACGGCATGCTGGCGCCCGGTGAAGTGCTGCCTGGGGTTCGGCGACTGGCGATGGATCTGGGGGTGCACTTCAACACGGTCGCCGAAGCTTACCGTACTTTGGCGCAAGAAGGATGGCTGGAAGTTTCGCAGGGCAAGGCTGTGCGTGTGGTCAGCCAAGCGCCCGCGCCGGAACAATCAGAAGAATTGCAGCAAGGGTTTCGCCAGCGGTTGCGGATGCTGATCTCGGAAATGCGCGGCAGCGGGATTCCGGTTGAAATGATAAGCGAGGAACTGCGGCTTGCCGCCGAAAGGATGAAGTCATGAATTGGATGTTAGCCGGTGCGGTAATTTGCAGTGGTTTGATAATGCATCTGTTGCCGGTCTGGCAGCGGCGGAACCTATTTTTTGGGATTTCCGTTCAGCAGGATTTCCGAAACAGTGCCGAAGCGGGTAGGCTAATGAACAACTACCGGGTTGTGGTTTGGGGGGCAACGGCGCTGGCGCTGTGCTTGATCCTAGCTGTCCCGTCCGAACGTTTCGTCGTCCCCATCTACCTGGCTCAAGCGTTGGCGGCGCTTGTGGCGTTCGCCATGGTTCGGCGCAAAGTCGAGTCGATGGGCGTATCGCAGCCTGCCGTGCATAGGGCGACGCTGGGCGCCGAACCGCCGCAGCTACCGGGAACTGTGTTCGCCTGCGTGCTGCCCCTTGCCCTATTCGCCGCCGCCGCGTTGTACCTGAATGCCAATTGGGAAAGCATACCTGAACGGTTTCCCGTTCACTGGGACGCCTGGGGCCAAGCAAATCGCTGGTCGTCAAAATCCCTCAAATCGGTTTACGGCATATTGGTGTTCGGCGCTTTCCTTCAGTTGATGTTTCTGTTTTTGAATTACGCCATGAAGGAAGGCACAAGGCGTTCGGCCCCGGGCAGCTCGCGCAGGAAGTTCCTTGAAGCGAACCTATGGCTTTTACTGATCGTGCAATGGATCACAGCAGCGATATTTGCCTACATCGCCGTAACGCCGCTTGAGCCCATCAAGCCGTCTGGCTGGGTGATTGCCGGTCTTTCGGCAACGCTGCTGATCACAGTGCTTGGCTTCGCCATGTACATGGCGAAGCTACAAGCCGAGCCCGCCGAATCCGACAATACGCCCGATGATTGTTGGCGCTTCGGCGGCCAAGTTTACTACAACCCCGACGATCCGGCGCTGATGGTGGAAAAGCGTATTGGGCTGGGTTTCACCATGAACTTCGGCAACAAGATGAGTTGGGCCTTCCTAGGATTTACAGCATTAACTATGGTTCTCCCGATATTCTTGCTTAAATAGGAATAGCTATGAAAACAGCCTTCTTAATCCTTTGCTCTGTCGCGACCCTGTCGGCCCAGCCGGCAGCCGGTCAAAAACCCGAGGTTCGTATGGCTACGGCTAAAGCGTCGGCCGAAGATCTGGTGCATGGACGCATCCCTCAGTTGTTTGCGCGTTTCAACGATGGCGCCAAGCAACGTTTACCGGAAACAGTATTGAGCGGCACGATTGGCATGGGGCTTAAACAGTTGGGCGCCTTTAAGGCTTTCCAGGGCGAAGCTACGCGTCAAAATTCAGGGATCAATGATTTGTACCTCCACGTAGCTGAATTCGAGAACGGCATTGTGGACGTAAGCATTGTGGTGGATCCGGATGGCAAGATTGCCGGTGTTTCCGCTCGGCCTCGCCCAGTTAAGCCGCCAGTAGCCACTAGCCCTGTAAAGGAGGAAGAGGTTGTCATCAAGACCGGCGAACTTGAGATGCCCGGCGCGATTTCGTGGCCGGTTGGCGCTGGACCCTTCCCGGCCGTGGTGATTGTGCACGGTTCGGGGCCGCAGGATCGGGACAACACCCTTGGCCCCAACACCATCTATCGCGATTTAGCATGGGGCTTGGCGCAGCAAGGCGTGGCCGTTTTGCGTTATGACAAGCGCACCAAGAAATATGGGGCGAAGTCGTTTGCCGGCAAAGTGAACCTCAAGGACGAAGTGATCGACGACGCCTTGAATGCCGTGGCGCTTCTGCGGACAACCGCTAAGGTCAACCCCAATCGGATAGTGCTGGCTGGACATAGCTTGGGCGGGCAATTGGCCCCTTACATAGCTGGAAAAGATGGCAAGCTGGCGGGTATTTTGATTCTGGCAGGGCCGGGAAGGCCCGTTGCCGACGTTGTGATTGATCAAACGAAGTATATGATCAAGTTGAACCCCGACGTTAAGGCTTTGGAGACGCAATTAGCGGAGGTACAGAAGCTGAAGAATATCACCCCCGACATGGAAGACAAACGGACGCTGGGTGCGCCTAACTTTTATTGGAAGGAATTGGATTCGTTCAGGGCTCCCGAGAGCGCCAAGAAATTGGCGCTTCCAATAATGGTTCTTCAGGGAGAAAGAGATTATCAAGTAACGATGGAGGACTTCGCCGCTTGGAAAGCCGCCATCGGGGAAAAGCCGACTGCGGTTTTGAAGAGCTACCCGAAGCTGAACCACCTGTTTCTAGAGGGTTCGGGCACCCCTTCGCCGGCCGAGTACATGAAGTTGGGGCATGTTCCGGAGTACGTAATTTCGGATATCTCCAAGTGGGTCAACGGACTTCCGGCCCATGGGCGCTAAGACAAAACTAGGATTGTATAGGGCTTTTTTCATCTGCCCCATTGCTAAACGTTCGCACCGGAGGCTCCGATAGTAGTTATATGAGCGAACGGCGGATCGAGCCAAGAATGATGTGTGCGGACCTGGTGGATGTCACTTGGCGCGACTCTAAAGACAAAGAGCGGCGGACGATTGCCAATCTGGAAGACATTTCCATTTCTGGCGCGTGTCTCCAGGTGGATGAAGAGCTGCCGCTGGGTACTCCGGTAGAGATCACTTATCCCACCGGTGCGCTGGCTGGCACGGTGAAGTACTGCGTGTATCGCGAGATCGGGTATTTCCTGGGCGTCCAGTTTGAAGATCAGAAGAAGTGGAACGCACTGCGGTTTAAGCCGCAGTACATGTTCGACCCTCGTCAATTGATTGAGGTTGAACCCGAGCCGGTCCACGCCGTTATCCACACTACACACTAACCACCACCTAGCTTCACTCCGACTGCAGGTCCCCCCCGGACCTTCCTTTCCCTAACCAAATCTAACTAAACGATTCCAGATATAGATTGCTGGCCCGGCACAAGCGCGAGGTTCGAGGCTTCTTGACGCGCCGAACCGTCCATTTATTGTGCTCCATACTGAACAGTAAACCATATAACGACCATTTTATAATGTCTTAATGGATGCTTCGCAAAGTTTGTCTTTCGTGTAACATCTGCTATAATGGACACAAGACCATTCACTGTCCATTATGCGAACTCTTAATGACCCTGACGTAATGTCACTGACCGCTCCTGTCCTCTCCGCCATTCGCAAGCTGGGGACCGATCTTCGCGATGCGCGGCTCCGGCGGCGCATCCCAACTGTTGTCATGGCCCAACGCGCCTCAATCAGCCGCACTACGCTCAACAGGGCGGAAAAGGGGGATCCCAATGTGTCTATGGGCACTTACGCGACACTGCTATTCATCGTCGGCCACCTACCGGGATTTGCTGAATTGGCAGATGTCAAAAACGATTATTTAGGCCTGCAACTTGACGAAGAACGCCTGCCGAAACGAATTCACATGCCAAAGGATCGAAGCGTCAAAAAGTAAACAAATGGAACGCGCACACACAGTCTACGCGGAACTAGGCGGCCAATCGCACTTGGTTGGACGGCTATGGACTCGTGCGCGCAGGGGCCAGGAATCCGCTACCTTTGAATACGATCGAAGCTGGTTGGCGTTGCCGACCTGCTTCGCTCTTGAACCGGCGCTGATATTGGGGCCAGGGCCGCACCACACTCCTTCAGGCAAAGCGCTATTCGGCGCGTTGGGCGACTCGGCTCCAGACCGTTGGGGACGCATTCTGATGCGCCGGGCCGAACGCCGCAGAGCTTTGGCGGAAAAGACGCAGCCACGGACGCTGCTTGAAATCGACTTTCTCACCATGGTCGACGACCGGACGCGTCAAGGAGCGCTACGGTTTTCAGAAAAGGAGGGTGGTCCCTTCCTGGCGCCGGCGAGTAAGGCGGCCATCCCGCCTTTCGTTGACCTCCCTCGGCTTCTTTCGGCTAGTGAGAAGGTGTTGAACGAGAGCGAGGACGATCAGGATTTGCGATTGCTGCTTGCGCCTGGCTCGTCGCTTGGCGGGGCCAGGCCCAAGGCGTCCGTGCGCGATAAGGATGGCACGCTTGCCATCGCCAAGTTCCCTCAAAAATCGGATGAACTCCGAGCCGTTCTTTGGGAAGCGGTTGCGCTTGAGCTTGCGGAAAAGGCGGGGATCGAGACTCCCATCTGGCGGCTGGAGACAATTGCGAAAAAGCCCGTACTGCTGCTGCGGCGCTTTGATCGCGATGGAGACGAGCGAATTCCGTTTCTTTCGGCGATGAGTATGCTGGGCGCAAACGACAACGAACAGCACAGCTATCTTGAAATTGCCGATCTGCTTCGCCGCCACGGCGCGGCGCCCCATGACGACTTAAAGCAGTTGTGGCGCCGCATTGTCTTTAGCGTGCTGATCTCAAATACGGACGATCACCTGCGCAACCATGCTTTCCTGTTTGCGGGCACTCACGGCTGGCGATTGTCTCCCGCGTATGATTTGAATCCGGTTCCCGTGGAATTCAAGCCGCGGATTTTGACCACAACCATTGATCAACTGGATGGCGCAGCCTCGCTTGAACTGGCGTTGAGCGTGGCGGCTTACTTCCTAGTGGATCTGAAAGAAGCCCGGAAAATTGCAGGCGAAGTGGGCCTTGCCGTTGCGCGTTGGCGAACAGTGGCGGCATCGAAAGGGCTGAAGTCGGCCGAGATGGATCGCGTGGCTAGCGCCTTTGAGCACGAGGATCTGGCTGCGGCGGTGCGCGGTTCGAAACTGACAAAAAAGGCCGGTTAAAGGAGAAAGCCCCCAGCTTTTGACCGGGGGCTCTTTTACCGTTTCAAGACAGCTTGGTTAGAACTGGTAGCGAAGCAACATCACGATGCGGCGATTCCCTCCGTCAGTGTTGCCCTCAAGACCAAATCCTGAGTTGGTGACTGTGGCATTCGGAATGCCGTAATCTCGCGTGTTGGTCAAGTTGAAAAACTCTGCCCGGAATTGCAGTTTATGCCCTTCCAATGGAATCCTGATGTTCTTCGTCAGTACCAAGTCAAGGTTGTTGATGCCGTCGGCGCGCAGGATGTTTCGGCCAGCGTTGCCAATTGGGCGAGCCGCATTTATGGTCAATGCATTGTTGGCGTCCAGGAACAACTTCCGTCCACCCGCCGCCATAATCTCAGGCAGTGACATGCTACCAAGGGGTAAGCTTGTCTCCACGTTCGGACGAATCGCATTTCCAACCAGGCTATCAATGCCACTCAGACGGAAGCCAGGGTCGGTTCCAGCCAGCGGCGAAAACGGAGGTCCGGCCTGAAACGTAAGCAGCCCGCCTGCCTGCCAACCACCCAGAACATGGCCCACGGCTCCCTTTTGATCGCGGTACCAGGGTAGTTCGTAAAGAGCATTGGCGCTGAAGCGATGCGGGCGATCATAGGTGGAACGTCC
This sequence comes from Acidobacteriota bacterium, assembly GCA_025350695.1. Lineage (GTDB taxonomy): Bacteria > Acidobacteriota > Terriglobia > Bryobacterales > Bryobacteraceae > JANXSF01. Next base: position 18,629 of record JANXXI010000171.1, read on the forward strand.
ACGATCCAGACGACGGTTGAAAGAATCCTGCGAGACTGCAACCTCGCCCGCAACCGATGGATTGAACACCTCCGAGGCGTCATCAATGAATGCGCTCCAAGTGTAGTGAGCGGCCATTGTGAAGTTGCCTCTGTAGCGCCTCTCCAGGCTGGTTTGCCACGAATGATAAATCGACGAAGCCGCATTAGCGCGTTGGCGAATTACGCCACGCGTCGGATCGACGCGAACAGTTCCGCCGCTGCCGGGAACCGTCGGATTGCCATCAAGCGACTGGAATAATCCACTCCCTTTGGTGGCCACCCAGCCGGTGGTTAACGCCCAGTTGCCGGCCAGCTGACGTTGCACGTTGAATGAGAACTGCTCGGCCACTGGGGCGCGGAAGCTCTTGTCCACAATTGTGCGCGTGATCAGCAGTGGGTTGGCAACGGTTGGTTTCACACCGTTGAAAGCGATGCCGGTGATCAATGGGAAAGCACCCGTGGAGCGGGCGGGGAAGTTATTCACCAGCGTGAAAGGAAATGCGCTGAAGATATTCAGATAGATGTTGTTGTAAATGATGTCGTAAGTTCTGGAGTAACCTCCACGCACCACGAACTTATCACCGCCGCCGAGCATACCCAGTCCCTTGGGCCGCCAATTGAAACCTAAGCGAGGCGCCCAGTTGTTCAGATCGCGCGGGGGAACCGGCGTGAAACGATAGCGCTCGTCGTTGTTGTTGTTCGCCACAACTTTGTCGTTGATGCCCTGAAGGAAGGTTGCCGGATTTCCCGGCGCTTCATAACGAAGACCGTAAGTGATCGTGAAATTTGGCTTCAGCCGAAATTCGTCTTGAGCGAAAAAGAACTGATCGTAATACCTGTAGGATTGGAACTTCGGCACACCTGGCAGGAAGCTGTTAATTGAAGCAGTCTGCGCCACGTCATCC
>JANXXI010000231.1 GCA_025350695.1 Acidobacteriota bacterium
GCTAAAGGGAAGAGGTGAAAAGAAGCAATGGTATTTGATTTCGGCAAAAAACCAAATGGACAGCTGGCAATCCTCTCTATCTCGCTCTTACTCGCAATATCACTACAGGCAGCCGATGCCCGTAAGAACCCAGCCCGATCGCACCTAGAGGCATTCTTATAACTCGTTTTGACCTTGCTGTAATTGCGTTAAGCTGCTGCCAAGGCTAGTTTGCTCGAATCACGTGAGCGACGCGCCCGGATTTCCATCGACTGTGAGTGGCGGGAAAGGCTTTAGGCGGGACAGATTTTCATTGAGAAGAGCCTGCACGATTTTTGAATCGGCGCGATTGTTAGCTCCGCCCTGACCCACTGAGTTTGTGATGCACATTGATGAATCCCCTGGTTAGTTGATTCAAAGTGTGGGGGATGTGGGAGCGCGGTTACCGTTTGGACGGGGCCTAATATACAGAATATAGGTGGGTTATTGGTTTTCGTTCCCAGGTGAAGGCTAAAACAACTAGGCCGTTACGGTCGATCTATGTGCATTGTTTAAACTGGCAGTTTGAAAGGGATCAGATATTTTGGCAGTTTCTACTGTAGCCTTGCGTACTCCGTCTTCGCTTCCCTAAACATAGGTATGTCCGCATCGGCGTCCTTCCACAGCGTAAGAAAATCCTGATAGGCAAGCTTCGCCTTGGGCTTTTCTCCCGCCATCGCTAGTCCACGCGCTAGCTGCAATCTCGCCATTGCGCCTATCGTGCCGGTAATCACAATGGCGCGATGATCCAAAATCTTTTGAAACTCCACGGCGGCCTTGATGCCTTCCCCCGCTGCCAGATATGCCAGGCCACGGACGTAGATTGGGTAGAGCGACCCATTGAACCCAACTGAATTGCTGCCCGTCCATCCCAATTCAGTGGGACCGGTCACTTCCAGCAATTCGATAGCCTTCGCCGGTGCGTGATGGTCCAGCGCCAGCAATGCCCGCAGCACGGGTAAGTAACTGAATCGCGCCAGAGTGTCCTCCGGAAACCGTTTTTCCAAATCGTCGGTAAGGGACGCCGCCCGGGGACTCCCCGACAGAATAAGGGCAATCGTAGCACCATATTGGACATCCAAGCCTTTGGAGAGCCCTAAGGCTCGTTCGGCGCTTCGCCGTGCCTCCGGAAAATTCGCGAAAAGAGCTTCCCGCTCCGCTACTCCGGCTTCATGTTGTCCGGCTGCTTCGTAATGTTTCAGCCGTTTGGTTAGTTCCACGGCGCTTTGCGCCTTACTCCTGGACTGCCGCAGGTGACCGGAATACGCCAGTTTGGCCGCCTCCAGATCAAGCATCCAGTCTGCCGCGTCAGGCTTGCCGGGCGCCTGCGACGCCAGCCGGTCCATGGCCGCCTGATCCGATTTCAAGAATGCCACCTGGTACAGAAGCGTAAGATAATCGGGTAGATAAAGGTTGCGCTTATAACCTTGTTCGATAGTGCTCTCGGCTTCAGCAAGACGGCCTAATGATGCGTAATTCGAAGCCGTGTTACTGTATCCGAAAGAATTATCCGGGTCCATCTCGATCAACTTCTTTCCCGCCTTAACGCCCTCTTCAAATTTCCCAAAGACCCGCGACACTGCACCCGCCAGGAAGCCATAGGGAAGCGGATCGCGAGGATAAGTTTGCGCCCACAATTCGCACGTCTCTCGGGCCTTCTCAAGGTTTCCCGTAACATTTCGCTCGTAAGAGAACGCCAGGCTAAACCTCTCCTGGGTGCTCACGCGATCTCGCAACGCGTAGGCCGTGCGTGTACTCTCGGCCCCAAGTGCAGTCTCCCCCAATTGCCCGTAGGAACGCCCAAGCCAGGAATGCGCCAAGGCAAAATTGGGATCCAATTCAATGGCGCGCTTGTATAAACCAATGGAATTGGAAGGCCCGGATACATGGTGAGTCTTCCAGGCCATGTTGTATGCCTTCAATGCTTCAAGAGAGTGTGTTGTTGCTTCGGGAAGCGGCGTGGAAAATTTTTCAACAGTGGCCAGCGATTCGCCGACCTTTGCCCTGAACTTACTGGCAACCTGACCGAGCGCCGTAAGAACTTCTTCCTTTTTGGCCGCTTGCCCCTGTTCATCGGCTAGCACGTCGCCCGTGCGGCAACTGGTTGCCCGAAGGCCCACCGCATAATGGCTTCCTATTGGCGCAATCGATCCTTCCAGAACCGCTGCGCTTGCGGTGCGTTCACAGATTTCCCGCGCCAGGTCAACCGACAGCTTGGCATCTTTTGGCCGGCCCATCAGGCGCAATGTGCGTTGAATGCGTTGATCGGAAATGAGGCTTAAGAAGGGAGATTGACTCAAAGCGGATGACAATCCCTGCCGAAGTGTCCCGTCGAACAGCGGATCGCCCGTCGTGTTCGTGAAATCGGCGACGATAATCGTATCTTTATCCGTCAACTTTGGTGTGCGATGCAGGTAGGCGTAGCCCGCCGCGGAGAGTGCGAGGGCGGCGGCGGCCAGAGGGACGGCAACCTTTAGGCGATTTGAAGGCGAAGCGGCGGCAGCCGGAAGGGTAGCCAGGACGCGCACAGATTCCGAATCGCGCTGCATCCGCTTCAAATCCGCACGAATCTCCGAGGCATGCTGATACCTTAGATCGCGGTCCTTTTCCAGGCATTTGTTGATGACATGCTCCAACGCTTCTGGTATAGAAGGATTCAAGCGCACCGCGGACACTGGCGTTTGGTTCAGAATGGATTCGAAAATCATTCCCGCACTTTCACCGTGAAAGGGCGGCTTGCCTGTCGCCATTTCGTACAGAACCACGCCAAATGAAAACAGGTCCGTGCGCGGATCGAGCGGTTTGGCGCGAACCTGCTCCGGCGACATGTAAGATACGGTCCCCATGGTGCTGCCCGCGCTGCTTAATTGCAATTCCGTGGATGCCGCTGCCCGGTTTTTCGCATCCGGTTCAACCTTCGCCAAACCGAAGTCCAGAATCTTAGCCTGACCGCGCTTGGTGATGAACAAGTTCGCCGGCTTGATATCGCGATGGATGATCCCAGTTGCATGGGCAACGTTCAAGGCATCGGAGGCTTGAATGGCGAAATCCAGAATCTCTTCGGCCGCGATGGGGCCCCGCCGAATCCGCGCCTGGAGACTTTCACCGTCGAGTAACTCCATTACCATCACCGGTTGATGATTGTGTTCCTCCACGTTATAAATTGTGCAAATGCCCGGGTGGTTTAAGGCCGAGACAGCACGAGCCTCGCGCTCGAATCGTCCAAGTGCGTGTAGGTCCTGGGCAAGGTCCTCCGACAGGAATTTTAACGCCACAAAGCGACGCAGGCGCAAGTCTTCGGCTTTGTAAACTACTCCCATGCCGCCTGCCCCGAGTTTTTCGATTAACCGAAAGTGTGAAACTGTTTGGCCAGATTGGAAACTTTCCAAGGGAAGCATTTGCGCGGCGATTTCCATTACAGGACGTTCCAGAAAGGTTCCGGCTCGCTCCTGCGATTTCAGCAAGTAACGGACCTTGCTCTCCAGTTCAGCGTCATCCGCGCATGCCTTCTTTAGAAATGCATCGCGTTCTTCAAGCGGAAGCGCGAGTACGGATTGAAACAGATTATCGACTTGTTCCCAACGCTTGGAATCCACTGTCACCACCATTTAATTCGCCATAGAGCCAGGCTTTGGCGGTGCTCCAGTCTCGCATCACGGTAACCGTCGACACTTTCAGCACTTCCGCCGTTTCTTCCACACTGAGTCCGCCGAAATAGCGCATCTCGACAACCTGAACTTTGCGGCCGTCGAGCTGGGCCAAAGTATTCATGGCATCGTCCAGCGCCACCAATTCCCGGTCGCGCCCGCCGCCTACCATGGATGCTTGCTCTAATCCAACATGGGGTACCCCGCCGCCGCGCTTTTCGTTCTTGCGCCGTGCGTGATCGACCAATATTCGCCGCATTAATTTGGCGGAAATGGCAAAGAAATGCGCCCGATTCTGCCACTTCATTCCGTTGCAATCCACCAGCCGCATATAAGCTTCGTTCACCAGGGCGGTGGTTTGCAAGGTGTGTCCGGCAGCTTCCCGCCGCATGTAACGCCGGGCCAGACCGTAGAGTTCGCTATAAACAATCGGCGTCAGTCTTTCCAGTGCCGAAGGGTCGCCATCGGTCCAGGCCCGCAACAGCGTGCTGATTTCGCCCGTGGCTGGCGCGCCGTTATTTTGCTCGCCCTTTTGCATCACTTCAAGGCTCAATCATAACGCAGTGTCCGGAATATTTCCGCGCCATGAGAGTTTCCCGAATCGTTCTCCGCATTACTCAGTAGAGCCCGGAATTGACCGGCCTCGAATGGAGATCAGTATGAAAACAACTATTGTCCGGATTGCCGGCTTCCTGCTGGGAGTAACGGCAAGCGTTTTTGCGCAAGGACCTACGTTTACAACAGTCGACTACCCTGGCGCCACCACCACCAACGCATTTGGAATTAACTCACGGGGCGATATTGTCGGCGCTTACGTGAAAGCCGACAATACGACCCACGGGTTCTTGCTCAGCGCGGGACAGTATAGTTCGATTGATTTCCCAGGCGCCACCAGCACTCAGGGGTTCTTCATAACCTCACGTGGCGACATAGGCGGCGTTTGTGTTCTGGCGGGAGTAACTCACGGCTATGTGCTTA
>JANXXI010000244.1 GCA_025350695.1 Acidobacteriota bacterium
GACATTTCCGAAACGTGAATCAAACCATCCACGCCCGGTTCCAGCTCCACAAAAGCGCCGAAATCAGCCAGACGCACAACCTTACCCGTTACCCGCTTTCCCACTTCCAGACGCGCCAGAGCAGTAGTCCACGGATCGGGAATCAACTGCTTCAACCCCACCGAAATCTTTCGTGTGTTCGGGTTGATCTTCAGAATCTTGACTTGGATCTTGTCGCCGATCGCCACAACATCGCTTGGCTTACCCACGCGATGCCAGCTCATATCCGTGATATGCAACAAACCATCCACGCCGCCTAAATCAACGAAGGCGCCAAATTCAGTCATGCTGCGCACGGTAGCTTCAAGAACATCGCCGTCCTTTAACTTTTCGAACGCGGCTTTCTTCAATTCACCGGCTTCTTCTTCAAGGATGCCGCGACGGTCAACCACTACGTCTTCTTTTTCGGTATCCAGCTTCGTGATGCGGCAAGTAATTTCCTGGCCCAGCATCTTAACGAACTCAGCTTGATCGCGCACGCCGCTGCGGCTGGCGGGCAAGAAGGCTCTTGCGCCAATGTCCACCGTCAGGCCGCCCTTCACGATTCCGGTGATCTTCCCGGTCATGATTCGCTTTTCCGCGAACGCCGCTTGCAGGCCAGACCAATCCTTCGCGCGGACGACCTTCAGCGGAGTGAGCGCGAAATAACCGAGCTCATTCAGCCCGCCCGCATTCACTTCGATGATGTCACCCGCCTTCGCTTCGTCGCCGCCCGCTTCCTGGTAAAGGATTACGGGCAGTGCTCCTTCGGTCTTTCGGCCGATGTCCAGAATAATGTTGTCGTCTTTAATCGACACCACCGTTCCTTTCATCGCCTCTGACGGGGCTTCGCTGGCGGCTGGGCTGTGCGCCTTCTGTTCTTGTTCAAACTCCGAGAGGATCGATGCGAACGACGGCTCTTCAGCCGCGGTCGTTACATCCTGGGGAGTGGTGTCGGGAGAGTTTCCTTGCGTCATGGACAAAATACACTTTTCGAGGTTAGATTTTTATTCTCTCATAACGGAGGGGGGGTGCGAGTGGACTGGGTTCGGGATCGTCGAGTACGTTTGTTAATGTGAAATTTTCTGAGCCGTTTCCAAAGCGCCATTTACGATTCGGGCGTGTTCTTCAATCTTCGTTAGAATTTCCAAAGCTACTCGTAGTGATCTCAATCCTTGCTCACCGTCCACTCGTGGTTTGGCGCGGCTTGCCACGCAGGCAAGAAATTCGTCCACTTCAATTTTCAAAGGTTCGTTCTTTTCGACGGGAAAAGTTTCAAAGCCTATTTGACGCGCCGGTGACACGCTGAACGAAACGGCTTCCTGCTTCTGATAATCCAGCGAAATGTATTGGTGCGGTTGGAACAGGCGCATCTTGCGAACACGTTCAGTTGAGACGCGGCTGGCTGTCAGGTTCGCCACGCAGCCCCCGGCGAATGCCAGGCGAACGTTCGCGATATCCACCTTTTCAGAAAGGATGTGGATACCCGCCGCGCGTACCTCTTCGGGCATCGACCCCACCATGCTCAGCACAATGTCCAGATCGTGAATCATCAAATCCAGCACAACGTCAACATCCAGGCTGCGGGGCGAGAACAGACTCATGCGATGGATTTCAAAAAACAGCGGCGTGGTGATGCGCTTCGCCACCGCTTGCACGGCCGGATTGAACTGTTCCAAATGGCCGATTTGCAGGATGCGGTTGTTGCTCTTTGCGGCGTCGATCAATCGCTGGGCCTCGTCAAGATCCGCCGCGATCGGTTTCTCCATCAGCACGTCAATGCCTGCTTCAAGCAATGCGCAGCCAATTTCAGCGTGCGACGAAGTGGGCACGGCGACAATCGCGGCATCGGCTTTGCCCGTCAACTCCGTCAGAGTGCAGGCCACCGTTCCGAATTCACGCGCGGCATCGGCGGCGCGCGTGGCGTCGGCATCGCACACGGCGGCCAGTTTCGCTTGCGCGCAGGCGCCAACAATGCGGAGATGATTGCGGCCGAATTGGCCGGCCCCGATTACAGCAACGCGGATCGGCGTACTCAATTTGCTTCCTCCTCGGCGGTGTATCCTATGATCGTGATTTTCGCATCGTTCGCCGATTGCAGGACCAGTTCCCGATCCAGCATCAACGTGCGCCCTGCCGTGATTGCCAACGCCGTCGTCTTCGTTTCTTTCATCACACTGATCGTCTCGGGGCCCACCACAGGCACATCAAATTTCATGTGGACGCGGCGACGGGCGGCTTTGATCAGGCGCAAATCGCGACGGCCTCTGGTCAAAGCGGAAGCGCGACGCAGCATTTCGTCCGTGCCTTCCATCGCCTCAACTGCAACGCAGGCCCGCTCAGCAATTGCCACGGATTGGCCGATGTCAAAACCGGAAAGTGCTTCGGCGACTTGACGTCCGTAAGCGATGTCTTCCGCTTCGTCGTCGGACGGTGCACGGCGCGTAAGCACGCCTTCTGGCGCCAAAAGCGGTTTCAGCAGTCGAGTGGAATCGGCCACATGGATGCCTTCTTCTTCCAGCGCTTGGATCACGCCGCCCAAGATCGAATCCGTATTCCTGCGCTTCAGGGAAAATAGCAATTTCGCAAGACGCCAATCGGGCCGCAGGGCGCTGAACAAACTGACATGCTTCACCTGTCCGCAGAATAAAATTTCAGTTATGCGCTCTTCCTTTAAGATGCCGATCAGTTTGGAAAGCGCGGCGATCGAGATCCAGTGCGTGACCGCCGCCAACGCTTCAATGTCGCGCGAAGCTTCGCCTTCAATGCCGATCGCCACCACTTCGTCACCCTGTTGGCGTGCAGCGTCCAAAGCAAGTAAGGGGAAACGTCCGTTGCCGGCGATGATGCCGTAGCGCATTAGCTTATTTTACGAAGCCTCGTTCCGCGGTGCGGATGAATTCCAGCAGTTCTTCCAGTTCGGGACAGCCAGGCACTTCCTCGCGGATCTTGGCAATCGCCTGGGAAGTATTCAGCTTTCCACGCGTCAGCAAACGCAAGGCTGTCTGTAACGATTCTATCGCCTCGTTGGAAATGCCACGGCGTTCCATGCCGATGCGATTCGCGCCGAAGGTCTTCACATCGCGCCCAGCCACAGTCATCGAATAGGGAAGAACATCTTGCGTGATGGCCCCACTATACCCGCCGACGATAGCGTTACGGCCAATTCGGCAGAATTGATGCAAGCCGGAAAAAGCGCCAACATTTGCGTAATCTTCAATCGTCACGTGTCCCGCGAAGGTAACTGAATTCCCCAGAATGCAGTGGTTGCCGATAACGGCATCGTGCGCAATGTGGACGTACGCCATGATCCAGTTGTCATCACCGATCTTAGTCAGCGCCCCGCCGCCCTTGGTGCCACGGTTGATCGTGACAAATTCGCGGATCGTATTCTTGTTTCCGATGCGGGTTTCCGCATATTCACCGGCGTACTTCTTATCCTGCGAAGCAACGCCTATCGAAGAGTAAGGATAGAAGAGGTTGTCTTCGCCAATCCAGGTCGGTCCCTCTATATATAGATTGGCCTTCAGTTCCGTACGGGCGCCTATATGAACCTCTGGACCAAGAATGCAGTAGGGCCCAACCGTGGCCGTCGGGTCAACTTCGGCTGCGGCGTCGATGATCGCTGTGGGGTGAATAGGCACGGCGCTGGCTCTATGAGTCCGCGGGGTGTGGGGTCGAGGCAGTCCTGTCTTGGAGGACGCACATCGCGGTAGCTTCGGCCACCACCTGCCCATCAACCGAAGCAGTGCCACGCATTTTGCACACTCGGGCTTTCCGCGAGATCACCGTCATTTCAATTCGCAATTGATCGCCCGG
>JANXXI010000250.1 GCA_025350695.1 Acidobacteriota bacterium
CCCTCAATCTTACGGTGCGCTTTAGTTCACCGCATTTTTAGACCAATTCCGCGCCTGATCCGGTTTCCACTTCATAGGCTTTTGTCGCGCGAAATCGGGCAAAAAATCTATGCATTCACCGACCATTCTCAGCCACATTTCAACAACTTACAACCGAAACACTTGACCCCGCCTGCTACTCTTAAATCAGGGAAATAAAGTTCTGGCCAGAACGTTCTCTTACAAGCGTCCGTCCCCTCAAAAAGGGCGGACCGGCTCTTGGATCGATTCAAGCAGCTCCTAGAAAAACGAACCCAATTGGACTGGTTGCACGGAAAACTTGTGTTGGCGTAACGGTTGATTACCGGGGCGTCAAGCTTGTGAATCAAGCAAGGTTACCTGGGCGGGTAGCTTCAACAAGTGAAGTATGACCAGTTTCGTTGGGTTTCAAAATCAGGAAAGCCGAGCGCGCGGCATAAGTGTCCGCATCCATCCGCCATTCGCTACCAGCCTCGCTACAATGGGGAATGCCCACACAAGGCCGCCTCCTACCAAAATGAGCAACGTAAAAGCCGTCGTCCTATCCGCCTACGAAAAGCCCCTTGAGATGCGCGAGTATCCCGACATCACCTCGCTCGACGCTGGCGAAGCCGTTGTGCGCGTCGAAATGGCCGGCATCTGCGGAACCGATGTTCACCTCTGGCTGGGCCAACTCGCCGTGCCGCTCCCCATCGTGCTCGGCCATGAAACTGTCGGCCGCATTGAACTGCTCGGCGCCGGGCTCGATAAGGATTGGCGTGGCGCTCCACTTGCCGTCGGGGATCGCGTCTGTTGGGCTAGTTCGCTTGTCTGCGGCGAATGTTATTTCTGCCGCGTAAAACGTCAACCCACGCGATGCACTTCGCGCAAAGCGTACGGCATCAGCTACTGCGCCGATCACGGTCCGCACCTCCGCGGGGGCTACGCCGAAAAGATCCACCTGCGCCTTGGCACCGCCATTTTCCGCATCCCCGAATCGGTTTCCACCGAAGCTGTCATCGGTGCGGGCTGCGCACTTTCAACCGCTGTTCACGGTGTGGAGCGTTGTCCCATCGAATGGGGCGATACGGTTATCGTGCAAGGTACGGGACCAGTCGGGTTAGCCGCCATCGCGGTAGCCAAGCAGGCTGGAGCGGCGAAGATCATTGCTCTCGGCGCGCCCGCGCACCGGCTGGAACTGGCGTCCAGTTTCGGAGCCGCCGCCGTAATCAACGTTGAAGGCGTGATCGACATTAATTCGCGCCGCGCCGCCGTCTTGCATGAAACCGGACCCTATGGCGCCGACGTAGTAATAGAGTGCGTGGGTTACCCCGAAGCAGTGAACGAAGGTATTGAGTTAGTGCGCGACGGTGGCAGGTATCTTGTGCTGGGCCAGTATGCCAATGCCGGTAACATATCATTTAATCCGCATACCATTACCCGCAAGCAACTTACTGTCCAAGGCAGTTGGGGTTTTGAACCGCGCCATGTTGATCGCGCGCTGCGTATGCTCGAAATTCGTGAATGGAGCGCAAAGTTTGCTTCTGAAGTTACTCATCGCTTTCCGCTCTCTGAAGCGAATGCGGCGATGGAGACTGCCCGGCTGCACAAGGCCGGCAAGACCGTGCTGATTCCCTAAATCATGAAACTATTTCTTGCTCTGTTTGGATTGTTGGCGGTGGGTGGCATCGGGTATCTGATGGTGAATCGCAACGCCCCACCGCAGCTTCCCTACGCTGAAGTGAAGGTGGAAACGTTGGTCGATACGCTAGCCACCAACGGCAAGGTTGAGCCTTTCGAATGGGTCTCGGTTCGCGCTGAGCGCCCCGGAAAACTGCTTCGTCTCTTCGTGGAGCGCGGCAAAATCGTGCAAGCTGGCGCCACTGTAGCCACGCAGGATTCAGCTGAAACGCAGGGAGCAATTTCCACCGCTTATGCGCGGCTGAAACAGGCCCAGGCTGAGCGTGAAGCGCTAGACGTGAACGGCCGCCCGGCGGAACTCGCGCAGATCGATGCCGCCGTTCGAAAGGCGAATCTCGATCTGGAAAACGCCCGCAAGGAGTTGTCGTCGCTGCAACGGCTCGAAGCCCAAAATGCCATTCCGCGCTATGAGGTGGCGAAGGCCGCGGAGGCCGTGGCTGGCATCGAAACGGAAATCAGTTCGCTGCGTGCGCGCCGCCGATCCTTCGGCTCATTGCCCGCCGATAAGAAAGCCGCCGATAGTCGCATCGCCGAGGCTCGAAGCATCATTGAACAGGCGCGGCAGAAGGCGGGGCAAGGAGTGCTGATCGCACCCATCAGCGGGACCGTCTATCAAGTGGACCCCAAGCCAGGGGCTTACCTAAATCCCGGTGACTTAGTGGCGAACATTGGCCGCCTGGATAAGTTACGAGTGTCGGTCTATGTGGATGAACCGGAGTTAGGCCGCGTGGCCAAGGGCATGCCGGTGACCCTAACTTGGGACGCCATCCCGGGCAAGGAATGGAAGGGCACGGTGGATCGTCTGCCGCAACAGATCGTCCCGTTGCAGAGCCGCCAAGTAGGGGAAGTGCTAGTGGTGGTGGATAACCCCGACGGCGACTTAGTGCCCGGATCCAACATAAACGCTTTCATCCGTTCGCGAGTGGCTGAGAATGCTCTGACCGTTCCCAAGGAATGTATCCGCAAAGAGGGCGATGTCAGCGGTGTGTATGTTTTCGAGGGAGACAAGCTGAAATGGCATCCAGTGAAGCTGGGCGTCTCAAACATCACGAGGGCGCAGGTGTTGGACGGAGTGAAGGCGAAGGACCGCGTAGCGAACGCCGTGGATAAACCGTTGAAGGATGGAATGTCCGCTGTCGCAATCGCGCCAACTAACTAAGGGCTTGAGTCCGTCCGCAAACGCCGCGCATACGCCGCCACCTTTCACCGGTTACCGCACAATTTTCATGCTGCACCTACGCTAAAAGTGAAGCACGCAAGCCGCGCACTTGCGGATGCGAGTGTGGTCGGTCGCGGTCAGCAAAGACAGCGTCTGATCAAGCCGCGGAGCGAATACGTCCACTGGCAATTGCACATCAGGCACTTACCTCAGGTCCGGCAGTTAATTGCACCGGCCAGTCGCCAATTGGTAAGTCCGAAGGTAACGGGGCGTCTAGTTGAAATCAGGCCGAGTGTGCCGGGAGCCAGTCCACTGTAAAGAAGGTGGACGGCCGTATTATTGACCTCAGACTCAGTGGGGCGACGGTAGGATTCCTGGCCAGGGCGGGCAGAGTAAGAGCCAGGAAAACGGTTACAAGTCGCACGCAATCATCATACTCCATACTCCTGCGAATACTCTTGGCCGAAGTACTTATAGTACTGGCCAATCCGGCCCAATCCGCTACGCCAAAGCATCCTGGCAAAACTTCACGCACTTGGCCACTTCCGCCGTCACCGTCGAATCCTTCGGCACGTCATACTCTAGCTCTATGTTTGCCGGCCACTTGTACTTCTCCTTGGCCATCAATCGCAAAACTTCCTTCAGCGGAGTCTCGCCAGAGCCCCAGGGCCGGTTCCCGCCACCATTCGTCTTGAACATCTTGTCTTTCAAATGGAAGCTGGAGATGCGGCTGTGATTTTGCTGGATAAAGGGAATGGGCGACTTACTAATGGCTTCGGTAAAGTGTCCCACATCCAGATTAATGGAGTTATACTTCGATTGCGCCAAAGCCGCGTTCCAACTGGACTCATTCACTTGCATGTGATTGTGATACCCGACAAAAATCTTATGCTTCTCGCCGAACTGCCCCGCGCGCTTCGTTAGTTCCAAGTTAGTAGGCAACTCCATTGTGATGCAGTGCGCGCCCAGAGCCTTGGTCGCATGGAAGATGTAATCTACCTCCTCGTCCGACATCCCCGTGCCCACAGGCAGCTTGAAGATCGCGATGTCCACTCCGGCATCGTTATACATCTTCCGCAGCGCCTTGTATTTGTCCATTGAAACCGATGTACGCCACTTCTTGACGTTCTCCGCCCCTTCCTTCACCATCTGCTGCTGCTCGGGCGTCATCTTTTCCCCGCGCGCCACCCGGGGCCGCTCCACTTTCGGGATACCGGCGTAGTTCTCCGCCACGTCGGACATCAGTTCAATCGAGCTAATCCCCGACTCCACCAGATACTTCAAAACATCCTCAGCGCTACTCGGCAATGACCGGAAGCTGTAAGTAATCGCGCCAATCTGCACGCCGTGAAACTTCGAGTTAGGCTTCGCCTGTAAAACTCCCGCGGCTGTTGCGCCCAACGCCAGTTTAGTAATGTCTCTTCGAGTAAGTGTCATGTTAGTCTCCTTAGTGTAGAAAACTGGGACGGACGGAACAGACAGCCTTTTTTGCAAAATACGCTTCCGCAATAGTAAATCCTTGCGATGGCGAAAAAAGATGTCAGTTTCGTCAGTCCCCATTTTTCTATGTTAGTCTGCTTACAGCTTAATATCCCAGCCCTTACGGAACGTAGGCTTCACCCACTTATTCGCCTCGCGGCTGTTCGTGAATTCGCCCTTGGCATTGTCCCACATCAGCTTGCCCTCGGCATGAATCGCCGCCGAACCCAGCAACAGCCATTCGGTATACGGCCCGGCGATGCTGAAGTTGGAACATGCCGGTGAGCCGCCTTTCGCCGCCCGTACAAAATCGCGGATATGCGCCGCGTGGTTCGACCCCGTACTGGCCCCAGGCGAACGCGACAAATACGGCGCGGGTAGCTTATATTCAGCCCAACGCTTGCCCGGAAGCAGTCCAACACTTTCACCGCGCCCGTTGGTTCCCAGATAACCCTTCGATCCAACAAAGATATTGTTATACCCGCTGCGATCGCCAGTTGGAGGATTGCGCGGCGGCCCTTCAGGACCCACTTGGGGACCCTCAGCCGGAATCTTTCGCGCCTCTTCGGGAGTCATGCCGGGCGGCAAATACGCGTCACCCTTGGCATGGTGATACCAATAGATGCTGACGGGCGGCATGCCTGGACGCGGGCCGAAATCGTAGCGAATCGCTAACTCATCAGGGAAAGTGAACGGTGGGAGCGGGTCCTTCCTGATGCACTCAACGCTCACCAAATACTTCGGATGCAGTTGCAGGGCCCAGTTAGCGGGACCCAAAATGTGCACGCCCCAATCACCGATCAGGCAACTGCCAAAGTCGTAAAAGCCGCGCCAGTTGAAAGGCAGGTAGAAACCAAACTGGTCTGGCCGTCCCGCGTTGCGAGCCGCTGCGAAGGCCTTGGAATCGTCGTCGCCCGCAGTGAAGGGACGCGCCGCTGCTCCGCCCAACCATAGATCCCAGTCAAGCGTTTCCGGTACAGGCGAAGGCGTGGCCACTTTCGCCATCCCTTGCGGCCAACTGGGCCGTCCTGTCCAGGCGTGGACCTCCTTCACCTCGCCAATTTCTCCGCTCCAGAAAATCTCGCAGGCCACGCGCGTCGCATCGTGCGAATAACCCTGGTTACCCATCTGTGTGGCGACCTTATACTTCTCCGCCGCCTGCGTCAGCAGCTGCGCCTCCCACGATGTGCGAGTCAGCGGCTTTTCCACGTAGATGTGCTTGCCCGCCTGCATGCAGTGGAGCGCGGCAGTGGCGTGCATGTGGTCGGGCGGGCCGACGATCAGGGCGTCGATAT
>JANXXI010000300.1 GCA_025350695.1 Acidobacteriota bacterium
AGCGGTCTCACGGGGAGGCAAGTTCGGTTTCGTTAGGCGCGACCTCACCACCCTCGTCCCATTTCAATTCGATACCGCCGCACCGTTTCACGGAGCGCTGGCCCGCGTAACCCTAAATTCGAAGCACGCGTTCGTCAATCGACGAGGAAAAGTTGTTTGGAAGCAACAGTAAATTATGGGTGCCTCGGGGAAATTCAAACCACCGTCCAAAGCTGCTAACTAAGGCCGTGTTCAACACTTGCGCTTCGGCTTAGGGAAGCGCCATGCTTCCATAGTAATCAAGCAATCGATCCAAGCAGACTGGCGAATTGATTCCTGCCAACCGGGTCCGCAAGGAGAATGACTGGATCTTCTGAATTGAGCGGGCTGAAGCAGTAGTCGGCCTTTTTTGCCCTGAATCAATGAGGATCGGGTTGGTCCAGCCGAACTCCTCAATGGAAGCAGCAATCTGGTTGACCTGGGAAGCGGTGTGGGTGCGGGCGTTGTTCTCAAACGGAACGAGTGCACCGACAGGTCGCTGTTCGATCAGGGTCAAGACCACATTGAATAACGAGGCCACCCCAAGTTCCAAAGGATTTACCCCGTTTACAGTAGTAGCGTTCGTGCTAAGCATTCGACCAGGGCCTGTGACAACGCTACGCGCGGAAAATCCTTTCGTAAAATCGCCTTTTCCTAAGGGATCATATGTCCAGCCACTTATATTGTTTCCATCGTTGGCGATTGCCGTAACGGTCATCAACCCTTTGGGGTCCTCAAGTCCAGCTCGAAAGTCGTTTCTATCTGGATTGTATATATCCGTATTGAAAATGATTCTTAGCGGATCTATATTCTGCGGATTTTGCCCGAATACCTTGATATCTATCACGCTTCAGAGGCCGGATCGGCGTTAGTAAGACAGGCCCCATCAAATCGCCGCATGGTCTGTTTTTCGAGGGCCCCAACATCGTGCAACGTTTCCATGATTTCATGGATGGCCGCCATCGCTTCACTTCTATACTGCTTGCTCATCGTATTTTCGCCTCGGCCAAATCGCCGCATTTCATGAGGCCGCTTGTCGCCCGTGACTCGCCTGCAAGGCCACCACACGCGAAGTCCGACAATCATCACGCCTGTGCCTTAGGCGCAGCCTTAACCGGCCTACCTTTATCCTCGCCCCAATGAATGCCTGGGCGCCTGTTATTAGAAGCACAGTCGCGCAGGTACAAATTGATCAGATTTTGATAGGGCATGCCAAGGTCAGCCGCCACCTGCTTGAAATAGTCTACTGATGAAACATCCAGCCGAATCGTAACTTGGCGTTTTAGCTGCTTAACGTAAGGATTCTTGCGGGATCGTGAAAAATCGTATTCTGCTTTCATTTGAAACTCCAATAAGTTGCTTCTTCTTTTTTGGTGGCGGGCCTCGCTGAGATCAATCGAATTTCGCTGTGCTCCTGCCTATAGCAATGGCAAACTGTCAAGCAGCGGCCTTTGACACTATAGCCAATTAGGATGAAGCGCTGCTCAGAGACAGAATGTTCTGGGTCATCTATCAAGCGGCCGCCATCATCAAGAAAGGCCGTCTGCGCCCCTTCAAATAAGACACCATGCTTAACTTGATTCGCCGTCGCTTTCGCGAGATTCCAGGCAAAACGCATATTGCCCATAGCAATATATTAGCAAGATCCCCGCAGGAGTCCACTACCGCACAGTAACCGAAAGGTCCCCGTGCTCATGCTTCGACGGGCGTACCCGAATCTGCACATCCTGCCCCAGCGCCGTCAGCAACTCCATCAAGCGGCCAACCGAAAACTACTCGCCCGGTTCCTCATCAAAAGCGAAA
This sequence comes from Acidobacteriota bacterium, assembly GCA_025350695.1. Classification (GTDB taxonomy): domain Bacteria; phylum Acidobacteriota; class Terriglobia; order Bryobacterales; family Bryobacteraceae; genus JANXSF01. The sequence goes on from JANXXI010000300.1 coordinate 1,822, forward strand.
CATGCGGTTGCTTTAACCCGAGTATTTTCCCAGCCTCGGACTGCGTGCGGCCCCGCGCTTTGATAAGGGCGTGGATTTGTAAGCACAACCTAGCCTTCACCATTTCCTGTTCGGGATTAGGCAGGCCAAGATCGGCAAACACATTTCCCGAGCTTTCTGTGATCAGATTCTTCCGCTCTGCAAGGGGGGATTGTTTCTTAGCCTTTTTCGCGGCCATCCTAATTCTGCATCCTTCGATAATCGCGTTGAGCATCCGCCAATCGCGCTTAGATAGGTTCCAATTCCTTTTTCGGTGTTGCGATCCCTGACTTGGATTTCTTTTGGAAGGCATGGAGCACATATACAGCTCCGGTAAATCGAACGGTATAAACGGTTCGCCAAGCCTCGCCATGAAATGGGGCTACAATTTCCATAACGCTGCTACCACCAAATTCCTTGAGCGACTTCGCGGCTGGTTTCGTCTTCCCAACCTGAGCCGCATGCAAAGCTTGACCAATTTCGCTGCGAACCTTCCGGGGGAACGATTTCAATCGGCGTGCGAAGATCAGGTGAACCGCAGCGGTCGAATCTTAGCTTGTTCTTCAAAAATACGATTTATACAGCTATTTATATTCGGAATCGGAACCCTCAACAAGTTCAACCGTAAACGTGTGTTCACTCTCAAACAGCGTAACAACTAATAACTTCTCCGAATTCTGTTCCGCCCCCCTCCGCGCCTTGTCCTACTTATCAGCCAAGCATTCAGTACGAAATGCCAACAAATTAATAAGGACACAATGCGACCAAACCAATTCCCCCAATTCCAATCGGTGACGAAAGCCATCCTCAGCAAATCCGCTCTGCTGATGGCTCTTCTCGCCGCACCAGCCGCCGTTCATGCCCAAACTACTCTCTTCGGAGCCCCGTCCAATTTCGACGTCTATAACGACACCGGCCAAACCGCCTATGGCTTCGAGATCGAAATTCAAGGCATCAGCAGGGCCGATCTTGCCGGCGTTTGGGGCAGCAGCCGTTTCCCTTACTCCGTAAACACCATTCCAGGCGGCGTTTTGATTCACTACGCCAGCCCTTACGTGAATGGCCGTTTCACCATCGCCACCGTGATGCCTCCAAACTTCAACCCAACCGGCGGCCACTCCTGCGTGGTTGGTTCCATCCCCGGTTGCGAGCACTACGGCTACTACTTCGCTTATTACAGCGCCAAGCCCACGAACACTATCTATCGCTGGCTGATCGAAGATCCCGCCAACCCCGGAACGCTGATGTCCACCGCCGGCCAAACTTCCATGATTCCAGCCGTCTCCGTTGTGCTACTTCCGCCCGCCCAAGTCGGCGGCGCTCCGGCCATCGCCTTTGAAATTCCTGTTCCTCCTCCGCCGCCCCCGCCCATCCCCAAACCCGAACTGCAATTCGGCGAAGCCAAATGGGTAAAAGTTTTGAAGAACGAAGTGGCGCGTAACGTCGTGGTTGAGGATCTTCTCGAAGACAACCCAGTTGTCCCGAATGACGCCAATCAGGCTCAAGTGGAAACCGCCTGGAAGCTGCTGCAATTCAATCCGCACAGCGCCAATAGCGGCGTGATGCACAGCCAGGGCAACCTCGGCATCGGCGCGAAAGCCGTCATCCGTAAGTACGAATTCTACAAGTACTCCGGTCCGCTTGATCCCAACAACAACAAAGCTCTCTGCGGCGGCGATGGTCTCTGCAATGCTCCTCTACCTGGGGAACTGGGCGACTTCATCGGCAACCAAATGGCCGCCGCTAACGTTGGCGTCTCTTCAGTCACCGTCACTCGCGCCGGAACTGGATCGGGAACCGTTACCGGGAACAGCATTAATTGCGGTGGATCGTGCACGGCGCCTCTCGCGCTCGGCACGGCGGTAACGCTCACAGCCAAACCCGCTAGCAACTCCACCTTCAACGGTTGGACAGGCGATTGCGCCGGCGCCGGCCTCACTTGCACCTTTAACATTAGCGGGGAAAACAACGTGACGGCTACCTTCGTCGCGGCTGCCGCGGGTGGCGGCGGCGGTTCCACTACAGGCTTCAAAATCAGCATCGCCAAGAACGGTAAGGGTACGGTAACCTCCAATCCCTCCGCCGCCAGCTATGCTTCGGGTACGGTGGTCACGCTAACCGCGACGCCCGATGCGGGTCAGCCTTGGGTTGGTTGGGCTGGCGCTTGCACCGGAACTGCCACCACTTGCACCTTGACCATGACGGCTGATAAATCGGTCACCGCGAACTTCCGCTAACTTCGACGGTAAGAACAAAAGGCCTCGATTTTCGGGGCCTTTTGCTATTTGAGCGCCGCGCCCATTGGATTCACGCCTTGATCCCCGCCCGCTTCATCACACTCCGCGTGGCATCCAGGGCCAACTTCGCCCCCACCCCATCCCAGTGCTCGCGCTTAAACCGTCCCAACGGCTCAGGCCCTACCGCCCCGCTATAGCCGATCTTCTTCAGCGCCCCAAAGAATCCAACCAGGTTCATCACGCCCTCGCCCGGCAACACGCGTTGGTCGTCCTTCACCTGCTCCGCAACCAAATTCGCGGGCGCATCCGACACATGCACCGAAACGATCCGATCCCGGCCAGCCGCCACAATATCGGCTGGCGTCGCCCCCGCCAAATGCCAGTGCCACGAATCCAGCATCACGCCAATGTTCGGGCCACACTCTTTGGTGAACGCCAGTAACTCATCCATCCGCCAAATGAATTCGTAGGACTGCCGCTTGCGCAGCGAAACCAAACCCACAAATTTCAACCCAAGCTTGATCTTCGACGGCCGCAGCATTTCCGAAACCGCCTGCAGCCGTTCTTTGTAAATCTTCCGTAACTCCGCCTTTGGAACATCGCTCGACGGCAGAATCACCGCATACATCGTGCTGCAGCCGATCGCGCTCATGAACCGCACGCTTTCCTCCAGCCGCTTGAAGTTGGTTTGAAAAACCGCCTGGTCCTTTGGAAACAACGCTGGAATCTGCGAAGCCAGACCCGGCCTCAGCTTCAACTCACGATACAGCGCCGCCACCGCCTGCGCATCCATCTTCATCGCGTTGTTCAGCGTGACGTCCGCCCCCGCATATCCGGTCGACGCCGCCAGCCGCAAAAAATCACCGTAATCCATGATCCGCGCAGGACCATTTCCCGAACCCGGTTGCGCCCCGGTCAGGGAATTGTTCAGCGCAAGGAACATCCCAGGGCGCGACCGGCCCTCAAGAACCACCGCCGCGCTCGCGGCTATTGTCGCGAGAAATGCCCGTCGCTGTATCATTAAGTTGAGAACTCCTTACGGCGTTTGCCGCGTCAGGACCATACTGTACCGAGCTGAGAACCGGGTCACATATCCGGCCAATCTCTACCTATTTTTCAGCCTCCGTCTATGAAGTCAAAACTAACTTCCAAGAGCAGTATGGCCAACTGAAGCACTTTTTACAAGGGTTTTCAATCACCCTTGGCTGGCGATCAGCTCTGTGGTAATGACCCGCTTAGGCAAATTTTGCAGCAGCTTGCTGCAAAAGTAGCGGCACTGTCACTTTCAGAATTATTTGGCATAGATCCGTCAACATTATTTGGCATGCTGAGCCCTGCGTTGACGGCGGGGCGCGCCGGGAGCTGACGCGCGTGCACAGGTGTTTACGGGACAACACAACGAAACGGTTGAGACCCATCCTCGCAGAGATTATGGCGGTCCCGAAACCTACCGTTTTTGAAATAGGAGCAGGGTTTCCGGTAACGGGACTTACGAGGCGGAATCCTCCCGGTGCAACAAAAGCGGCCCGCCAGAGCGATTTTGTTGTGAGACACTAGTCTCCATGCTCATCTGGCGGTTAGGCGTTTGTTTCCTTGTTCTAGTCCATTGCATCCTCGCGGAAACGCCCGAAGCCAAAGATGAAGAACAGATTCGACGCGTGATTACGCAGTATCTCGAAGGAGTCGCGCAGACTGATCCTGTCAAAGTGGCAGCTGTCACAACCGGCGCTGCCATGGGACAAAGTGCCGGAGGCACAGTCCTAACCCGTCTCGTGGATCGTGCACGAACTTCCTCGAAGCCCCGCGCAACCCTGATTCGACGCGTTATTGTCCTGAACCCGAGCACTGCTGTGGCACTCGGTATTTGGCGCGACTTCACTCCCGCGCCCTTCGGAACAGGCACAGTTGAGTACACGCTGGTGCGAGAACAAGGAAACTGGCGGATCGCACACCGACACGACGCGTTTCTCCCGGAGCCCCGCCAAGTGGCTTCTCCGATGACAGCTCAAGTCGAGCGAATGCAATCCGATATGAGCGCCCAGGAGCACGACCGTTGGCGATCGCTGTTTGATGGCAAGACCATGAATGGTTGGATCGGCACTGATTCGGAAGCGGAGGTTGGCGCGTCATGGCGGGTCGAGAACAACTGTTTAGTTACCGTGCCAGGTGGAGGTCGCAGCAGTCTTATTTCAACGCAGCAGTACCTTTTCTTCGAACTGCGCTTTGAATGGCTGGCGGCTGCAAAGGCAAATTCCGGAGTCAAATATCGTCTCCTCGGTTTCGACCGCCTTGGGGGACTCTCCAGGGAACCTCTGGGGTTTGAATACCAAGTGGCGGACGATGAGGGAGACCCTGGAGCCCGGATCGATCCGAAACAACGTAGTGGGGCATTGTACGGCTTGACGGCGGTGGATCGATCTCTCTCGAAACCGATTGGGGAATGGAACCAATCACGCATTCTCGTCCTGCCGACACATGTGGAACATTGGTTGAACGGGCAACTCACCGCGAGCTATGCAACCGATCTCCCGTTCGCCAGCGCGATCGTATTGCAGCATCACACAACGGAGGTCCGCTTCCGAAAAATTAGTATCCGAAGAATCAGCCCATCCAGCGCGCCAAGGTAGTAGCGATTCTTACGAACGCTCGCAAACCGGCGTTACCTTGAAAAGGCGACCCGACGCTTAGAGGGTGTGTTTCAAAAAGGACCCCTTTCGGGACAGCAATCGGAAATATTGCGCAAACGTCCGGTTGTGCAACAAACCGCCACGCCTTCGATTTACTGGTGTGTGAGCGTTGCAAAACTGTATTGCGCTGAGATCTGGTCGGGGCAACAGGTTTGTGCAACGGAGATTCTCACCGTCCGGCTTCGCTGACAACCATGGCTTGTATGCCAAATAATGTTGACGGAACTACGCCATTTAATCTTGAAAGTGACAGGCAAGGGAAGATAAAACTTCGCACGATGTAAGCCACAATGACTGAGAAAAGTACTGCGGGAAACTTCACACTTGATTCAATTATTTTGAGAGTGAGGTCAAAGCCACTCGCCAGGAGGCGGTGTCCTCTTAAACGAGGACATATTAACCGATCCCGCGCGACGAAGAAGACGGAGAAAGGTAACTATTCCGCTGGACTCAGCCCAGTGATTGCCGGGCCGTTTAAAACCTTTCCATACGGATCGAACCGAGAGCCGTGGCAGGGACAATCCCAAGTACTCTCCGTGGGGTTCCAGGCCACAATGCAACCAAGGTGCGGGCATATCGCCGAGCACTTGTGCAACGCGCCATCAGTGTCCCGGTAAACAGCCACTTTCTTGAGCCCGTCCCTGACCAGTGCTCCTGTGCCGGATACAATTTCGCTCACTCCCTCCACGTCTCCGCCAGTCGCATAATCGCCAAACTGAGCTGCAACATTGAGGTTCTCCTTGGCGAATTCCAGTGTCGCCCGC
>JANXXI010000311.1 GCA_025350695.1 Acidobacteriota bacterium
AGAATTAGCTGGACTTTCGTTTTCGCGATTTTGGGAGCGTGCAACCCGGCTGAACTTGTTCCGGTGTTTGGCGGCATCGGGCAAGTTTGGCGACAATGGAATCCACGGTGGCGGTCCAGATGAGGGCGGCAACGCTAACAAACGAGTCGCGGCGAATCCGTTTGTTGGTCAACCCAGTAAAAACACCGTTCAATCAGGTTCATCCAACTGCAACTTGTAGGCACGTGATGGACAACAAACCGCGTCAAAATAGCCCTCGACCCTCGCCTAGCCTATTTTGTGCAAGAGCGCGTGATATACTTACGCGATTATGAGCGCGGACGCCATGGAACAAACCACGTCAGTTCCAATTCTGGAAGAGCCAATACCACCCAAGCTTCACTGGGCCTGGGTGTTGGCGCTGAGTATCCTGACTTTGGGTATTTTCTATTACGCATGGATGATCGTGCAGGGGAACTGGGCCCGAAAATATGATCGGTCTAACACTACCCTGTTGCTCTATGTTGCCGGCGTCACCATCTTGATTGTCGATCTAGTTTTCGACATCAACATGGACGCCGGATCTCTAGACGCCAAATTGGAGCCGCTCATCCGTATTTTCGCGACAATCCTTATCGTCCCAGCCCATTTTCGTCTGAAGGATTCTATCGCCGAATACAGTAAGAAAGTTGGAGGACCCTGGCTAAACCCCAGTGGAGTCCTCACGTTTTTCTTCGCTCCAGTCTACTTGCAATACCAGATGAATGGGGTAGAAACGTTCCTTCGCGCCGCGGGCCTTGCGAAGTAAGCCATCTTCATTCTTTATTTAATTCAAAAGCAAGAACCGGAGTGCGCCCCACCTCCGCCCCTGCTAAATTGTCCTCATGGCAACCACCACCGCAACCGGCCCCCGTTTCCAATCCCTAATCGACCGCGACCCCAACGCAGACGGCGCCTTCTTTTACTCCGTCAAAACCACCGGCGTCTATTGCCGCCCTTCCTGCGCCGCCCGCCTCGCCCTTCCCGAAAATGTCCAATTCCATCTCACCACTCAGGCCGCCGAATCCGCCGGATTTCGCCCCTGTAAACGCTGCAAACCCAATCAAGCGCCACTCGCCGAACAGCATGCCGATAAAGTCGCCCAAGTCTGCCGCCTCATCGAAACCTCCGATGCCCAACAGCCGAGCCTCGCGGAACTCGCCGCCCACGTTGACCTCAGCACCTACCATTTTCATCGTGTCTTTAAATCCGTCACGGGCCTAACGCCAAAGCAGTACGCCACCGCCCATCGCTCCGCCCGCCTGCGCACGGAACTTGCCCAAACTGCCACCGTAACCGACGCCATCTATGCCGCCGGTTACAACTCGAACGGCCGCTTCTACGCATCCTCGACCGACGTCCTCGGCATGACCCCCACCAACTTCCGCACCGGCGGAGCCCGGACCGAAATCACTTTCGCTATAAGCCAATGCTCTCTTGGCGCAATCCTCGTCGCTCGCAGCGATCGCGGCATCTGCGCCATCCTCTTAGGTGACGACCCCAACGTTCTCGCTCGCGATCTGCAGGACCGGTTTCCACAGGCGAACCTCACCGTCGGCGACAAGCACTTCGAACAGACCGTCGCCCAAGTCGTGGGCTTCGTCGAAGCCCCAGCCCTCGGGCTTGATTTACCCCTCGACATTCGCGGAACCGCGTTCCAACAGCGCGTCTGGCAAGCGCTCCGCCAAGTCCCCGCCGGCCGAACCGCCAGCTATACCGAGGTTGCCAACGCAATCGGCTCCCCAAAATCGGTCCGGGCCGTCGCCCAAGCCTGTGCCGCCAATGCCCTGGCAGTGGCCATCCCATGTGTCCGTAATGATGGCGGCCTTTCCGGCTATCGATGGGGAGTGGAACGCAAACGTGCGCTTCTTGAAAAGGAATCGCAAGCATGAATGGTCTCGCAACACTTGACTGGCAAAGCATCGCCCAAGACCTCGACGCACACGGCAACGCGGTAATCGAAGGCCTGCTTTCCCCAGAAGAGTGCGGGCAAATCGCCAGCCTCTTTCCGCGGGACGAAGTCTTCCGCAGCCGCGTCATCATGAGCCGTCACGGCTTTGGCAAGGGGGAATATAAATACTTCGCCTACCCGCTGCCACCGCTAATAGAACAACTCCGCACCGCCGCTTACCCGCACCTGGCCCCCATCGCCAATCGATGGAATGAAGCAATGCGCATTGAAGTACGCTACCCGGAAGCTCACGCCGATTTCATGGAACGATGCCATCAAGCCGGCCAATCCAGGCCCACGCCTCTGCTGCTTCAATACGGCGCCGGCGATTACAACTGCCTCCATCAAGACCTATATGGTGAGCACATTTTCCCTCTACAGCTAGCGATCTTGCTGTCCTCGCCCGGCAAAGATTTCACTGGCGGAGAATTTGTCATGACCGAACAACGCCCCCGCATGCAATCGCGCCCAATGGTAGTGCCTCTCGTGCAAGGGGATGCCGTAATATTCGCGGTGCAGCAGCGGCCAGTCCAGGGAAAGCGCGGCGTCTACCGGGTCAACCTCCGTCACGGTGTAAGTCGCATCAGGTCTGGAAGCCGCCACACCTTGGGCATAATTTTCCATGACGCGAAATCCGGCTAGCCGGGACTCACCCCACCTTTCGAGCTTCCGTCAACTGAAGACCGGCACGCACCGGCGCGAACGGCTGCGGCTGTGATTCCGCCTCATCAAACCCCGCAATGGTGATCGAGTAACGGCCGTTATCCCCGCGTTGAATGTAGTTCTTCGCCTTGAGATACCACAGCGCCGATTGCAGATGCTCACGAGGGCAGCCGAGTAGTTCCTCAAGCAACTGGATATTCAGCTCGGCATGTTCGGGATCGCTAAGCATTTTCGCGTGGAGCAAGGCAAGTATGCCCTGGCGCTTCCGTTTTTCCGCTTCAGCTCCCGTTGACGCCGAAGCTTGATCGAAGATCTTCCAATGCAGACGCTTCACATTGCGATGCTGCACATCGTAACGGGCCCGCTTTTCAGGATCGCTTAGAATCTGATGCGCGTCGGTAAGCCGCATGAACATCTCGGCATTGCCGGTTTCCTTATTGTCGGGGTGGAAGCGCTGCGCCAGCATGCGATAAACCCGGGCAATTGTGTCGGCGTCGGCATTGGGGCTGAGTTGCATCACTTCATAGCAATCAAGCGCCTCGGGATTGGGTGCGCTGGTTTTGGCGCCCTCTTGCGGGGCATCTGCCTTGGCATCCAGGAACTCAAGTCCGGCGCGGTAACTACCATCTGTCTTTTCGTAACACCAACGGACGCCTACACGGATAGCATCCCCCGCCCTATTCTCGCCCAGTTTGCCGCGCACTACTATCGTCGTCCCGGACTTAAGAGCAATCATCAGCGACAAGCTGAATCCAGCATCGCTCTGGTCAATCAGATCGGCGGTCACCCAACGTGGGTTGCCCATGCCATCCATCAATTGGATCCGAATCACGGAGGCCTCGGACTTTTTCCGGCTGGTTTTGCGGCGTTGTGGTTTGGTAGTAGCGTCCATCTAACGTCTATCGGAGTTACTCCAGACAAACTTAATCGGTCATGAGTACCGATTTGGGAATGTTTTAGTTTTGTAGGATGGCCCTAGCGTAGCGCCGAAGCCGTTTCAGCCGCCACGGTAATCGCCACCTGTTCCCGCCGTTCAGAACTGGTCAAGTCCAGCCCTTCTTTGTCGGTCACATGGATCTTGCGGTCAATTGCCGGATCGACTAAGTACGCCGTAACGCGCGTCCCCAAGGCCTCTACCCGCACGGCAATCAACAAGGATCGCGAGGCTCCCAGTTCACTGGTAATTTTGTTCACGCCATCGCCGTTCCGCGCCCTGCTTTGCACCATGGGCCACGCCACCACGCTTATTCCATGGCGATTCGCCAGTTGCGCAGCCACCCCTTCCGCCAAGTCGACATCAAACGGTGTCTCGGTGAAATCTTCGTTTTTCCAAGCCCAGCGGGCCGGCAGAACGATCACCCTAGGCTTCACCGCCACTGGGCGCCAAATAGCCCACCCGCCCAAACCGGCCGCCAGCGCGGTCCCAGCAACTGCCGCAAGAATCCAGTTGCGCCGGCTGGCCGTCGATTCCACAATCGGGGTATCCGGTTGCATCACCTGAGGAAGGTAGGAGCCCTTTTGGTAACACAACTTCAGCGGCTCATCCCGCCCTTCTGCCGCATAGTATTCGTCCAGCTTCTTTCGCAGGCGACGCGCCTCCACCCGTACGATGGGGTCGGTGCGAGGGTCGTAGTTGCCGTCACGGTCGAACACTTCGCGTCCAATCAACCTAAAAACGGCGGTTGAAAATGATGTCGGCAGCAGAAACGGTTGATACTGTTGAGGATGACCGAGAAAAATGCTCTGCTGAAGACTCACCCGGTGGGTGAGTCGGGAAAAGACGGATTTGGGTTGTCGGGCGAAG
>JANXXI010000329.1 GCA_025350695.1 Acidobacteriota bacterium
CGTGAATAGGGTAGCTCTATCCATACGGCGAATCAGTTTGCAGGTCATCCAGATATCCTACACTCGGCGATAACGTTTCGAAGAAAATGGTCCAGGATTATCGCCGAAGAATTCTCTCCGCGGTAGCCACCAGCAGGAACAACGTGCGGGTTGGCTCACCAGCGGGATAAATCCGTAGCGCCGATAAAAGCGACGGCGCGGTCATCTTTAGCATCAACGAGCAAGGCGTAAGCCGCCGGAGGCGAGCTTGGCACCCGGTCCAGAGCATCGGCCAGCAAGGCGGCGCCGAGACCCATCCCCTGAAAGCATGAATCCACTGCAAGACGGCCGATTCGAATCGCCGGAATGCTGGGATAACGTGGTAGTTTTTTGGTAACCTCCGCTGGAAGGTCATTCATCGGAATGCCCGCCGAGGCAAATGTGTAGTAACCTGCAACTGCACCTGTGGAAACGTCGAGGGCGATAAGGCACGTGGCCACGCGGCGGCGGATCTCCTGGTTAGCTTGAGTTTTGAAATATCGGTCTAACGGTTCGTGGAGAAGGCATTCTGATGGACGTTGCCATCATGGCCACGAATAGAAGAAGCGTCAGTGTTTGAATCCATCAAACCCGCTCCAACTTGACCGGATACGTCTCGCCCGAAGCAAACTGCGCCACATAGATACTATCCTCGCTATCCACGATCAAATCATGCGGATGCATGAACACATCTTCCTGATGCCGCATCGCCCGCAGCTTCCCATCGGCCCCATACTCCGGCACCGTTCCACCAATGTTCGATAGCACCCGCAAATCCCCATCGAGCACCGACACAAACCCCCGGCTATTTCGATCCTTCGGCCAATTATCAGCCAAATGCGCCACATAAAACCGGCCCTTGTGCAACCGGATCTGCCGAGGATTCCCGCCCGGCAAATCCACCTGCTCCAGCTTCTCTCCATCGAGCGACAAGCGCAACAAATGCTGCTGATCACTCATGGCGATCAAAAGCGAAGGCCGCCGCCCCGCATCCCGCAAGTCGGCCATGCCACCATGCGGACCCCAATGGGTAATGCCCCCCGCCTGGCCGCCGAACACTTTTTGAAATTGCCCCTTGGCATTGTAACGCAGAATGTAATCGCGCCCATAGCCATCCAACACAAAGAAATCCCCATTCGCCAAATGCAGCGTCCACGAAGGACGGTACTGCTCGGCATTGTCATACTTCCCGGTCAACTCCGGCCAAAGCCACTCATCGAGCACCTTGCCATCCAAGGTCGTCTTGACCACTTTGTGCTTCACCAGGTCGGTGAGAAACAGAACCTGCCGCGCGCCTTCATTGACGATCGAAAGCCCATGCGCGCCAGGAAACTGCGTGCCCCATTTGTGCACCAGCTTGCCGGCCTTGTTGTAGACTATGACGTTGTTCGCCGTGTGATCGGTCAGCAGCACGATGTGGCCTTCGGCGTCCTCGACGATTCCATGGCAATTCTTTACCGGAGTCTTGTCATCCAGCACGCCCCAGCCTGGAACCACTCGGTAACGATGCGAGCCCTGCCCTAGCGTTGGCCGAGGTTGTGCGTGCCCGGTTTGTGAGTGAATGTACGGCGCGGCCACGGCCGCTCTCAACAAGTGACGGCGATTCATCAGTGGCTTCATTGTACATTGGACTTGGATTTGTGGGCTGGGGAGAATTGTCCAATACAAGACGATCCTGAAACAGGAGTTGATTCCAATTCAAGATGATCTTGAAAAGATCGAAACTGGAGTAGGCGAACTGCGGCCGAATGCAATTACAAATGCAGAATGCCGAGCAGCTAAAGCCAGCACAGATCAGCCAGTTTTTGAAGGCCAGCGATGGAATCGAATTCAAGGGACAAAACCGCGCCGAAAAGTACAGCTGGACGCAAGAGGTCCTGGTGGTCCACGAGTACGCCAGCCAGACCAAGAAACAACGAGGCCAGATTCGCGCCTACATTGCCAAAGTGAGCGGATTAAGCTTGTCGCAAGTGACGCGGCTGATACGGATGTACCGGGCAACAGGAACAGTCAAGCCGCCTGTGGAAATTATTCCGGGCCATGGTGAACGCTATTCCGGGACTGGGTGAAATCCATTCACCTTCCCGCAGGAATTACCGTTCACCTTCAGCCAGGAATGCTGTTCATCTTCATCCCGGAATCGTTTTCACCTTCCGCCAGGAATCCCGTTCACCTTGCACCGGAATGCGCAGCAGTACTGTCGTGGCTGATCAATTTCGGAAAAACGACTTCAAGCTTTGCTTGACCGTTTCCATGCTGATTTTTACTCTCACCTTCTCCCCAAGCACCAACCGCCGCCAAGACGAGGCCACTGTCCGAGACGCCAACCGGGCAGCCCTAACCGGCATAACTTCGCGCGATTCGTTTCCCGGACACTGTTCAAGCCCCGGCACCTTGGTACTGCTCTTACTATTGGGTGGTCGCAAACATCGGGTCGAACCATCTTTTGAAGGAGAGTCAATTGCGATCTTTAGACCGTAAACGATTGAACAATAACACTCTCCCGCGATTGCTCGTAAGTACTACACCTTTTGGACCAGCCCATTTGTATGAGTCCGATTGGGTAGTAGATTGTTTCCTGGTTACACCTTATCCTCAGACTGGCCCTAAGTTTAGTGAATTGGTGCGGTACTTCGATCTTATTTGGAGAACTCGCAATTGATTAGCTTCATCCACTCGATGATCGACTTGGTGGGGTTCAAAATGGATGACGCTTTTTGCTTA
>JANXXI010000345.1 GCA_025350695.1 Acidobacteriota bacterium
ACGGGCCTCGATTACTTCGGGGCCCGTCTCGGCATCCCGTTCCTTGCCGGTAAAACCAACCAGCCCCTCCGCCACCCTACTAACAAAATTCTCCACCAATCCCACTCACCCCCCAGCAATCGCACCCACCACCAGTAACGGCTCCTCCCCACTCGCCACCTTCCCCGGCAGCACCACCCCCATTCCCTCCATCGAAAAATCTTCCTCGCACGCGAAAAACCGCACAAACGGCCGCCGCTCAAAACTCACCTGATCCCGAATCGTCCCCCGCAACGCCGGATACAGCGACTCCACCGCATCCAACACCGCCCCCACCGTAACCGGCCCTTCCACCGTAACCAACACCTCATCCCCCACCCGCGCAATCGTCCGCAAATGCGCCGGCAGCACCACCCGAATCACGGCAGCGTCTGCACCTCTACAGACAATACCGCCGGCAAATCCCGCACAATCGCATTCCACGTATCGCCCGAATCAGGCGACGCATACACCTGCCCACCCGTCGTCCCAAAATACACGCCACACGATTCCATCGAATCCACCGCCATCGCCTCACGCAAAATATTCACGTAGCAATCGCTCTGCGGCAACCCCTTCGTCAGCGCTTCCCATTCATTCCCACCACTCTTGCTCCGATACACCCGCAGCTTCCCGTCCAACGGATAATGCTCACTGTCACTCTTAATCGGAATCACGTAAACCGTCTCTGGCTCATGCGCGTGAACGTCAATCACAAAACCAAAATCGGTCGGCAAATTCCCGCCGATGTCCGTCCACAACTCCCCCGCATTGTCCGTCCGCAGCACATCCCAGTGCTTTTGCATAAACACTCGTTCCGGTTTCGATTTATGCAGCGCCAGCCGATGCACGCAATGCCCCACCTCCGCCACCGGATCCGGAATATGCAGCGAATTCAGTCCTTTGTTAATCGGCTTCCACGTCACGCCGGCATCGTCGGTACGAAATGCCCCCGCCGCTGAAATCGCGATATACATCCGCTTCGGATTCGTCGGGTCAATCAGGATAGTATGCAACCCCATGCCGCCGGCCCCAGGCGCCCACTGCGACCCCGTCCCATGCCCACGCAAACCAGAAAGCTCATTCCAGTTCATCCCGCCATCGGTCGACTTAAACATCGCCGCGTCTTCCACGCCGGCATAAACCGTATCCAGTTCCGTCAGCGAAGGCTCCAAATGCCAAACCCGCTTAAACTCCCACGGATGCGGAGTCCCGTCATACCACTGGTGCGTACCCGGCACACCGTCATAAACAAATTTGTTACCCACCGGTTCAAACGTCTTGCCGCCGTCGTTCGATCGTTGGATCATCTGCCCAAACCACCCGCTACATTGCGAAACGTACAGCCGCTGCGGATCAATGGGCGAACCCTTCACATGCCAAATTTCCCAACCGGCGAAGTGCGGACCGCTAATGTCCCACTTCTCCCGTTTGCCGTCAGACGTCAAAATGAACGCACCTTTGCGCGTACCCACAAGAACTCGTACAGTGCTCATCCCAGTTACGTTAGCAATCTCGTTTGACGATTTCAAGCCCTTGACACTATTTCGATCACAAGCCTAGCAAAAAAAGGCATGCCGCAATAATCCCTGATTAAGCAATCACTTCCGGCCCTCCGGCGGCTCTACGTCTCGCCAACTCAAAATCTCCACCAGCTACTCTTTAACCAGAAATGCAAGACCTTCTCCAACTCGCCGCCGAACGCACGCATCTGTATCTGTCCCCGCACGGCCAACCGCACGCCGTACTCCCCTCAGGCGCCGCCACGCCTCTCTACTCTGAAGACTATTTCACGTTCCTCTACCAACTCTCGGAACAGCAACAAACCCCGCTCCCCGATAACTTCAAACTGGCCGAGCTCCTCCGCGTATTCGACGCCCGAGCACATTCATCGAAACGAACCCGGCCGGTTCCGCTGCGCACTTCCTACTCCGGCCCTAAGACGCTCCTGATCGATCTGCAGGAAAACTTCGAAGCTGTCGAACTAACCCGCAAACGCTGGCAGATCACCGCCAACTTCGATACCAACTTCCTCCGCCCAGCTCTGAACTGTGCACTCCCAACACCCGAGCCTCCCCAGTACGACCTCCCGGAATATCTAACCCAACTCTTCGACATCAATGCCACGCAAGCGGCTCAACTCTCCGATTGGCTGGCATGTGCTTTACTCCCCGACGGCAAACCGCCAATTCTAGTGATCACCGGGGAAGCAGCCGACGAAGCAGCCAGCAAGCTTAGAAATTTGATCGACCCTGTTCCCCAAGCGCTAATGCCGTTGCCCGCCAACACGAATCAATTAGGACAACTGGCCTTGACCCATCGCGTCCTAGCCTTCGCCGTCTACGGCCAACTGACCGAAAAAAGGAAAGCAGCTCTCAATGCGGTCCTTAAGGGGATGCCCTTGCAGTTGAAAGAATCCAACCATCGTCGCGGAAAATTGTTCGGCAGTGTCTCACGCCCCGTAATCATCGCCAGCGAAACTGGCCAACAAATCAGCCGTAATCAAATCACCCTTGAAATCAACAAAGCCAATCTAGGCGATCACGCACAAATTTTGGGCGCGCTCTTAGACCTGGCCTCTGCCGCACTCAACACGCCGCTGCAAACTCAAATCGAAATAATCTGGGAAACGAAGCAGTTAGAATCTCCAGCGCCAACTACGCAGTCAGACCCGCCAGTCCCATAAGAACGCAAGGCCAAGCTCCGGCCAAAAACATGGAGTCACCCCGCAGCCCATCTCGTAGGTCTTTGAAATCCGAAAATACACCGCAGGCGGAGCTCTGCCAATAGCGGGGCAGACCCCTTGGTCTGCGGCTGGCCCCCTGGCCAGCCCGCGCTCGCCTAAGGCTAGCCAGTCAGACTGCACTCCCGGCCTGAGCAGCTACCGTTCAATCCGAAAGCTCACATACCGCGCATCGACCGCCGCCTCACGCTGCTCCAGGTGACGCACCTCGCCCCACAGCGGCCCCTTCGCCAAAATCCCTGAAAGCTCATTTAACGCACCTTCGCGGCCCACGGCATAAACCTCAACCGACCCATCATCCAAGTTCTTCGCATATCCCTTCACGCGCAACTTCGTCGCCGCAACTTGCGCGAAGTTCCGATACCCGACGCCCTGCACTCGGCCCTGCACAACATACAAACGCGCGATCTCAACCATACTCAAATAGTACAAAAGCGACTATCCTAAAGATTCACCATTGAACAACTTCGATCTCATCATCATCGGAGCCGGAGCCGCCGGCCTCATGTGCGGCATCACCGCCTCGCAACTCGGTCGCCGCACTCTGATCCTCGAGCACAACACCGAACCCGGCCGTAAAATTCTCATCTCCGGCGGAGGCCGCTGCAACTTCACAAACACCGGCACGCGTCCGGAAAACTTCCTCTCCGCCAACCCTCACTTCGCCAAATCCGCGCTGGCCCGTTACCGCCCCGCCGACTTCATCGCCCTCGTGCAGAAACACAAAATCGCTTATCACGAAAAGAAATTAGGCCAACTTTTCTGCGACGGCCCGGCCTCACAAATCGTTGAAATGCTACTGGCCGAATATCGCGGCAACCTCCATTGCAACTCGCGCATCACCGCCGTGCGTCATGCCACCGAATTCATCGTTGAAACATCCCTCGGCGAGTTCAGAGCCCCGCGCCTGGTCGTCTCCACCGGTGGCCTGTCTATCCCCAAGATCGGAGCCACGCCTTTCGCATATGACCTCGCCCGTCAATTCGGAATTAAGATCGTCCCCACCCGCCCCGGCCTAGTCCCACTAACCTGGAACAAAATTGATCTGCACAAATTCCAATCGTTAGCCGGCGTATCCACCGAATCAACCGTCGCCATCGGATCGCGCACCTTCCGTGAAAAACTCCTCTTCACGCACCGCGGCCTAAGCGGCCCGTCCGTCCTTCAAGTCTCCTCATACTGGCAAGGCAAGGGCCCCATCCGCATCGACCTCGCCCCAGACGCCCCGCTGGAAGAAGAACTCCTCGAACGCAAGCAGCAAAATGAGCCGGCCGAAATTCGCACGGCCATCTCCAGACATCTTCCCCAACGCCTGACCGACGCTTGGTTCACCCACCAAGCCAACTCCCGGCCTCTGTTGCAGGCAGCCGTGAAAGAGCTCCGAGCCGTAGCCGACGGATTACACAACTGGCGCATCGAACCTGCGGGAACGGAAGGGTATGAGAAGGCCGAAGTAACGGTGGGGGGTATCGACACAAACGAGTTATCTTCCCAGACGATGGAAGTGAAAAAGGTCCCCGGCCTGTACTTCATCGGAGAGGGGGTGGACGTCACCGGCCACTTAGGCGGCTACAATTTTCAATGGGCCTGGGCCTCAGCGAACGCCGCGGCGCAGTAGGGCGGTACGCTGCCTTTGGGAAGCAACTGGGTTTTAATTTAATGGTTATGCGGCTTCTGCTGCATCTCGCGGCGTAACACTTCGTTCATGTAGGCTTGATACTGCTTGCTCTTTGAACGAAACCAAGCGCTAACCTGCTGCTTCTGAGGCTTGTAGAATCGTCCAACATGGACCGTCTTCGGTGATGATTTGAGCCGGGGGACATCAGGATAATCGATCTCGGAGTCCGTCTTCGCCGCAAGCGGATCGCGACCCGTGAATTCCTCGATCGACTCGCGACTTCAAGATTATCCCGTCGCCCCCCGCAACCACTCATCCACCCGAGCCTTCACCGTCCGCCGATCCAAATCAATCCGCCGCGCCGTCTCCTCATAACTTCCGCACTGCCCATACACCAGCGCTGAATAAAATCCCAACACCTCGGACGCCGTCACTTCGCCCCGCTTCATCCGCCAATAAAAATCTTCATCCCCGCTCATCTTCGCGGAAGCCAAAGGTCGATAACTCCGCCTGATTAAAATATTCCGCACACACTGCTCAAGCTCGCGGTAGTTCCCCGGCCAACCGTATCCAGCCGGCAACTCGCGGCCCATCCAAGCCATCACCTCTTCGGACAAAACCGCCGCCTCGGTCCCCGCCGCCCGCCGAGACATGAACATTACCAACTCACCCATCGTCTCCGGCCGGTCCCGCAACTGCTCCGCCAAACCAGGCGCCTCAATCCGGTCCGCGCACAACCGGTAATAGAGGTCTTCCCGAAAACGGCCACGGCCAATCTCCATGCCCAAATCACGATTCGTTGCCGCAATCAACTTGCCCTCAAACTTCCGCGCCACCACATCACCCACGGGCTGAAAGCTACGCGTCTCCAAAACTCGCAACAGCTTCGCCTGCAAATTCATGTCCAACTCACCCAACTCATCCAGGAAAACCGAACCCACCGCCGGACAGGATTCCAGGTACCCTTTACGATCCCCAACCGCCCCGGTGAATGCGCCGCGCCGATGCCCGAATAGTTCCGATTCAATCAACGCCGGGGAAAGCGCCGCCATGTTGATCGCCGCGAAACTCCCCTCTTTCGGTTCCTCAAAAGTCATCCGCGCCGCATGAAAAGGCACGTAGCGCGACCCCGCAATCGCCCGCGCCACAATCTCCTTCCCACTCCCCGAAGGCCCAGTGATCAGCGTCGGAAACTCCGCCATCTTCAAATACAGCGACCGCCGGTAGCGTCGCGCATCATACGTAAAGATCGATTCCCACACGCTCGCCCGTAGCCGCGCGCTCTGCAAGGAGTTGCCAATGATGCTGTCGAAAATGTGATGAAACGCCCGGGCGATCTGCCAATAACAAGCGAACAAATGCTCCGGCTGCCACTGCGTCTCAAACTCCTTCCCGCCGATGTGAAAAAAGAACTCCCAATCGGCCAGCAGCTTCTTATAAAACGCCCACCCCTTCCGTGAAGCGGAAATAAACTCTGCATAATAGCGTTGATACAAAAGATGATGAACGCCCTCCTCGTAGAGAGTCAACTCACTTGCAGACGCTGCCCCTAGCCGCTCGCGCGCTTTCACCAGTAGAGGCTGAATGCGTTCCACAATCTTCCACGCATTCGGGTTGACGGCTTCCGGATCCGAGGGGGAATTGCTCCACACCAAACCGCCCGGCCGAAACTCCTTTCCCAACGCCGCCTTCTCTAGCGCGATGCGCTCGGTATAGAAAGGATTAGTGTAGGCGAGCTTCGCTACGGTTTCCAGAAAATGCAGTTCGGTGGGAGTCCAAATGGCCATATGTACATTTTATGCATAGATTACTACATTACATGCTTCATTGCGTTGGCACTGTATTCTGCAAACCACTCAAAATACGTGGGAAGATAACTGGAAGCCCTTGGCTGCATTCGTGCATTAAACAAGAGCATGACCTCTACCGTAAATAACATGGCAAGTTCTAGTTACAACCGACTCCTCGCAAGCAGAGGCTTCCAAGCCTTTCTTTGGACCCAATTCCTGGGCGCCTTTAACGACAACGTTTTTAAGATCATCGTCAGCCTCGTTGCTTTGGAGATGGCTGCCGAAAAAGGAAAATGGCTGGCGCTCGCCGGGGCCGTCTTCGTAATTCCGTTCCTACTGTTCGCAGGCTGGTCCGGTCAACTCGCCGACCGCTTCTCGAAGACCCGCGTGCTGGTCGCCACCAAATCGTTTGAGATTCTTGTCATGCTCGTGGGCATCGCGGCTCTGATCAGCGGCCGCATCGAATATTTGTTGGTAGTGCTATTTATGTTGGCCCTGCAAGCTAACTTCTTCAGTCCGGCAAAGTACGGCATCCTGCCTGAAATATTGTCGGAAGCGGACTTACCCCGCGCCAATGGTCTGCTGGAGATGACAACCTTTGCCGCCATCGTGCTTGGGGCCAGCATCGGCACCAGCATGTACGAGTATTGGAAACCGGAACCAGCGAAGATGGGCGGCTTCATGCTCGGCTTGGCGGTGATCGGTTCGTTGACAAGCCTCGGCATCCCCAAAGTGAAGCCCAGCGGATCGACCGTCGCTTTCAACTGGAACCCATTTGCTGAAATCATCGACGGCACAAAACGCATCGCCGCGCAGCGCACGTTGTGGCTTACGGTTCTTGGCATCAGCTTCTTCTGGTTCGTCGGCGCGTTGTTTCAAATGAACATGCTGCTGTTCTGCCGCATCACGTTAGGCGCTTCGGAATCGGACGCGGGATTGTTGGCCGCGGCCCTCGCCATTGGTATCGCGGTGGGTTCGGTTGTTGGCGGCAAGATCTCGGGCGATTACGTTGAGCTTGGCCTCGTGCCCGTGGGTTCGTTCCTTATGGGTCTTTTCGCGCTGGCTCTCTGTGGCGCGGGTACCTTAACTTGGGCCGCCGTTTGGCTTTCGCTAGTGGGTGTGGCTGGCGGCTTCTTCATCGTTCCGCTAAATGCTTACTTGCAGGAGAAGCCGGATCCAAAAGAAAAGGGCCGTCTAATAGCCACCAATAATTTCTTCAATATGATCGGCGTGATCACCGCCAGCGGCCTGTTCTACCTTCTCGATGAACTGCTGAAACTTTCGCCTCGCACAATCTTCGCCGTGACGGGAATTATGGAACTGACCGCCACCGCCGCCGTGATCTACCTAATGCCCGAACTGGTGATGCGCTTTGGCCTGCGCCTCACGCTCCATGCGATGTTCGACGTGAAGGCTGTGGGTAAGGAGCATGTTCCCATGCATGGCCCCGCGATGCTCGCGTCCAACCACAGCACATTCATCGACACCGTGCTTGCTGGAGTGGCCACGTCTCGTTTCATTCGCTGGATGGTCTGGCGCCCGTACTACGAATCCTCCTGGGGCCATTGGTTCTTCAGCGCTTTCAAGTCCATCCCGGTCTCGCAAAATTCCCGTCGCGACGTGATCGAATCTCTTCGCGCCGCGAAACAAGAGTTGGTCAATGGAGAACTGGTTGGGATTTTCCCGGAAGGCGCACTAACCCGTACTGGCAATCTTCTACCCTTCCAGCGTGGATTTGAACGGATCGTGGACGGAACCGGAGCGCCCATCATTCCCATATGGATGGATCGCGGAGTGGACACCCCGTTTTCTGTGCGCCGGGGCGTATCGTTTAGCAACTGGACCAACCCCGTTCGCAAGAAACTGGGAATCTACTATGGCGAACCGATCACCGGATCGATCGCCCCTGCAAAACTACGACAGTTGATTTCTGAACTGGGTACCCAAGCCTGGACCGAACGCAAAGAAGCTTCGGACGTTCTGCCCGTGCAGTTCGCCGAAACGGCGCGAAAGAAATGGAGCCGCATGGCGATTGCCGATTCTTCGGACAAGCAGTTGACCTTCGGCGAAACCTTGATCGCCGCCCTTCTCGTCGCCGGTTGGATTGAACGCGAGAAACCTGGCGAAGAACGGATCGGCCTGCTGCTGCCTTCTTCAGTTGGTGGAGTTCTGGCCAACCTTGGTATCTCTTTTGCGGGCCGCACTTCGGTCAATTTGAACTACACTACCGGGCCCGAAGTGCTGGAAGCCAGTATTCAACTCTGTGAATTGAAGACCATCTTTACCACTCGCGCCTTTCTTGAAAAAGCCAAGATGGCCGAACGGCCCGGAATGGTGTTCTTCGACGAAATCATGGCCAAATTCACCAGTAGCCAAAAGACGCTAGCCGCACTGCGAGCCCGCATTGCGCCCGTCGCTTCGTTGTGCTCCGCAACTCCTGACGACATCGCTACGGTGATCTTTTCAAGCGGCTCAACAGGCGTTCCCAAAGGTGTGCAGTTGACGCACTTTAATATCCTTTCCAATATTCGCCAAACTGCACAAGTCTTCCCTGTTAGTCAGAACGATTCGTTAATCGGTGCACTACCGTTGTTCCATTCCTTCGGCTACTGCGCCACCATGTGGCTACCGATGGTCGTTGGCTTCAAAGCGGCCTATCATTACTCTCCGATGGATGCCAAGGTGGTCGGTGAGCTTGCCGAGAAACATAAAACCACGTTCCTGGTTACCACGCCCACCTTCTGCGCCGGCTACCTCCGCAAATGCGCCAAGGAACAGTTCGCCCATCTGCGTTGCGTGATTTCCTCGGCGGAAAAGATGCGTGATTCATTGGCTGAAGCTTTCACTGAAAAGTTCGGCGCGGAGATTTTGGAAGGCTACGGTTGTACGGAAATGGCCCCGGTGATTAGCCTCAACGTCCAGGACCATAAGGACGAAGCCAATAGCCAACGCGGCAACAAGAAAGGGACGGTCGGTTGCCCACTGCCTGGAGTAACGGTCAAGGTGGTGAACTCCGATACGTTTGAACCAGTGGAGCCCGGTGAAGAAGGTCTAATTTTGGTGAAGAGTCCCAGCCTGATGGCCGGCTATTTGAAGCAGCCCGAACTTACCGCCCGAGCTCTCCACGATGGCTTCTACATTACCGGCGACGTGGGGATGCTTGATGATGATGGCTTCCTCAAAATCACCGATCGCCTGGCGCGCTTCAGCAAAATCGGCGGAGAAATGGTTCCGCACTTAAAAGTGGAAGAGTCGCTGCATGCGATCTTGGGCGATGCTCCGTGCCACGTCACTACAATTCCGGACGATGTCCGCGGCGAACGGCTGGTGGTGCTTTACACTGGTTCGGAACTGCCGCCGGTGGAGCTTTGGAAGAAAATGTCGGACAGCGAGTTGCCCGCGTTGTGGATTCCTAAGAAGGAAAACTATTACTTAGTAGAGGGCATCCCGAGCTTAGGTACAGGGAAAACCGATTTGCGTGGCGCGAAGAAACTGGCGCTGGAACTGGCCGCCTCTTAATCCCCAGTAGCGTGGCTGTTTAAGGTGAGTTCCTCGTACCGGTCGACGCCGCGGGCGGTGATTGTGAGCCGTCCGCTATCGGCCGATTTAACCAGCAGACGTTCTTTCATGTACCAGGCGGCCGTAAGCATGGAGTTTTTTTCAAGTTCCAACGTGGCTTCCATTTCAAGGGTGGTCAAGGCCGGGGTTCCCGGTGTCTTGATCAATCTTTCGTACAGCAATCCAAGCATGGCTTTTCGCTTGGCGCGCTCGCCCATGATATCAATGTCGACTTCTACTGGCATGTCTACATTATGGTCCGAGGGCATAAACATGGCTACTGGATTAATCACCCAAACGGGTAAGCATAACACCTAGAAAAAGGACCCAATCGGCCTTAAGGGTTTTTCCGTTAGACTTTTAAGAAGTGACTCAAACTCAAATCCTATCGAGCGCCCGCAATCCCATGCTCAAGGATATCCGTCGCGCCATCAGCCGTGGTGGCCTCACCGAATCCGGATCCGCAGTTGCCGAAACTTTTCACTTGCTCGAAGAAGCGCTCCGCAGCGAACTGCCTATTGAAGGCGTCATCGCCGCCGAAAGCGTCCGCACCCTTGTCGAAAGCCACATCCGTGGCCTCCGCGATATTCGTCTGACGGTGGTGCCCGATAACCTGTTCGCCGAACTCAGCGCCACCGAATCGAGCCAAGGCGTCATGGCGCTTGTCCGCATGCCCACTTGGACCATCGACCAACTTTTTCGCGGCCAATCGTTGGTGGTGATCTTCGACGGTCTGCAAGACCCTGGCAACGCCGGCGCTATCGTCCGCACCGCCGAGGCATTTGGCGCCACCGGCATCGCCTTCATCAAGGGCACCGTCAGCCCGTTCAATCCGAAAACGCTGCGCGCCTCCGCCGGCTCGCTGTTCCGCGTCCCCTATCTTGCCGGTGTGGACGCAGACATTATCCTAGCCGCTGCAAAGCAACGGCGCATCGATCTATACGCAGCGATGCCGCGCGCCCAAAAGCCGCTTGCCGATGCCGACCTCACCCGCCGCGCGGCCTTCATCATTGGAGCCGAGGGCCGCGGCATCAGCCGTCAAATCGAACACGCTTCGATCGAGCTGGCCATTCCCACCGTTGGCGTCGAAAGCTTGAATGCCGCCATAGCCGCCGGCATCTTGCTGTATGAAGCGCGCCGCCAACGCAGCATGGATCAAAAGCCGTGAACCTGTTTGAAGCCATTCCAGACGACGAACTTCCCAACCGTCCCCTGGCAGAACGTATGCGCCCCAAAACGCTTGCCGATTACGCCGGCCAACAACACATCCTTGGACCGGGCAAGCCGCTGCGTCTGGCCATTGAACGCGATCAAGTGGG
>JANXXI010000025.1 GCA_025350695.1 Acidobacteriota bacterium
AACACTTCGGCTACAACACCCCTGTAGTGATGCGGACCGCGGGACAACTGCGCGCGGTGTTTGCGAAAAATCCATTTCTGGCGGTGGGTGTTGATCCGGTTGGCGAGGACCAGCTGCACGTCATGTTTCTTGCCGATCAGCCAACCCAAGAGCGCGTGGCAATGCTCGATCCCCATCGTTCCACACCCGACGAATTCATGGTCCAAGGCAGTGAGATCTACCTAAGACTTCCCAACGGCGCCGCGAAAACCAAGCTGACCAATACTTACATCGACAGCAAGCTAGCTACCGTAAGCACGCAGAGGAATTGGCGGACGGTTGGGAAGCTGGTTCAACTGACGTCCGGCTAATTGTCGACTAAGCGTAGCGATGACGCTCCGAAGCCTTCAGCAAAACTCAGGTCCGGCACGAACTGACCCACTATCATTAAATTGGTAGTGGGTCAGTTTGAATATGTTACCTATTGACAGGTAAGTACGCCGCAAAACGTATCAAACTAATTGGCGGTGTCAAGCTTGTTCATGGACTAAGTATAGCTTAGCGCTAAGCAAAGAGTCAAGTAGAAAAGAAGAAATTATCTTGTGCCGGTTTATACTTTAGTTACTTTAAAAAGCTAAAGCCGTCCACGGGTTAACGGGACGGCTTGTTTGGAACTCAGTTTGCAAACGCCTACCTTGAGATTATCACGGGAGGTAGTATGCTGGGCGTACTCAAATTTGAAGCCGAAGGGCTCACTAACGAAATGGCACAACTTTCTCAAACGGAAAAATCCGACATTTTTAAACGCCTCAAGACGCTGGAGGACCTCCCTAGGCTGCCTGCAGATAAGGAGAATTGGCTCAAAAGAAATGCCTATTGGTTTTTCCCATGCGTGAGCGTCTTTCTCGCTCTGGTGATCGGGTCCGGTGCACTCTCGCTTTTGGCGGGGGCGTTTGTGGACAAGCGGATCTACGCACAAAACACTGAAACATCAAGTCGGCTTCGAAAAGTTGAGGATTCTGTCGCGCGGGTAGAGACGAAGCTGGACACGTTCACGGAAGTCTTAAAACCGTTGATAACTCAACGGCTTAAGATCGCTGCGGAATTGGCTCCCGATGACCTTAAGGGCGTATTGCCACAACTGGAATCCCTTGCGGAGATCGGCAAGCGCGAGAATATTCTAGAACCTGAAGAGACAATTACGGCATTGGCTCAAAAAACACTAAAACTTTCAAACTATTCCTCAGACGCAGACGGGGCCGCCTGGCGGGCCACTATAGCGCTTCTTAACTACCGATCATTTGTGAGCGCTCTCCCGAATGAGGCCACATTGGTTAGTCCATTGCCGCCGGGGAAGGTGTGGGCCTATGTTCAAAACGAGGTTTTCTCGAAGCCGCGATCGCGGCTAAGTTTTTCAAGTGACTTCGGCGTACCACAGGATCAAGCAGCCAGATTGGATACTATCGGCGAGGATAAGAACAAGAATCAAACAAGAGGTCCACTATTCTTGGTCGCAGAGGGCGGTGCGGCCAGTTTAGACAATCAGCACATCCGAAGCGTTTTCTTTCAAAATGTGGAGGTCCACTACTCCGGCGCACAAGCCATACTCGAAAACGTGCATTTCATAAAATGCACTTTTGTTTTCGATGCTAGCGCACAGAGTAAAAAGCTTAGCGGCGAAATGCTCGCGTCGATGTCGGTCAACTTCAAATCTGGGGTTTAGCTACTTAGTCTATTTTCCACCGCGCCTTAGCGCCCTTGGCCGCGATCTGCGTGCGTTTCGTGGCCGGAAGGGCAGCAGCCCTAGCCAGACCTCCAGCGCGGCCTAGCGCGACCGCTGCGGGGTTCTTGGCCTTTGGGGTAGGCGCTTCCGTCTTCGGCGCTTCACCGATGGACTCTAGGAAAATCTGGTGGGCTGCTTGGTTTGGATCTTTTGGGCGTGCCATGACCCTATGATACGCTTACCGCTAAGCATGTCAATACAGAGGATTTTCAAACTGACCCACTACCATAAAATTTAACATAATATATGTTATCAGAAGTTAGGCTGGTCCTGAACTACTCTGAGTCCAGCCCCGCGATTGCCTTATCCGCCTCCTGGTTCGCCTTCTCAAGCTCGCGGATCAAGGCCTTCACGTCCGTATCAAGCTCCGCGGCGTTACCTTTCAGCGAACTGATCGCCCGTGCGTTCAGGTTGCTCTTTAGGAAGATCACCTGATCAAACAGCTTCTGCAGCACCGGCTTCATCTTGGCTTGGCTGATTCGCATTTGCCGCAGCATTTCATCCTGCCGTAGTTCCGACCCCCTCAGCAATGTCCGCGACTGCGTCTTCAGTTTGCCGTCACTCATTTCTTCGATATCGCCGGACCACTCTTTGAATAGGTCTTTGGAAACCTTGTCAATCGATTGAATGCGGTCGCTCACCTTATTGGCGCGGCCCTGGGCGGCGTTCAATTCTCCGTTCAGATTGTTGTAGGCCTTTTCGAGATCGCCACCAGAAAAATTGGTGACCGACTGAAACGCCTCCAGGGCCGTCTGAAACTGTTGTGACGCCTCCGTCTGGGCCTTCTTCGCGTCCATAATCCGGCTGACCAGGATGTCGCGCTTTTCTTTGCCCAGCTTTTTCATCGAAGCATAAAAGATTCGCGTGCAACCGTTACTGAAGGAGAGCGCGCCACAAAGCGACGCACAAACAAAGAGGTATAAGAATGATTTACGGAAAAAGGGCATGCTTCTAATGTGGCACAGG
Source organism: Acidobacteriota bacterium (assembly GCA_025350695.1). Taxonomy (GTDB): domain Bacteria; phylum Acidobacteriota; class Terriglobia; order Bryobacterales; family Bryobacteraceae; genus JANXSF01. Next base: position 2,729 of record JANXXI010000025.1, read on the forward strand.
CTTCAAACTGGCGCGTGCGAGAGACGGGCTTGTCCGCCTGGCGAAAGTCTCCGACTTCCCTGCCCTTAACAGCCGCGGAAAAACCGGGAAGGTGTCCGGTTCCCACCCCCCGCGCGGGGGCGTCTTAATAGAATTGCCGGAAGCGTTGAAGCACGGGCCCACCCACGCCATCGGGCCACAGTTTACTGCAGATACGTCAGCAGTACGTAAATCACAGGAATTGCAAACAGGCTGGAATCAATGCGATCGAGGACGCCTCCGTGGCCGGGCAACAGCGTTCCGCTGTCCTTCACATTTGCGCCTCTCTTCAAAGCCGATTCGGCAAGGTCACCCAGTTGACCCGCAATGTTCCCGATCACGGCCAGCACCAGAACCATCCAAAGTGCCGCGCCGGGAATGAAGTAATGCGCATACAGCCCTGCCGCCAGCACGGAACCTAAAACGGATCCCATCGTCCCCTCCCAGGTTTTCGCCGGGCTCACCTGGGGTGCCAGTTTGTGTTTGCCGATGGATTTGCCAACATAGTATGCGGCCGTGTCGCCGGACCAGCCCAGCAATAACGCAAACAACAACCAGTGAGGGTTGATGGAATGCAGCAGATCGGCGCAATGCCAGGCACCGAAAACGTAAACCACGCCGAGAGTAAACGCGCCTGCATAGGCCATGGAAGAACGCAGATTGTCGGCGGTCATCGCCAGCGTCATGCCAACCAGAGCAACCAGCACGGGAATGGCTGCCACCGGCGTGAGGAACAACACACCCAAACCGCACAGCATGCCCGCCCAGCCGGCCCGCCGGATACCGCTGGCCACCACGATTTGGTCAAATTCGTGATACGCCAGTAGTCCGATGGCGGCAAGGATCACCTGAAAGATCCATTTCGGTGAAAAGAAAATCCCCGCGATGACGCACGGGATCAGAATCGCGGCGGTTACAACGCGCTTCATGCGGGATTGATCGTAAGAAAAAATAGCATTGTCAAGCGAGCAAACCTAGCGAATGGAGGTACTGGAAAACGTTACGTATCCGTACATGGTAGCAAACTGAAACCACCGCCCGCTTTGCACATCAGAGTACTTGACAGTTGTGTGCCGATCCGGGTAGCATGCATGTATGGCTCCTGTGGAACCCATCCGGCGCAGTACGCCTGATCCTATACCCCTGCATACGCACGCCATTGACAATTTGCGCTTCATCCGGGAGACGATGGAGCGGGCCGAAGCCTTCACCGCAGTTCCTGGCTGGGGTGGCGTGGCAATGGGATTGACAGCGATTGCGGCAGCGGTAGTAGCGCAGTGGCAGCTTTCGGTAAGACTGTTCTTTGCAACCTGGTTGGTGGAAGGCGCACTGGCGATTGCGTTGGGCGTTTTGGCAATGCGGCAGAAATCGCGGGCAGCGGGCTTGGAGTTGTGGTCGGCTCCGGCGCGTAAGTTTGTATTTAGCTTTGTCCCGCCGATGTTAGCGGGAGGAATCCTAACGATGGCGCTATGGCGCGTCGGCCAGGCGCAACTGATCCCCGGGACGTGGTTGTTGCTTTACGGAACCGGCGTCATCACCGGGGGCGCATTTTCGGTCCGCGTGGTTCCGGTAATGGGTGGATGCTTTTTGGCAGGCGGTACGCTGGCGCTGGCAATGGCGATCGGCCTGCAAAATATGTCCGGACAGAATTTGCTTTTGGGATTGTGTTTCGGCCTTCTACACATCGTTTTCGGAATGATGATTGCGAGGAAATATGGCGGTTAGAAATTCGGCGATTACCAGGAATACGGGGCCTGAAAAGGCGCTGGAAAAGGCCGCGGGAATCAGCGCGGTGCCTAACGCGCATGCAACGGCCGGTCCCATCGCCAGCCCGCAGGTCCCCAATTTCGATCGTTTGATTCACGAACATATCCGACTGGGGATTGTCAGCGCACTGGCAGCGAACCCATCGCTGACTTTCAGCGATTTAAAGCGTTTATTGCAGACTACTGATGGGAACTTAAGTGTGCACGCCCGTAAGCTCGAAGAAGCCAAGTACATCGTCTGTACGAAGAGCTTCGAAGGCCGCATGCCGCGGACTGAGTACGTACTTACGCCCGCCGGACGCAAGGCGTTTGAGAAATATCTGGATCACATGGAAGCGCTGGTAGGTGCGATGCGCGGAATTGAGGCCGAAACCAAGTGAAGTTTGGACGCAAGGAGGCTGGCAGCTTGGTTGAAAGCGCAGCTCCTATGAATGGCACGGCTTGCGCGGCGGTCATGAACGAAGTGATGGAGCAAGGTGACGGCTTGCATGCAGCCTTAATCATGGATGGCAACGGGCGTTGGGCGAATGCCCGTGGACTACCACGTCTGGCCGGCCATCGTGCTGGCGTGGATAGCGTGCGGCGGGTGGTGGAAGCAGCGCCCGATTTTGGCATTTCTGTACTTACTTTATACGCCTTTTCCGCCGACAACTGGCGCAGGCCTCCGCGAGAGGTTTCTGCGTTGATGCGGCTGCTGGGTTTTTATCTGGAACAGGAAACCCGGCGGTTGATTGCGCAAGGTGTCCGGTTGGAGGCCATCGGCCGAAGAGACCGCATCCCCGCTGCGGTGGCCAAACAATTGGCGGAGGCTGAACAGCGCACCGCGGACGGAGGCAGGTTACGGCTGCGCGTCGCCATCGATTATTCTTCACGCCATGCAATGGTTCAGGCCGCAAAGCACGCGCACCGCATCGATGGTGAGATTACCGAAGAGGCGATTGCAAGGGAATTGGGGCCGCCGGTCGATCTTTTGATCCGCACCAGCGGTGAGCAACGCTTGAGCGATTTTCTGCTGTGGGAATCAGCCTACGCAGAAATCGTGTTTACCGAGCGAATGTGGCCGGAGTTTACTGGTGACGATTTAGCACAGGCGGTAAAAGAGTTTCACAGCCGAAGCCGGCGGTTTGGCGGTGTTGCGGCGGCGTCCCGGCGCTCGGCCTAATCCGCTGTCCGCAAAAGCCTTATAAATCGTCCTTTCGAATAAATCTAAGCCCAAAATTTGACGCTACTGCAACCGTAGGCTACGATAGTTCTGCGGGGTGGAGCAGTCTGGTAGCTCGTTGGGCTCATAACCCAAAGGTCGCAGGTTCAAATCCTGCCCCCGCAACCATCCGAAAGTGTTGCGTGGGCTGGTTCCCGGCTCCATCACCATAGCCACCTAACAAGTCCCATTCACCTTCAGCGACGTAGTAGCCTTTCTTCCCTTGAGCTTGCGGCATCATGCGGATTTCCGTCACATGTTTTTGAAGTTCTGCTTTAGCTCTCTGAACATCGACTTGTAGAAGTTGGCGAACGCCGCCGAGTTGTCCGGTCACGAATCGCCGAATCCGCCCGACCTCGGTGCTAATGGAGTCTTCTTCCGTACCCAAAAGTTGCCGGGTGATCTCCTTGATCTCTTGCTCCCGGCTGTTGATAGCCTCCACCAACGAGGGTGACGGGCCACAGGAAGCAACCGTGGAGATGAGGTTTCCAAGTTCTTGCTGGAGCTTCTGAGAACGTTCACGCATCCGGCCAATCTTGCCATTTAATCCAGCAAGCGAAGTCTTCAACTGCCGCTCAAACTCCTGAATGGCGAAATCGATGGCCTCTGGCTGCAAGACCGCATTTTGGAGTTCAGCGAACAGCATCTCTTCGAGGGCGTCGGCACGTTCTTTCACGCCATTCGTACAAGCTCCCCGATTGAAATTTTGCGGACATCCGTATCGGGGATGATTGAGTTTGCCACGCCCGGAGACAATGATCAGGTTGGCCCCGCAAGAACCGCACTTCATGAAACCAGTGAGCAGGTTTGGGCTGGTGAACGCTTTGGGCGCAAGTCCAGGTTTGTTTCCGAAGTTGTAATGCTGCTGGACGAAGGCAATTCGGTCTTGGACTCGATCCCAGAGTTGCTGATCGATGATCCGTAGTTCCGGTTTTTCGGTGATCAGCCAATCGGATTTGGGACGTTCACGTCGAACTCGCTTGTTGGTCCCCGGTCTCTTAACGAACTTGGATCGATTCCAAATCTGGCGGCCAATGTACAGTTCGTTCCGAAGCATTTCACGGATCGCATTGTGGCACCATGTCCCATCACTCTTGCCCTTCCGTTTCCGGGGAGGCGGGATATGTTCGGAGTTGAAAGTCTTCGTGATTCCTTTGAGGGAGGCTCCATTCGCAGCCATCTCAAAAATGCGTTTGACGACCGCAGCCTCGGCGTCGTTGATCTCCAGCCGAACCTTGTCATCATCTGTTCGTACATTGTCGTAACCGAAGCATCGTCCCCCGGTGTGTTCGCCCTTAAGTGCCTTTCCTTCGAGTCCACGATGAGTCTTCTTAGCCAATTCTTTGATGTACAAGGAATCAACCAAGCCGTGGACCGTGAAGAGCACGTCTGCCTCGTCGTTCTGCGTATCGATGCCCTGTGAGTCCGCAACGCAGAGGCCAATGGTGGAGCCGCCTTCGCCGGGGATGCTGTGATGGTCATTCGGGCTTGGCGAAGGGCACTGAGGGCCTTTTGTGCGTGAAGGCGGGGGTGTTCTGGCGGTAGGGTTGCCGGGTGAGTCTGGACTGACCGGCGTCAACTATATCTTTGGGTTGACGACAACTATTTCTCCCGATCAACGACAACTACTCTGTAGCTCTTCGGCCAGGGGCGAAGCCCCGCGGCCGTCCGGGTTTTGATTCGAAAGATGAATAAGAACCGTCG
>JANXXI010000029.1 GCA_025350695.1 Acidobacteriota bacterium
CCTTGCCAACGGTTAGGCTGCTGAGATTGAAACTGGAAAATAGTTCAAGAAGTCCAGCTTTGTCGCGCTGCCTGCCGTATTGATTCATGCCGAAATACTCATCAGCGAGTATCCGCTTCAGCGCGGTTACGTCCTTCGTAAGTTTTGCGGAACGGAAAGCGTCTTCGACTTTAAGGATTTCCTCCCGTTCAGCCGACGGAGCATGGCTCGTCTGGGCTAAGCCTAAAAGGGAGCAACAAGCAACGGTAAGGATCGTGGCTTTAAGCATTAAGCAATCTCCTCTGTTGGAATCAGGTTTTCGAATCTAACCAAGAGTATGATCCCGCTTTAGAGAGGCGTCAAGCGGCTAGTCAACCCAGCCTAGAACAACGCCTTCAGTCCAAACTGAATTTGCCGCGGCGAATTCGCCTGTCCGGTAATCACGCCGAAGCTGCTCGATGTCACGCTCGTGTTCGGCGAACCGAACCGTGGCGTGTTGAACGCGTTCAGACCCTCCGCGCGAAACTGAATATTTAAACGTTCAGTGGCGTGAAAATTCTTGAAAACCGACAAGTCGTAATTAAAGACTCCGTCATTCCGCAAGTCGGAAACCCTTGGACCCATGTTGCCAAAAGTAAAGGCAGTCGGCTGGCTGAATACACTCTTGTCGAAGAACGCGGTTAAACGGTCTTGCACCGGTCCACTCAACGCTCCACTCTTCCCGTTGTTGTTGGCGCGGATCGCTTGATTGAAAATGCCCGCATTGTTTGAGGCGGAAATACCCAGTGGCGTACCGCTGGAGAACGTTGAAATTCCGTTAACCTGCCAACCGCCTATAGCCAAGTCCGTAACCTTATTCCAACTCGATCCAATCTTCCGCCCACGGCCAATCGGAAGTTCGTAAACTGCCGCGATGGTCAACCGTTGCGCCACGTCGATGTCGGAAAGCGCGCGGTCCGCCCTAATGTTATAGCTGTCCTGATGGCTTAACCCGTCATCCAGGCTCTTGCCCCAGGTGTAAGCCGTCTGCATTTGCAGCCCTTTGCTGAAGCGTTTGTTAACGCTAACTTGTAGGGAATGGTAGAACGAGGACGCGCCTACCGAATAGATGGGGATGATGTCGGTGAATTGCGGATAGGGCCGTAGCAATTGCGCCCGGCTGGTTTTGGCTTGCGCCAGAACGCCTCCAGAGATTTTTCCGAAGAATGGATTGTCCACCTGTTCCGTCAGTTTGGAACCAAGCGACAGATACTTCGGGTCGAGCTGATTCAAACTCAATCCACCCTCGTCATTTCGATGGAGATAGAATCCGCGTGTATGAACGTAGGCAACCTCAAACAGCGTCGCAAAAGGGAGTTCGCGCTGAATGTTGAAGTTGACCTGGCGCGTGTGGGGCGAAACTATATCTTGCGTGGTTGCTTCAATTCGATCCCCGAATTGCGTCAACACTCCTCTGGCCGCTCCAACCACCGGCGCAAGCCCGCGCGGGTAGGGGTTGCGCAGCAAATCGTTCGGCGTAATGCCGTCCACCGTAGCTACCCAGGTGTTATCCACGCGGAAGCCCATTGTTCCGATGGTGCCCGCGGCCGCTTGTTGCGAAGGTCCGTAAATGTTGGCGAATCCCAATCGCAATACTGTCTTCGGGGCAAATTGCCAACTTAGCCCAAAGCGCGGCGCGAAGTTATTCTTGTCAGCCGTAAACTGCTCGCGGGCCGCACCGTTGACGCCCACAAACACTAACCCGCCCGTGATACCGGGAATTACCTGCCCGGCCGGTGTGGCAATTTTCGGATCGAAGAAATTGGTCCGGTTGAAGCGCTCCGTGCGAGGAACATCCACATCCCAACGCATGCCAAAGCTCAGGCTCAGTGTTTTGGTCACGCGCCAATCGTCCTGGAAGTAACCTGCGACATAGAGGCTCGACGTCGCGACATTTTTGTAGTTCGCCTGCAATGTTCCGCCGCTGCCGGCCCCTAACAACAGAGACGCAAAGCCATTGCCCGCCGTAGTGCTCGATTGGCTTGGGTTCGGCCCCTGTGTCATCCCGCGTCCGAACGAGTAGTCACCGGAACTGCGAGCTTCAAAAACGTTGACATGAAACAGCCGCATGTCTGTTCCGAATTTCATCGAATGACGGCCCTTGGTCTTCGAGACGCTGGCCACGCCGGTGTACGTCATGAAGGCGTTGTTGCGATGGTCGCCACCGCCCAACCCACGATAATCGCTGACGCTGAAGCCGGGAAACAGGAAGCGGTCAACCGCCGCGTCTATCGTCGGCGAAAAGCCCAGGTTCGATGGGGCAAAGCCCAGGCTCTGGTTAGAGAAAACATACAAGGTCCTGGCGAATCCCAAGCGCGCGTTCAGAACAGTCGTCGAAGAAAGAGTATTGGTATAGTCGGCCACGGCGCCGTGAACATGGTCCTCTTGATTGATGCGGCCTTCGGCCACTCCAAGATCACCGGGGAAAAACTGCGTCGCTTTGTCGTCGTTCAAGCGCGTCGAATAGCGCGCGAAGAAACGCTGCGTGGGAGAAATCACTTGGTCCACTTTGTAATCGGATTGCGTGGTTTCAAGTGGCTTCGATCCGGTTGCGAAATAGTTGCTTTGGTTATTCGTCAGCCCGGTGGGTGGCGTGTTCGCCGTTGGATAGAATTTCAGCACTTTCAAGGCAACGGGATCGAACCGCGAAGAAGGAATCTGATTCCCGGAGAAAGCATCCCTTATGAAGCCCGCCCCGTTCGGATTGGCCCGCGTTGAAAACGGATCGTATATCGTAATCACAGATCCGTTGGCCGCCCGGGTCTGTGAAAAATCCCCGTTTCGTTCCAGGGCTGTGGGAACCGAAGTAATTGTGGAATCGGACGTGCGTGCCCGCAACGCTTCAAAGTTCACCATGAAGAAGGTTTTGTTTTTTAGAATTGGCCCATGCAGAACTCCTCCGAATTGAGAGCGCTTGAAGCTCAGCAGCGGAGCTCCGCGGCGGTTGGTGAAGAAGTCGTTCGCATCCAACACTGAGTTGCGAAGAAATTCAAACGCCGTGCCGTGCCATTGATTGGATCCGGTCTTGAAAACCACGTTTAACACGCTGCCCAGGCTGCGGCCAAACTCCGCCGGATAGTCTGCGCTCAGTAGCTTGAACTCCTCAATGGCGTCAACCGCAGGGAAGACAGAAATGCCATTGAAGCCGTTGACGGTTGGGTGGGCTGCGGAAACGCCGTCGATCATCGTGTCCATCGTGCGGGCGCGGGCGCCGTTTACTGAATACCTCATGTCGCCGTAGCTGTTGCCTACAGTGCCGGTTACACCCGGAGTAAGAAACACAAGGTTGTAAACGTTGCGTGTGTTCAAAGGCAGGTTTATAATTGAACGATTATCAATCACTTTGGAGAGCGTCGCCGATTCCGTCTCAAGGCGGGCAGCATCGCCGGTTACAACAACCGATTCAGCTACTTCGCCAATTGTCATCTGGACATCCACTCTGGCTGACTGCTGCACTTGCAGAACAATCCCAGCCCGCACAAACTGCTTAAAACCCGCGGCCGATACTTCCACACGGTAATTGCCGCGCGGCAGATTCGGAGCAGTATAGGCTCCCGAGGAATCCGTTGTAACCGTTGTGCGAAGGTTCGCGTCAAGATTCAGGATGATGATGTTGGCGCCGGGAATAGACGCGCCGGAAGAATCGGTGACCATACCGGATATTGAGCCCGTGATGGATTGGGCCAAGCACGCGGAAGCCGCCAGAATGAGCGTGGCGAGCAAACGAAGTTTCATAAAGATTTCCTTCTTGTCGAAACATTATCACAAATAGGTTACAAAAGGAACGTCCGTTAATAATGCCCAGTGTGTTAACGTGTGAACAGAAATGAAAATGTCCCTCAAGATGACGTCCGGCGCCTTACTGGCCGCCGCCAGCCTGTTTGCGCAGCCAGCCTCCACGGAAAACCCGGCTACCCAAGTACAGGGCGTACCCGCCCGGGCAACACCTGCTGATTATCAAGCCGCGGGGCAAGTTGGCGCGATCACGGTTGCGGGCGAATTCCTTGGCCACAACATCCCGACCGCGAAAGGCACGCTTACATCGGAAGACTACGTCGCGGTGGAAGTAGCCTTCTTTGGACCAGCTGACGGACGCATTGAGCTGGCCCCCGGGGACTTCCAACTGCGCGTCAGCGACAAAAAAGTTCCGTTGGCCAGGCAGGCTTACGGCTTTGTGTTCCGCTCCCTTAAGGACCCCGAACTTGAGCCGACGGCCGCTGAAAAGAAATCCAAAGGCAGCGGCATCAGCACCGGCGGTGGAGGCGAAAAGGCTTCGAACGAACCACCCGCCCCAGTGAAAGTTCCCATCGAAGTAGTCCGCGACCAACAGCAACGCATCCAGAAATCCGCGCTGCCCGGTGGCGCCCGGCCACTTCCTGTTGCGGGGCTCATCTATTTTGGTTACCGCGGCAAAACGCAGAACCTCACGAAGATTGAGCTGATATACAACGGAACGGCGGGAACTGTGACCATTCCGCTCCTTTAGATGTCCGCACTTCAGCAGCAATTCGGCCCGATCGACATTTACCTATTCGATCAACTCCTGCGCGGCAACATCGCGCCAGGCATGACGATTCTCGATGCGGGCTGCGGTTACGGGCGTAACTTGGTTTACTTTCTCCGCCAAGGGTATCAAGTGTTCGGAGCCGATTTTGATGCCCAGGCGATTCACGAAACACGCCAGCTGGCGCATGGGCTGCCCGCATCGAACTTCCACCTTGAGCCGGTCGAAAACATGACGTTTCCCGATGGCTTCGCGGACGTGGTGATCAGCAGCGCCGTCCTCCATTTTGCTCGCGACGATGATCACTTCCTGGCAATGTTACGGGGAAGCTGGGGAGTTCTGAAACCAGGTGGGCTGTTCTTTTGCCGGTTGACTTCTTCCACTGGAATCGAACGACAGGTGCAACCAATCAGCGGCCGGTGCCATCTGCTGCCTGACGGCTCCGAGCGTTATTTGGTGGATGCAGCCATGTTGCTACGGCTTTCCGGGGAGTTAGGTGGAGAGTTGACGGATCCGTTGAAAACGACAGTTGTGCACAATCAACGTTCCATGACGACATGGGTTATGCGGAAGCGATAGGTTAGCGCTTAGGAGCAAAATACCCGCGACGAGCCCGAGCCACCAGCCCCTTCTTCAATTTGATCCGTAATTCCACCGGATGAAATAAACCATCATGCGGGAAAGGATCGGGCTTATACAACAAGCTATACTGATGCCGCAATTCATTGGAAATATTCTCGAACGATTGCGTCAAATCGGTCGGCTTAAATGGGAAGAATGACAACCCGCCCGTCTCCGCCGCGAAGTACTTCAACACTTTGTCCCCGTCCGATTCGATGCGGGTAATGTTGGTGGAAATCGTATAGATGATGGCATCGGCCTTCTGTGCCAGCTCCAGCGCCTGATCGCGGCTGTAGCGGCTTTGATTATCATCCCCATCGCCCACAATCACGATCACGTTGCGATATCTTGTGCCCGATGACTGACCCATTTTATCGCGCGCGGCGAATAACACAGCGTCGTAAAGAGCGGTGCCGCCGCCAGGACGCAAACTGCGAATACCCTTCTCCAGCTTGTCGATGTTGTTGGTCAAATCGGCGACGAGTTCCGAAGCGGTATCAAAGCTGATCACGGCCGCCAAATCTTGTTTGGGCCGCAGCACGTTCTTGATAAACTCCATGGCCGCTTCTTGTTGGAATCGGAAACGATCCCGCACCGAATTGGACGTGTCGATCAAAATCGCCAAGCGCAGTGGCAATTCCGATTCCGAACTGAATTCCATGATCGGCTGATAGCGGCGATTTTCAATAACCTGAAAATCCTCTTTCTTTAAATCGGTTACGAAGCGGCCCTTTTTGTCAGTGACCGTGAAGAGCAAGCTAACGCGCTCCACATCCACGACGATGTTGCCGCCTTGCGGTTCGACGACCTGTGCGGTAACCGGCGCCGGTTTTTCCTGCGCCATAAGATTTCCTAGCGCCGCGAACACAACGGTAGCCACCGTAAATAGAGTCTTCATAACTTCCTTGCCTTAATTATAGCGGCCAGCGGCGCCGGCAACGGAGATTCAACGGTTAAATCTTTGCCCTCAGCCGGGCTCTTAAACCGGATACGCCAGGCATGCAGAAAGAAGCGCGAAGCCAATGGCGAATCTACCGGTTGAGGAGGCGCGCCGTATAGGCGATCCCCAACCACAGGATGTCCCTGCGACGCCATATGCACCCGGATTTGATGGGTCCGTCCAGTGCCAATCCTCACCCGCAAAAACGAGTATTTCTCAAACCGATCAAGCACCGTGTAGTCGGTCAGGGCCGAACGGCCACTGGCTACCTTCGTCGTCATTCTGGTTCTGCGCACAGGGTCGCGCGCCACGGGCAACTCAATCCTTCCAGCATCCAGACGAAGCGCGCCATGCACCAGCGTTAGGTAAAGTTTCTCTACCTCGCGGGAAGCGAATTGCGCAGAAAGCTTGCGATGCGCCTCATCGGTACGCGCCACCAGAATCACGCCGCTGGTTTCCTTATCCAGCCGATGTACGATACCCGGACGCAAGTCACCACCTACGTCGGATAGCTTGCCAAATCGGTGTAACAAAGCATTCACCAACGTGCCACGATGATTACCGGCTCCGGCATGCACTACCATTCCGGCGGGCTTATTAATGGCAATCACAGCGGCATCTTCATAGAGCACTTCAAGCGGAATATCCTCCGCTTCGGCCCGCAACGGCGCAAGTTCACCGACCGTGACCCCGATCGCCTCGCCACCCTTCAATACCAGCGATGCTTTGGCCGAGGCCCCGTCCACCAACACGAGGCCCGATTTCACCCAATCCTGCAATCGAGAGCGGCTGTAGCGCGGCATCCTCTCCTGCAGAAAATGGTCCAACCGTTTGCCCTTGTCCGTGCTTGTTGCGTGTAGCTCCACCTACCTATGATTAACACGTCTAATCCTAATGTTCGCTATATTTGTTAGGTGATTAGAAGCGCAATTATCCCTGTCGCCGGCCATGGAACCCGCCTGTTGCCGGCTACCAAATCCCAACCCAAAGAGATGCTCCCCGTCGCCCGTAAGCCAATCGTTCAATATGTGGCTGAAGAGCTTGTAGCCAATGGCGTCAACCAAATGTTGTTTGTCACCGGCCGAAACAAGGCGTCAATTGAAAACCATTTCGATAGCGATCCTGAATTGACCCGCGTTCTGGCCAACACAAATAAACAGGAATTGCTGGACGAATTGAAATTCGAGGAACTCGAAGCCAACTTCTTTTATACCCGTCAGCGCCAACAAAAAGGCCTCGGGGATGCCATTTTGTGCGGTGAGAGTTTCGCCGGCGAACAACCATTCGTGGTGGCCTTGGGCGACTCGATCCTTGGCATGAACGGCGAATCGAAAGCCGTTGCACGAATTTCTGAACTGTTTACCGAAATGCGCGCCAGCTGCATAGTGGCCGTGGAAGAAGTGGATGCGCATGAAGTTTCCAGTTACGGCATTGTGGATCCGGGCGAAGGCGAAGGTGACTGGGTCAGGGTCAAAAATCTAGTGGAAAAGCCCAAGCAAAATGAGGCGCCAAGCCGCTGGGCCATATCGGGCCGGTACGCTTTTTCGCCGCTAATTTTCGACATGATCCGCCGCGTCAAGCCCGATAAGCGTGGAGAAATTCAGCTCACTAACGCCATCCAACTGTTGTGCGAAGAAGGTAAGCGTGTGTTGGCGCTGAAGCTAACTCCAGCCGACCGCCGCTATGATATCGGCAATTTCCCCAGCTATTTCGAAACATTTGTCGAATTTGCCCTTGCCGATCCACTTTATGGCACTGATTTCCGCAAGGCCCTGCACCGGATTTTGGAGCGTAAATAGGGAATGAATCAGCGCGCGGTGTGGGCGCTTATCGCACTGGTGGTCATTGCCACGCGCTTGTGCCATTTGAAAATTGTTTGGGTGGAAGAAGGTTACCCGACAGCTGCCGCGATTCAGATTTTGGCGGGCAAGACCATTTACAAAGACTTCTGGTTCGATAAGCCGCCGCTGTTCCCGGCGGTTTATCTTTTGTGGGGGGCGCGTACCGGCTTGGCGCTACGAATTGCGAGTGCGTTGTATGTGTTGCTGGCCGCCTGGGTGACTGCTAAGTTTGCGCGCGCCCTGTGGGGGGAACGTGAATCGCTGCTGGCCGCTGCGCTGATGGCGTTCGCGCTTACGTTCTGGATTCCGTCCGCGGTGCTGGTGTTGGGTCCGGACATGCTCATGATCGTGCCGCACGTGCTGGCGGTTTTCTGGGCTTGGCGGGGCGAAGGAGCCAAGGCGGGATTAGCTTGCGGAGTGGCGCTTGCCTTGAATGCCAAAGCCGTATTCTTGTTGCCCGTATGCTCCGCGTTTTTGATGCCCCAACTATTCGCTTTCGCCGCCGCGTTCGGCGGATGTTGCGCGGTGTGGCTGGGGGCGCTGACTGCAATGGGGGCGTTGGATGGTTGGTGGCGCCAGGTTTGGGAGTGGGGCTTTCTTTATTCGGCGAACACGTTCGCAACGTCCGAAGGATTCACGCGGACCGCGAGTTGGGCGGGCTTCCACGCGACCTTTCTTGTAGGCGCCGCCATTTGGTTTTGGCGCGAGCGCGAGTGGCGATTCGTGATTTGGTTCGCCATCTCGCTTGCCGCCGTTTGCGCCGGTTGGCGATTTTTTCCTCGGTACTATTTCCAATTGCTACCCGTGGCAACTCTGCTTGGGGCACGGGGCCTGATGCTGATCCCCCGGAGTACGTGGCGGCTGGCGGCGATGGCATTCCTGCTGATCCCATTCGCCCGCTTCGGCCCACGCTACTTACAATTGGCGGCCGACCAAGTGGCGCATCGTCCGCACGATTGGCGCGATTTGGCTATGTCGAACGACACGGCGGCGGCGGCTAGGGCGATGAAGACTGCAACGGGCGATACGCTGTTGGTCTGGGGTTACCGGCCTGACCTGTTCGCACTAACCGGCCTCCGCACGGGAACGCCGTTCTTGGATTCGCAGCCGCTTACTGGAGTGATTGCGGATCGGCACTTGACCAGCACACGCTCCGTGGCCCCTGAACTGGCGCGTCGGAATCGGAGTCTGCTTCTGGGGACGAGTCCAACCTGGATTGCCGACGGCCTTGGACCGTACAATCCGGCGTTGGCCATTGACCAGTATGAAGATTTGCGGGTGTGGTTAAGGCACTATCAGATTGCGGGGCGCACGGACGGTTTCATTCTTTATCGCCGATCAGAAACCAGCCCCCAACCTTGATTTGAGGGCCGGTTTAGTCCGAATTACAGCTTCAGTTCCCAGCCCTTGCGGAACACTGGCTTGACGAACTTATTGGCTTCAGCGTTGTTGGTAAAGCGCATGGCCTTTGGATCCCAATCGAGCTTTCCGGGAACGTGAAGTGCGATGGCCGTGAGGGCCAGCCATTCTGCATACGGCGCGGAGATGCTGAAATCGGAGCAACTGGGTTCTCCTCCTTTGCAAGCGCGGGCCCAATCGAGCATGTGGCCTGGGGAGCGGGTGAGCAGTTGCGGAGGCAGCTTGTAATCCTTCCATTTTTCGGCGGGCAGTAAGTGCACGCCTTCTCCGCGCGAAGACGTTGCAAGGATTCCCTTCGTGCCGATGAAGACCGAGCCGTTGCCGGTGAGCACTCCAGGTTTGGCGCCGGGTCCGCGATCCCCGAACACTTTGACGCCTGGGCCGCCAGCACCCATCGGCGCTCCCGCGGGGGCTCCGCTTTTACGGCTGCCACCAAAGCCGGCCGGTGGGCCGTTCGGTCTGTTTCTAACAGCTCCTCGGCCTTTGTCCCCCAAGTTATCCACCGGTGGCAAAATGGTTTCGTTTTCCATGCCGGGAACCTGGTACGCGTGATTGTCGTCACTGCGCGGTCCGTCGTGATAGAAAACCTTAACAGCCGGCATCTTACCACGAGCTGGGAAATTCAGTTGAACCACGGCTTGCGTTGGGAACGTGACAGAGCTTTCGCCCTGCACGAAAATGCGTTCCAGGCTGATAGGCGCGCCTAGCATCAGCGCGGTTTGAACAGGGCCGGCTGTGTGCGTGGCCCAATTGCCGATTTGTCCGGTACCGAATTCCAGGAAGCCGCGCCAATTATAAGGAGCGTAGTAACTGCTGAAGGGCCGCTTCGATGCGCCGCCAAGCCACAGGTCGAAATCGATGGTGCTGGGGACGTCTTCACCTGGGGGAAAATCCTTCAAGGCTGTGGGATGCGTGCCGGGTGTGACGGAAATGTGGGCTTCTGTTACGTCACCAATTTCGCCGGACCAGATGATTTCGGCGGCGGTGCGGTTGGCTTCGTGTGAGAAGCCTTGGTTGCCCATTTGCGTCGCGACCTTGTACTTAGCGGCGGCATCGAACAGCAGACGCGCTTCCCACGGGGTGCGGGTTAGGGGCTTTTCGCAGTAAACATGTTTGCCTCGCTGCATGCAGGCGAGGGCAACGGTAGCGTGCATGTGGTCGGGAATGCCGATGGTGACCGCGTCGATATTCTTGCCTTCTTTGTCGAGCATCACACGGAAATCTTTGTACTTGGGAACCTTCGGGTATTTGGCGAAGTTAGCACCTGCGCGGTTTTCGTCGACATCGCACATGGCTACGATGTTTTCGGTTTTCGCGGCTTCGTTCAAATCGACGCCGCCTTGACCGCCGCAACCGACGGCGGCTACGTTCAGCTTGTCGTAGTAAGGCTTGTAGCCTAGGGCGCGCAGCGAGGGGACCGAGCCGAAACCGGCGGCGGGCACAGGGCCAGCGAGTAGGGCGCCGAAGAAGAAATGGCGTCGGGATACGTTGTTCGAGGACATACTTGGACCTATTATATGGCAGCGGCCAGGCAGACTACGGCCGCCCGCTCGACTTACTTTGAAAAAACAACCGGAGAGGTTGGTCATAATTCACCTGATGAAGTTACCGCCCAAGGCAACTTTTACCTGATTTACAGGCTTGATCCTTCGGTCATCACACCGAAGGACCAACACAAGTTTTCGTATGACCAACCCAACCGGTCTTGTTTGGAGCTGCCCGAATCGATCCGAGAGCTGACCCTCCTTGAGGGAGAGCGCTTGTAACGAGAGGTTCCTGGCCAGGAGTTTTTCTCTCTAACTTAAGGGTAGCAGGTGGGGTCAAGGGTTCTGGCTGTAAGTGGTTTAAAAGTGGCTAAAAATCGGTTGTCACCGTTCCGACTGGATTCGTTTTTCGTCTATGCTCCCAGAACCCGGGCTAATTCAGCGATTCCAGACAGGAGCAAGTTCGAGAACGAACCCTGCAAGCTAGGTTCTTCCGCATGAAACTATAATGTTCATATGAGAATCTTCCTGGCCTCCTTCCTTCTTTGGGCGACGGTACAAGGCGCCGACTGGCCTCGCTTCCGTGGACCGAACGGCGCGGGTGTGGACGAAAGCTCCACCAACCTGCCTAGCGAAGTCAGCCCCTCGAAGAACGTCTTTTGGAAAGCCGGCGTGCCCTTCGGCCGGTCCTCACCCATCCTTGCGGGCAATCGGTTGTACCTTACCGCCAGCGAAGGTGACCTGTTGATCACGCTGTGTTACAACTTGGCGGATGGCAAACTGCTGTGGCGGCGCGAAGTGAAATCCGTGCACAAGCAGAAAGTGTTTAAGGCTAACGACGCCGCCTCGCCCAGCGCCGCGGCCGATGGCCAAAATGTTTACGTGTTCTTTTCTGACTTCGGCTTGATTAGCTATTCGAAGGATGGCAAGGAGCGATGGCGGCTCGGCTTGGGGCCGTTCGATAACTTCTATGGCATGGCGTCGTCGCCTGTTGTTGAAGGCGATTTGGTGCTGCTGCAGTGCGACCACAATGCAGGTTCGTTCCTGCTTGCGGTGGATAAGAACAGTGGGAAGCAGCGCTGGAAAACGGAACGGGCCGGTATCGGCATGGGCTGGAGTGTGCCTATTGTTACCTCGGCCACAAAGGGGCAAAAGCAGGTCATTGTGACGGCTACGACACGTATTGATGCATACTACCTTTCGACGGGTGAGCGAGTGTGGTGGACGCCAGTTAATTCCGAAGGGGCGATGGGAGTGCCAGTGTGGAATGGGGATTCGCTGATTGCCTTTTCCTCAGGGCACGACAAGGCTTGGCTCCCTTCGTTTGAGTCAACCCTGGCGCAGTATGACAAGGATAAAGATGGTCGCGTTTCCAAGCAAGAGTTTAGCGCCGATAAAGATTGGTCCGAGCATTTCGGTTGGCTGGACGCAAACCACGACGGCTTCATTGACGTCGCGGAGTGGAAGACGGCGGAGGGATTCGGCCAAGGCGGCGAATACGGGATTCTGTCGATCAAACCAGGCGACGCCAAGGGCTTGTTGCCGGCCTCGGCGGTGCAGTGGCGGATGAAGCGTAATTTGCCTTACGTGCCGTCGCCCGTGCTCTACAAAGGCGTCTATTACATGGTGAAGGATGGCGGCATTACAACATCGGTTAATGTGGCGACGGGTGAGATTCTGAAGCAGGGACGAGCAGCCGATAGTCTAGGCGAGTACTATGCATCGCCTGTGGCCGCCAACGGAAAGATCTACCTTCTTAACGAAGCGGGTAAGTTGACAGTGCTTAAAGCCGGCGGAGAATGGGAAGTGTTGGGCGTGAACGATATGGGTGAGGAAACTTACGCCACCCCGGCGATCGCCGACAATCGCATCTATCTGAGGACGCGCTCGTCTCTCTATTGCTTTGGGCTTCGTTGAGGCGCTTGCCGCAAACAACTATCATGGGGTAATGGAGTGCAGCCGAATGGACAAAAAGAACCGCCGCGAAGCAATGAAGCAGATGGCTTGGTTTTCGCTGGCGATGAGTTTGGATCATGCCTTCGGGCTGTAAACCAGATACCATTCCGGCAACGTCAGATACGTCTGCGCCTCGTCCCGCTTGTAATTGGGGTCTTCGCCAGCCGTTCGGCGGGGTCGCCGCTTGGGGCTTGAGAAGCTGGTAAGTTAACCGGATGATAGTATGCATCCCATAACTTGTTGCGGAACTTATAAGTTGGATCTACTTTGGCTTTGAGCGCGAAGAACTCGTCGGCTCGCGGATAGGCTTTGTGGAACTGCTGATCGGTTCCCCAGATTTGATACGGCAGGTAGTAAGCGCCGCGATGGGCGATGGCGGCATCGATCAACTCGCGCGTCCACATAGCAACCTCATGCCGGTCAGCGTGCGACGTGCCCTGTTTGTAATAGAGAACAAAAGCGAATACCTCTTCCCGCGCCCAAGCCAGCAGGGTTCCGGGATCGGGATAGGCGTGGCGAATGGAGATATTAATAGTGTTGACGTTGTGACGTTGGAGAATCTGAACCATCTTCGGGGCGAACGAATTCAGATCGCCGACAGGAATGAAAAACTCTTGCAGCACGTAAGTGGATTTTTCACGTGAGGCGGGCTCTAACTCCTGCACGTTGTAACTGGCCTCGTAGTTACGCCAAACCACTTTTTCGCCTCGGTTCAGAAAGGGTTCGCCGAAGAACTGGCGCATAAGCTTGCCACCCGGCCACTCGGAATTCACCAGATGCATCCAGTGGAGAGTGCGGTAATCCCTGTCGATGGGAATGAGGCGGTCCGCAACTGTTACGGGTTTATCTGTTTTCACGTAAGAGGTAACGCGCACCGATTCAAAAGCGTCGGGATACATGTCGGCATTGTGGAAGATGATGTCGGTCTTACCGCGCACCTGCTTTTGAAAGTAATCAGCATAAGCGGTGAAAGGCATTAGTTGGGTGCGGCGCTCCACCTTTACGTTGTCGGCCAAGCGGAGCGTGGCTTCGGCAATCACACCCATGGCGCCGTAGCCACCGATTGCGCCATAAAACAGCTCCCGATTCGTGTCGGGTGTTGCCAGCACCACATCGCCATTGGCCAGCACTAGACGAATCGACTTCACGGAAAGCACGGCTGGACCCATGCCCATGTAGCGCCCGTGCGCGTTGACCGACAGCGCGCCTCCTACTGTGAAATTTGCGTAGGACTGCATAACCTGAAGAGAAAGTTGATGCGGGTCGATGAACTCCTGAATCTTGCGCCAAGTGATGCCGGCCTGTACGGTAATCTCCTTCTTCTGCCTATCCAAATCGATCACTCTGTCGAACTGCCGCATGTCAAGTTGCAAGGCGCCTTGGGTTGCCGTTTGCCCTCCCATGCTGAAGCGGCCTCCGCCGATGGAAATCGGACATGGATTGGCCTTCACCTCAGCTACGATCTGTTCGATGGAGGTGGGCGTGACGACACGGGCGACAGGGATGGGATTCAGCTGTGTGACGTCGTTGATGACACCCTGCGCGAAGGTGGACGCGCTGGCGAACAGGAAGAGGCTAAGTCTCATGCGAACGAGCACCCGAGCCGGTAGCAAAGCATGGCGGCGATGAATATGACCCAAGCTTGACCTAGTAATTTAGCGCCGCCGAACCAGCCTCGGGATTGGACGAAATAGTATGGAAGCGCGAAGACCGTGAGGATGACCAGAGTGATTTTCAACATCCACGATATTTTGGATTTGCTCGCCGCTGAATCCTGTTGCACCCAGCGGAAGAGGATCGCGATGGCAGCCAGGGCATAGGTGGTGGACAACAGTCCGCTGAACGCTTGGCCCCGAATGGGTCCTTGTTCCAGAAAGCCCGCGAAGAGTGAAAGTGGGAGTAAGAGGATGAGAGGCATTTGGATATTATCGCGTCTTTTGGGGATGCTCTTTAGCTCCATACGACCCTTAGGCGGCGGATTCCCGCCGCCTAGCGCGTTAGGTTTTACGTAGTTCATTCTCTGTGTCAATTCCCTTGCACAAGGTGTTGTCGAACTCGCTTTGACACTCCAACAATGAGTGCGGAGAGGCCGACCAACAGGAAGGTGGACGGTTCGGGCGTAACCGTGACGGTGAGCCTGAGGCGAGTTGGGTCACTTGGAAACCCTGGCGTGCTGCCCATCGTACTCGCCGTGGCGGGGTTGCCATCCACTGCGAAAGCGGCTGAGCCAGGAATGGAGTTAGGCCCGTTGTACACAGCACTGCAGACTGCGTTAGCATCCACCGAGGTAGATGCAAGATTGAAGCGAACTTGCGCAATGTTTAGTCCGCCACCGCCGGTCGTTGTTGGAAATATAGCTTCAATTGTCACGCAGTCTCCGTTCACATTCGGAGTTCCGTTGGCGTTCGAGTAGAAAACGTCATATTTTTCGCTTCCAAGGCCAACGAAGTCCGGGGTTGAAGCAAGACCGGCGTCGGAAAGTTTGCTCAGAAGTTGTGCACTACCCACTAAAAACGTGTTTGCGGTAATCGGACCGGTTGCTTCAAAGAACGTAATGGACTGCAATCCAGGAAGGCTACTTACCAGACCGGCATGAGCCGATGGCGCGGCGCACACGCCGAACAGGAGTGCTAGTATTGCCATTTGCGGCTTCGCCGAAGCTGAATGCGTCGTGACTAAGGGATGGTTTTTCGTCTTCCGCTTATAACGCAACAAACCGATCGCGGTTAGGGCAATGCCGGCTAAGGCATTAGTGGCGGGCTCTGGAGTTGCGGTCGCGTTTGACTCGACGTTTGTAACTAAGAGCGCCATCGGCCCACTAGAGTTATATACTCGAAATTCGAGCGTATTGATGCCCGCGTTAAAGGTTGTGTTACTCGAATTGATGGTGAAAAGCGTTAGCGCGGTGAAGGCCGATGATGAATTAGCGCAGTTGGTATTGCCACCGCCCACGCTGTTTCCCGTAAATCCGTTGAGCCAAATTTCTCCACAATTGTCGGTCGCCCATGCTCCGGTGATTGTGGCCGAAGCGGGATTAAATCCGGTTAAGTCAAACTGGTAGGAAAAGTCATAGATCCCAGTATTTGTCGCTAGAGCGATACCACCAAATCCAGGACCGATTATCGGAGCGCCCGCCGTAATCCAGCGATTCGGCCCTGGTGTTGTTTCAGTGTAGTATGGCGCCTGCTTGTTTGTGTAAGCGGACAAATTGCTCAGCGGACCAGTGACGGTAAACCGGCCATCGAGGGTGACCGGCGTGGATTGCGGAAGGTTGGCTGCCACGAGCGCGGCGTTGCCGGTAGTAACACCGGTGCCAAGGACGTTTGAAATAGGTGCTGCCATGACCAGCGTGCTGGAAAGGCAAATGTAAGCGAACAGAAAATGTTGTTTCATAACATTGTCTCCTTGCCTACTAAGGTGCGAGTAATAGAAAATGTAGGTCAACTTAGTTACAGCAATCAACAAAACAAATAGTTGACCTGAATATCGCTCGCCTTGCGCATTATATTGAGCCTCGGGTTGAGTGTCTTCACGGTCCTCATGCATCCATTCACTCGCTCCTGAACCACTTTGCGAAGGAAGGAATACATCGGGACTTCGGGCCCGGACAGAATATACATGGGCGGCAATCGCGGACGTTTGCCGCCTCTGCTAGCGGAAGAGTTGGGAGGGCGAAAGTCTTTGACTATCGCACATAGGGCAAATTTAAGCGCCCAAGAGGCATTTAGCGCGCTGCAGGTTTTCAGCACGATCCGCCAGTCCATTGAATCCTCCGTTGATCTTCTTTGTTATGGTTTTTAAGTCATCCACATCCGCCAACGTGTTCAGAGTGTGGGCTGTCCAATACCAGCAGGAGACATCCACGGCCAAGTTGGGATCGGTTGCCGGCAGCAAGTTTTTTGCGCCGGTGACAAAGTCCCGTTGACGGGCGGCTCCGAATGCGACATAGTTGGCGCGTCCGGTAAGTTGGATAAGGCCTCTTCCTTTGAACCGGGGCCCATCGCCAGGCTGCGTGTTCCCCAGGTCGGTGCGGCCTTCATAAGCTTCCCCGTCGGCCAGTTCTTCGCAGTAGCGCAAGTGCCCACTTTCGTGTCCTACTTGAGCCAGAAAGTGCGCCATTCTCAACGGAGTATTGATCTGATTTGTAGCCATGTTTGCGAGTAACGGTTTAAAGTAGCGGACGATGTCGGCGGGTGAGGCAGTGGTCATGATGGCCTGCAGTTTGTCCAAGCTGAGACCGCGGTTCATTCCGGCGCGCAACTCACGCAGCGTCGGGCTGGCTGGATCGACATGACCTGAGGCCGTCAATTGCGGAAGAACTCTTCTTTGGAATTCCGAGATCATGTCTATGGTCTGCTTGCCAGGATTTCCATCGACGATGATTGGAGGAAATGGTTTCAGCCGGCCTAAGTTTTCATTCAAGAGAGCTTGAACGACTTTCGACTCAGCTCGATTGTTGGCTCCACCCTGCCCAACAGATTTTGAGATGCACATTCCTGAATATCCTCCTTCGCAACATTGTGCTAGTCAGAGTGTGAAGGATGTGAATATAAGTGCGGCCCGTTTCAGCAATGCAAGTAGCAGAAAAGAGAAGCTATTGAGTTTATGGATCGTGCGTGATTGTTTAAGTTCTCATCGGCGGGGCGGGGTGAGAAGTTGAGGGAGCGGGCAAGGCTGAGCCCGCCCGGTGGTGAAAACGCGCAATGAACTAAACGCGTGAGTAACGCAGGAGCTCGCGCCTTATGTAGTTTCAATCGAAGGGCTGATGGAAACGGTGAATTTCCAGAGGGTGCTAGCGAAGAAAAGCAACGGGAACTTCCGGTGATTTGGATAATTATGAGCACCGATGATGGGTTGGCAAGTGAAGGCAACTCGATGCTGAGCAGAAAAGGCGAGCCATATAATGGGGGCACCCGAGCAACGGACTCCGTGGAGTGATCGCAGTGGAAACAACGAGCAGGCGGCGAATTGGAGGCCGGATAGATCATGAGGAATCCACCAGGCGCACAGGTGCGATGATGCGGGTGCGAACCATCAGGCCGACGTGGCAAACGGGGCAATCGCGGCAAGCTTCAAGCCGTTGATCGACTACGGCTTGAACTTGGGCAATGGAGGGGAGCAGTCCATCCGTATAGGTATGGAGCAGTTGACGGCGGAGCCGAATATGATCGGCTCCTCTTGCGGGAGATGCAGCACCCGTCGTACGGCCACTTCGCCTTAAGCCTGTTTCAGAGAACCGATTTCGGGAAGAAGCCGTGGACTTCCACCAGATGAGCCACTCTTGGCGCATGTTGCGCATCGCTTAGCCCAGCCCATTGTATGCTCTGTAGCGCAACTGTTTCGATGCCAATCGCTAACTTCTGCCAACGAGTGAAAACCACAATCTGGCGTCCTCTTTAGACAATCCGGCAAGGCTACCCGCCAGTCGACCCAGCCCCGCGTCCCTTCGCCACCGCATCTAAAACCCCATTCACAAACCCCACCGACTCATCCCCACTAAACCGGCGCGCCAACTCGAGAGCCTGATCAATCGCCACCGCCGTCGGCGTCCCCTGATACAAAATCTCATACACCGCCAACCGCAACAGGTTCCGATCCACCATCGGCATCCTATCCAGCCGCCAGTTAGACGCGTACTTAGTAATTACTTCATCTAACTCAGGGATCTTACTCACCGCTCCCGCCACTAACTCTTCCATAAACGGATCGGCATCGGGCTTTACCTCTTCCTCCTCCGAATACAGCGAGTCGTAGTAAGAACCCACGGCATCCTCCACCGTTTGACGCCGCATATCCCACAGATACAGCATCTGCAAAGCGCGTCGCCGCGACTCAAATCGAGTTGGCACTTTTAGGAGTTACTCCGCAAACGGCGCAGCACGTTAGCCATTTCAATCGCCGTCGTAGCCGCATCAAAACCCTTGTTGCCGTGCTTCGCCCCCGCGCGATCCACCGCCTGCTCCACGGTGTTCGTCGTCAACACGCCGAACGCAATCGGCACGCCCGTCTGCATTGCCACTTGCCCCACGCCCTTGGCAGCCTCGCCCGCCACGTAATCGAAGTGCGGCGTATCCCCGCGAATCACGGCGCCCAGGCAAAGAATCGCATCGTACTTCTTCGTCTTCGCCACTTCCGCCACGGTCAACGGAAGTTCCCACGAACCAGGAACGCGTACCACGTCCACATCCTCCGCTTTGCCGCCGTGCCGGACAATCCCGTCCATCGCTCCATCCAAAAGCCGCTCAGTGATAAAGCTGTTGAAACGCGCCACCACGATCGCGAACTTCAATCCGCTGGCATCCAAATTACCTTCAATTGTGTTGTACATATTACTTTCCGGAAAACTTTGCTTTGCGTTTTTCAAGGAACGCCTGCGTCCCTTCGCGCTTGTCTTCAGTCGCCGCAGACAGCCCAAACGCGGTTGCTTCAAATTGCAGGCCCTGCTCCAATCCGCAAGCCAGCCCAACATCCACCGCTTCCATCGTAAGCGCCAATGCCACAGGCGCGTTGGCCAACATTTTC
This sequence comes from Acidobacteriota bacterium, assembly GCA_025350695.1. Classification (GTDB taxonomy): domain Bacteria; phylum Acidobacteriota; class Terriglobia; order Bryobacterales; family Bryobacteraceae; genus JANXSF01. The sequence goes on from JANXXI010000029.1 coordinate 19,306, forward strand.
AGCGCAATCTCTTTGGCCTTGTCGAGCAACTGCTCAGGCTCAACAACGTGATTCACTAATCCGATTCGATACGCCTCAGTGGCCGTAATCGGCTCGCCCGTTAGCAGCATCTCCATCGCGCGGCCACGCCCCACCAGCAACGGCAATCGTTGCGTACCACCAAAACCAGGGACGATTCCCAACTTCACCTCCGGTTGTCCCAGCTTTGCGTTCGTCGAAGCCACTCGCACCGTGCAAGCCATCGCCAGTTCCAATCCGCCACCCAGCGCAAAACCATTCACCGCCGCAATCACCGGCTTGCCGCACGTCTCGATTCGCCGGAAAACCCGTTGTCCATGCAGTGCAATTTCGCGCGCTCCAATCGGCGACGCCTTGGCTAAACCCTCAATATCGGCGCCCGCCACAAACGATTTCGGTCCAGCGCCAGTGAGGATCACCGCCCCCACTCTCGAATCGGTCGCAACCCCTTCAAACGCCGCCTCAATTTCGCCCAAAGTCTGGGCGTTCAACGCGTTCAGCTTCTCGGGTCGCGAGATAGTTATAGTTACTACACGATCCACAGCATCGTTTATTTGGATGTGGGCGGGGGACATATATGGGATAATCGAGGTTTCAGCCTTATTCTACCGCATGAACCCCGCTTTTATCCGCAATTTCTCTATCATCGCGCACATCGACCATGGCAAATCCACGCTCGCTGATCGCATCCTTGAATTCTGTGGTAACCTCACCAAACGCGAAATGATGGAACAGGTGCTCGACTCGATGGACCTCGAACGCGAGCGTGGCATTACCATCAAGGCGCACGCCGTTCGTCTCACTTACAAAGCGAAAGACGGCAACGAATACCAGCTTAACTTGATCGACACACCGGGCCACGTCGACTTCACCTATGAAGTGGCGCGCAGCCTCCAGGCATGCGAAGGCGCGCTACTTGTCGTCGATGCATCGCAAGGCGTTGAGGCGCAAACGCTGGCCAACACTTACCTCGCGCTGCACCACAACCTTGACCTGATCCCGGTGATCAACAAGATCGATCTACCTTCGGCCGAGCCTGAACGCATCAAGGAACAGATCGAGCAGTTGATTGGCATTGATGCCAGCGAAGCCGTGCTAGCCAGTGCGAAGCAAGGCATTGGGATTGAGGATATTCTCGAAGCCGTGGTCAAGAAAGTACCCCCGCCGCGCGGCATCGTCGATGCTCCCTTGCGCGCGCTAATCTTCGATAGCTGGTTCGATCCATACCGTGGCGTTATTATCTTAATGCGTATCATTGATGGGACCATACGAGTAGGGCAAAAGATCCGCCTGTGGTCGAACGGCGCCGTTTACAACGTCGAAGCGTTAGGCTACCAATCGCCCAAACCCATCGCTTGCCAGGAACTGGCGGCGGGCGAAGCCGGTTTCGTCATGGCCAACATCAAGACCATCAGCGATGCGAAAATCGGCGATACAATTACCGATCACTTGAAGCCCTGCTCAGAACCGTTGCCTGGTTTTGAAGAAATCAAAGCCATGGTGTTCGCTGGTCTTTATCCGGTGGAAAGCCACGAACACGGGCTTCTTCGCGATGCCCTTGAAAAGCTGCGTTTGAACGACAGCGCCCTCAATTTCGAGCCCGAAAATTCCGCTGCCCTAGGCTTCGGTTTCCGCTGCGGCTTCCTCGGCCTGCTGCATATGGAAATCGTGCAGGAACGGCTGGAACGTGAGTTCGACATCAATCTGATCACTACCGCCCCCGGAGTGCGCTACAAAATCACCGGCACCGACGGTGTGTTGATCGAAGTCGACAATCCAACCAAATTCCCCGACCCAAGTAAGATCGAAAAAATCGAAGAGCCCATCATCGAAGCCACCGTGATCACTCGCGAAGACTTCGTCGGTGAAGTGTTGAAACTTCTCGAAGAAAAGCGCGGCGATCAGAAGAAGTTCGAGTACATCAGCGGCGGCCGCGTCATGCTGGTGTACGAAGTGCCCCTCAACGAAATCGTGCTCGATTTCTATGATCGGTTGAAGTCCTGCTCAAAAGGTTACGCGTCGCTCGATTACCACATGGCTGGCTATCGCGTGTCGCCCATGGTGAAGCTCGATGTTCTCGTAGCAGGCGAACCGGTAGATGCGTTGTCGATGATCGTCCATAAGGATTCCGCCTACGAACGCGGTAAGACACTAATCGAACGGCTGCGCAAACTTATACCCCGCCAGATGTTTGAAGTGGCGCTGCAAGCCGCGATTGGCGCAAAGATTGTTTCTCGCGAGACCATTCCAGCCATCCGCAAGAACGTCCTGGCCAAGTGCTACGGCGGCGACATTTCGCGTAAACGTAAGTTACTTGAAAAGCAGAAGGAAGGCAAAAAGCGAATGAAGCGCGTCGGCCGCGTGGACATTCCGCAAGAGGCTTTCCTCGCCGTGCTGCGTGTAACTAGTGGTTCCGAAGAAGACTAAGCGAAATACTTGTCGCGAGTCTCGAACAATTCGGTGCCTTCCACAGCTCGCGAGTGTCTCCTTAAGGGAACAACCTAACTAATGGCTTTATGCCGCTACTCCAGTGTCCCTTGCCAACTTTTCCCGGTGCGATATATCCGTCGCGATGGTCCGTGACCCGGCATAAAGCACCGCCCCCAGCAACAGCGCTAATACGGGTAAGATCAGCATAGCCTCCTGCAAACCGATGGCGCGATGCTGAGCGTTAATCACCTCCGTACCCGCTGCTGCCCGCGCACGCCAATCACTCAATGCTCCGGTGAGCAACGGACCCATGGAGGCTCCACAAAAGTACATCAACATGAAGTAGATCGACATCGTGCTGGCGCGCAATCGCGGTGGCACAATATCCTGAATCGATGCGTAAACCAAGCCATAGTAACTATTGCAGCAAGCATAGGCGCCAACCAGAAATATCGCCGACATCCAGACTGCCCCAACTGGTTGCAATACGCCAAACAAGGCTAATGGAGCTCCTACAACGGCGAACAGTGCGGCCAGTTTCATTCTCCCATTGCGATGCTTGAGGATGATTCGGTCACCGAGATAAGCCGCCAAACCCGCCCCCATTAATCCGCCCGAGGCCAGGATCGCGCCCACGGCCAAGCCCGCGTTTGCCAGCGTCATGCCGTGAATGCGGATCAACAGCGAAGGCAGGAACACGTGAATCGCATACATGTTGAAGTTCAGAAACACCCCCGATGCGATGATCCAGCGGAGAGTAGGAATACGCAGTACGGACCACATGGATTGCCCGGAATCAGGCCCGGCCCCATGCGTTTCCGCCGCACCACGCCGCGGTTCGTTGATCAGCAACAGCGCCGGCGCAAGTAGCAATGCAGGCGCCGCGGCAAGCACCATGGCCGCACGCCATCCATGGGTCTGCGCGATGGGACCGCTGAACGCATAACTCAGCGCGCCGCCAATGGGCACGCCCAACATGAACACAGCCAACGCGCGGGATCGTTTCTCCGGCGGAGCCAAGTCGCCGATCCAACTGGTTGCCGTCGGCGCCACCACCGCTTCCCCAACGGCAACACCCAACCGCGCCACAAGTAATTGCCAGTAGGTTTGCGCCAAGGCGGTGGAGGCCGTAAGCAAGCACCAAACCACTACGCCACCGAACAGAATCAACTTGCGATTCCCCTTGTCGGCCAGCCGCCCCAAGGGCAGACCCGCCAGGGCGTACAGCCAAATGAAGGCGCTGTTCAGCAGCCCCACTTCACCATCGCTCAACTTGAATTCCTGTTTCAGCGGCTCAGTAAGCGCCCCAGCTACGTTGCGATCGTAGAAGTTTAGGATGTTAATTAGGAACAAGACCGCGAGAGATGCGTACACCAGTTGCTTTGAGGACATTCGCGGAAGTATATCAGATAGCGCCGGACCGCATTCACGACGGACCTAAGGATGCTTGATATACTTACGCAAAATGCTCTCTCGCCGATCCTTTTTATCCATCCTGCCAACTCTTGCCGCGGCGCAGACTTCCACCCCTAAACCCAACTTCGTCCTCATTCTTTGCGACGACATGGGCTATGCCGACATTGAGCCGTACCGCTCCGAAGTCAACTACACTCCCCATCTGGCCCGCATGGCGCGCGAAGGCTTCCGATTCACTTCATGGTACTCGGCCCCCGTATGTTCCCCGTCGCGCGCATCCCTAATGACCGGCTGCTACCCCAAGCGCGTTGGTTTGTCGTTCGGTTCCTGGCACGCCGTGCTGATGCCAGGCGATTGGCACGGGCTGAATCCCACGGAGATTACAGTGGCGAAGTTACTCAAGCAGAAAGGGTATGTTACTAGCTGCATCGGTAAGTGGCATTTAGGGGACCAACCCGAATTCATGCCCACCCGCCACGGCTTTGATACATTCTACGGCCTGCCTTATTCGAACGACATGCGCCCAACCCCCAAGCCGCAGGGGGCCATGGACTACCCTCATCCGCCACTGCCGTTGATCCGCAACGAAAAAGTGATTCGTGAGGTTACCGATCAGGATTCCCTCACTGCGGATTACACAAAAGAAGCCGTGTCATTCGTTGAAAAGAATGCGGGACGGCCCTTCTTCCTCTACTTGCCTCATTCCATGGTGCACGCGCCTCTGGCCGCCGGAAAGGCCTGGCGCGACAAGACAGGAAAGGGCCTGTACGCAGATTCCGTCGCCGAGATTGATGACAGCGTGGGCCAGATTCTCAAAGCAGTAGAGCGACATGCGCCCAACACGCTGGTGATTTTCCTCAGTGACAACGGCGGCACGCCGCGTGGGGTTAACAGGCCCTTGCGTGGTAACAAGGCCAGTACTTGGGAGGGAGGCCTGCGGGTACCAGCCATCGCCTGGTGGCCTGGCAAGATTAAACAGGGACAGGTGTCCGAAGAAATCGTGTCGAACATGGACATCTTGCCCACCTTCGCCGCCCTCGCCGGAACCACCCCTCCGGGCGATCGTAAGATCGATGGTCACGATCTTACTCAGTTACTAACTGCCGGGGGCGGTTCGGGCCACCAGACATTCTACTTCTACCACGCGAACAAACTCGAGGCTGTTCGCTACAAGAACTGGAAGCTGCTTGTGTCGGGCGAGCTTTACGATCTGAAGGCCGACATCGGCGAATCGACTAACCTGGCTGCGGCAAATCAGGAAGTGGTTAAGCAGTTGATGGCGAAGCTCGACGAGGCACGCGCGGATATGGGCGATGGGTCGCATGATGGTCCTAACGTTAGACCGGCCGGCAAGGCGAAGGGGCCCTTGCGATTCTGGATCCCCCGGCATCCCGAAAGTGGTTACCCGCCACACGCTCCGGTGAAAAAAGTGGAAGGCGCCCCGGCTGCGCCTTAAAGCTTCTCCCGGTTACTTGTCGGATGAGCGCCAGTGGACCGGTCGACTTTTCAAGAATGAACACAGGAAGGCTATTATCTCAAGCGAGTTTCCAGGCCATCCAACGTCCGCAACATCTGCTCCGCCGCATCGGAATCCTGCTTCCCCTTTATGAAGCTAAGTAGATGCATTGGCGAAACGTTCGGGGCTACCCGAAGCCGTAGATTTTCCGCCGGCCCCAGGGGCGATGCCTTACTCTTCTCATCCTGCCAATGCCGGAGCGCAATTCTGATTGCCTCGGGAGTGGCGTTCGTTCGTTGCAGTTCCACCAGAAGCTTGCGCGCATCAGGGATGTCCCGCCTCATCTGCGCCCGCCTATCGAGCAACGTCTGTGCTAACTGCGGGTCGCCGAAAACCACGCCGTTTGCGCAAATACCGGCCCACTGGAACTTCGTTTGGTCCAATACAAACTCTTGAGGACTCGACACAGTCCGAATATCATAGAGGCCAAGAGCGCCATCCCAGTCTTGTCTCATGCAAGAAGAGCCTGGAGCGGAGGTCGATTCTCACACAAGAAGAGCCTGAAGGGGCAAGGTGTCGGAAGCTGGGGATTGATCATCAGCATGAAAGGTGGAGAGAAGCTAAGCCTGGAGAAAATCCAGGC